>JBKDOR010000052.1:0-62595 GCA_046342775.1 Synechococcaceae cyanobacterium
AGCGCATCGGAATTCCCGATGTCCTCGTGGACCATGCCAGCCCCGCCCAGAGCAAGGAGGCCCTGGGGCTCACTCCCGCCCAGATGGCCGATCGAATCCTGGAGCGCTTTCCAGCCCGTCGGGCTCTTCAGAACAGCCCCCAGCCTCTCGGGGTCTGAAGCTCTGTCGTTGAGTCTCAGCTTTTGGGCTGATGCTCACGCCTGAGTCATTTTCACTGGCAACTTCACTTCACTGGCAGGTTCACTGGCAAGTGGGTCTGGCCCACCCGCAGGTCTGGCTCAACGGCTGTTCCCCTCTGGCCGGTGGGCCGGGAGAACAGCCAGCACATGGCAGCCCGGCTCAGACCACCCCGCGGGAGGCCAGGCCCAGGATGGCGCCCATGCCGAGCAGATGGCCGAGGCTGAGGGTGCCGAGCATGGCGCCGTGGCTGAGGCCGCCGAACATGGCGGAGTTGGGCAGCTGCAGGCCCACGTTGGGCTGCTGGATCGTGGCCTTGCCGATGGCGATGGCGATCACATTGCAGAGGATCATCACCAGGGCCACTTTGGGCGACCAGGTGATCGTGGCGGGTGCCATGGCCAGGGGCTGGATCAGAAGGGGCGCAAGCATGGAGCACAGGGCGACGCCCCATCTTCCGGGCAGGCGGGCCCCACTCCCCGTCCCCTTAAGACTTGTTCATCGGCGTTCAGCGTCGCACCGCCTGGCTGAAGCCCACCGCCACCAGCAGATTGGCCAGGGTGAGGAAGGCCTCGGCGCCGCCATGCAGCGGGTCCACATCCGCCAGCTGCTGGCCGGTGGTCTGCAGGGCCAGGATCGAGGCAGCGATCGTCACCGCCACAAACAACAGGGTGAGCTGGAAACCCCGCAGGGCCAGAGGGGGGAATCCCTGCACCCGTCCCGCCAGCCAGAGGAAGGCCAGGTAGGGCAACAGCGAGAGCACGAACAGGGGCCCCGGGTTGATGCGGCCCAGCCACTGCACCAGTTCCAGCACGCCGGTACCCGCGGACTCAGCCATCACCGGTCGCCTCGTCGGCAGGGGAGCTGCTGCCCTGACGGCGCAGCAGCTGCAGGCAGGCCAGCGCCAGCGCCAGGTTGCCAACGGCGGTGAGTCCCGCCTGCAGCACCACCAGGCCGTAGAGATCGGGGCTGTTGTCGTAGAGGTGCCAGGTGCAGGCACACATGGCGCTCACCAGGGCCGGCAGCATGGCCAGGGCCAGCCAGTTCCAGGCCGGTTCCGCCCGTCTGCGGCCCAGCTGCTGCACCGCCCGCATCGCCACCATCCACTCCAGCACCGAGGTGATGTGGATCCACCAGGTGGGCAGGGAGAGGGCATGCATGGCCGCACCCTATCGGTCGATACCCCGTTTGGGTCGATAGGGTGCAGCCATGGCGATCGTGATGGCCAGGGGCCTGCGCAAGAGCTTCCGCGTGGCGGACAAGCAGCCGGGCTTCAGCGGCACGATGCGCCACCTGCTGCGGCGCCGCTGGATCGATCTCGAGGCCGTGCGGGAGGTGAGTTTTCAGATCGAAGCGGGGGAAGTGGTGGGCTTCCTGGGAGGCAACGGTGCAGGCAAGACCACCACCCTCAAGCTGCTCAGCGGGCTGATCCACCCCAGCGGCGGTGAGCTTGAGGTGGCCGGCCACCGCCCCTTCCGCCGCCAGCGGGCCTTCCTGGAGGCCATCACCCTGGTGATGGGCCAGAAGCAGCAGCTGATCTGGGATCTGCCACCCCTCGACTCCCTGCGGGTGAATGCGGTCGTCTATGGCATCGATGACCAGGAGGCCCGCCGCCGTATCGGCGAACTGGCGGAGATGCTGGAGCTCGGCGATGCGGAGCTCACCCGGCCGGTGCGCAATCTTTCGCTGGGCCAGCGGATGAAGGCCGAACTGCTGGCCGCCTTGCTGCATCGCCCTCGGGTGCTGTTTCTCGATGAACCCACCATTGGCCTTGACATCAACGCCCAGGCCCGGGTGCGCCAGTTCCTGGCCGATTACAACCGCCTCCATGGCGCCACCGTGCTGCTCACCAGCCACGACCTGGCCGACATCACCAGCCTGTGTCCGCGCGTGCTGCTGATCCACGACGGCGGCTTGTTTCACGACGGCGGCCTGCGCGAGCTGGCCTCCCGGCTGACCCCCTGGCGCCAGGTGCGGCTGGAGCTGCGCGAGCCCCAAGCCCCTGAACGGCTGGCGGCCTACGGCGAGCTGGAATCCTGCGACGGTCGGGCGGTGTGCCTGCTGATCGAGCCGCAACGGCTCACCTCGGTGTTGGAGCGGCTGCTGGCCGAGCTGCCGGTGCAGGACCTGGAGATCAGCGATCCGCCGATCGAGGAGTTGATCGGCAGGCTGTTCCGCCAGGGGGCCGTGCCATGAGCCGCCCGGACCCCCAGCCCAGGCCCGACGCCAGGCTGGCTGCAGAGCACGACCCGTTGGCGCTGCACGCCTCCGCAGCTGTCTCCAATGCAGAGCCTTCCAGTGCAGAGCCCTCCAGTGCTGTGGCCTCCGGTGCAGAGCTCTACAGCGCTGCACACCCCTCAGATCCATTCCCCTCAGATGCGCGCTTCACGGCGGCACGGGGCGCGCGGCGCGCCTGGGGCTGGCCCCAGCGCCTGCGCCTGGCCCGGGTGCTGCTGGCCACCCATTACGCCGAGATGACCGAATACCGGGCTCAGATTCTGCTTTGGGCCCTGTCGGGGGTGCTGCCGTTGCTGATGCTGGCGGTCTGGAGCCAGCTGGAACCCGCCCCGGGCGCCGTGGGCCTGAGCCGCGAGCAGCTCGATCGCTACTTCCTCAGCGCCTTCCTCACCCGGCAGTTCACCGTGGTCTGGCTGGTGTATCAGTTTGAGGAGGACGCCTTGCACGGCCGCTTGTCGCTGCTGTTGCTGCAGCCTTTGGCGCCGTTGTGGCGCTATCTGGCCTCCCATCTGGCCGAGCAGGCCACGCGGCTGCCGGTGGTGCTGGCGATCCTGGCGGGGGTGTTCCTGTTCCAGCCCGGAAGCCTCTGGCTGCCGCCGTTGCCGCGGCTGCTGGCCGGACTGCTGGCCATCGCCCTGGCCTTCACGATCAACTTTCTGCTGCACTCCGGCATCGCCAGCCTCTGCTTCTGGAGCGAGCGGGCCAGCGCCTTGGAGCGGTTGATCCTGCTGCCGCATCTGTTCCTGTCCGGATTGCTGGCGCCGCTCAGCAGCTTCCCGCCGGGGCTGCGGGCCTTTGCCGAGGCCACGCCCTTTCCCTGGATGCTCGCCTTCCCGGCCCGCGTGCTCGCCGTGGATCCCAGCCTCAACGTGGCCAAGGGCTTTGCGGTGCAGATCCTCTGGATCGCCCTGCTGCTGCCTGTGGCCCTGAAGATCTGGCGCTCCGGCGTGGGGCGCTACACGGCGATGGGGGGCTGAGGGCCGTGGTCTCCAGCAGGATCGGACGCTACGGGCGCACCTTGCGACGCTTCTGGGGCACGGCCCTGGCCAGCCGGCTGGAATACCGCGCCGACATGGCCGTGGAGCTGTTGGTGATGGTCGGCAACCTGGCCGGCAGCCTGCTGGTGCTGAGCCTGCTGTTTCGCCAGGGCCGGGGGCTGGGAGGCTGGAGCTGGTCCCAGTCGCTGGTGGTGCTGGGGATCTACACCTTGCTCGATGGCTTCGCCAGCGCCTTGCTGCGGCCGAACCTGAGCGCCATCGTCAGCCACGTGCGCGAAGGCACCCTCGATTTCGTGTTGCTCAAGCCGATCGACAGCCAGTTCTGGGTGTCGACCCGCACCCTCTCCCCCTCCGGCCTGCCGGAGATCGCCACGGGCCTCGGCCTCAGCCTCTGGGCCGCCGGCCGCGCCGGTGCCACGTTTTCGGCCACCACCCTGCTGGTGGCCCCGCTGCTGCTGCTGGCGGCGGCCTTGATTCTCTACAGCATCTGGTTTCTGCTGGCCACCACCACGATCTGGTTCGTGAAGACCTGGAACGCCATCGAGGTGCTGCGTTCCGCCCTCTCCGCAGGCCGCTACCCGGTGAGCGCCTATCCTCCGCTGCTGCGCAGCCTGCTCACCACCGTGCTGCCGGTGGCCTTCATGACCACCGTTCCCGCCCAAGCGTTGCTGGGTCAGGCCAGCGGCGCCAGCGTTGGTTTCGCCCTGCTGGCGGCGGGCCTGAGCCTGGCGATCAGCCGCGCCTTCTGGCTCTACGCGTTGCGCTCCTATACCTCCGCGTCCAGTTGAAGGCCGACCCGATCAGACCCAGTGGTCCTCGTTGAGGAAATGCTCCACGGGTTCCGGGCCGGCCAGCAGCTGTTCCGCGGCGGGATTCAAGGGGCCGGCCAGCAGCTCGGCTGCCATGATCTGGCTGCCCTCCGGCAGCAGCGGCCGGTCGGGATCGAAGTCGGTGGGGTGGGTGACGCTGCAGCAAAAGCCACGGAAGATCAGTAGCTCGAACGGTTCCATCGCGGCCGTTTGCCGGCCAGTTCCCCTGTCCATATCCATACCCATATCCATATCCGTGTCCATATACATATCCATATCTGAGACCGTGTCCGTCGTGGACGTGTGTCCGGTCTCGGAGCCGGACTTGGCTGCGGTCTCGGCGTCAAACTCGGACTTGGATTCGCTCTCGGCGTCGAATGCGGACCTGGTCGCGGACTTGGACGCGTGAGTGGCTGAGGAGCCTGCCGCGGCGGGATCCTGGGCGACGCCCGCCGATCCCGGCAGCTCACCCCGCAGCCGCAGCACCCGATCGGGCCGGTTGCGGCTGAGCTGCTCCAGCTGAACCAGCAGGCTGGCGATCGGTGGGTTCACGCCTGTAGAGGTCATGGTGGGGAGAGTCACGGCAGGGAGGGCTGACGGGAGCTGGCTGGACTCAAAAACCCCCAGCCACCCGACCCTGGCGTGGCAGCCGCACGATCAGCCACTGCAGCAGACCCACCACATAGGCCACCAGGGCCACATAGCCCACGAACGCGGCAACCCCCGGCGTCCAGCTGCCGCCGAACACGAAGCCGAACACCTGGGAGAGCAGGGCATGCAGGCCAAACGGGGCCTCCAGCCACACCTGACACAGGGCCTGCCCCCGCAAGGCCCCGCCACAGCTCAGGGCCGTGGCGGCCAGCAGCACCGAGGGCACGGCCAGCAACGTGAGCGCCCAACGCCAGATCCGCACGCTGAGCGGCAGGGCCCGCCAGGGCGGCAGATCGCTGAGCTCCTCATTGAGGTCCACCCAGAACCACAGGCTCAAGGCCGTGAGCAACGGCGCGATCAGCACCACCACGAACCCCGCCGGGCGGTTGTCGGTGAGCAACAACAAGGCGATCGGATACAGGCTGGCCGCCTTCCAATACACATCCAGCAGCCGCAGCAGGGCGGGCTCGCGTCGCCACGTCGCCCAGATCAGCAGCACCAGGGGCAACCCGAAGGCGAACAGGATGCCGAGCCGCACATCCAGCCAAACCAGGGTGCGATAGATCCCGGGTTGGAGGAGCAGATCGGGCACAGCGGTGCGGGCGGGATGACGCCATTATCCGTACACCCCCTCGGGCGATAGGGTTCCCTTCCATGGCTGCCCTCCCCTCCTTCCCCTGGCTGGTCCGTAAACAGGAGTCCCCCTGGTGCCGTACGGCCTTGGCCCGGGAGATTTCGTTGCAGGAGGCCGTGCAGGCGATCGAGACCCAGCTGGCCGGCTGCGCCGAGGCCGACCTGGCCCTGGTGTTCGTCTCCAGCGCCTACGCCAGTGATTTGCCGCGGCTGCTGCCGCTGCTGCGCCGCCGGCTCAAGGCCCGCCACTGGCTCGGCTGCCTGGGGGGTGGCGTGATCGGCACCCGCGGTGCTGGCTCCCAGCCTGGTGAGGTGCATGAATGCGAGCACGAGCCGGCCTTGAGCGTCACCTTGTTGCGCCTGCCGGGGGCGGAGCTCCACCCCTTCCAGCTGGATCCTGGCGAGCTGCCGGATCTGGATGGTCCGGCCGAGCCCTGGTGTGAGCGGCTCGGCAGCTCCGTCGACGCCACCCGCTCCCTGCTGCTGCTCCTGGATCCTGGTTGCGGCGCCATCAACGACCTGATCAGCGGCCTCGATTACGCCTTCCCCCAAGCCGCCAAGCTGGGCGGCATCGCGGGCCAGCACAGCGCCCCCCATCCCTCCCTGCTGTTCGAAGATCGGGTGTGTGGTGGTGCGGTGGGCTGCACGATCGGCGGCCGTTGGCGGCTGGAACCCGTGGTGGCCCAGGGCTGCCGGCCGATCGGGCCGGTGCTGGAGGTGGAGCAGGCCCAGCGCAATGTGGTGCTGCAGGTGAGCCGTGGCGAGCAGCGCCACAGTCCGGTGGCGGCGCTGCAGCAGATTCTCACTGGCCTCACCCCGGCGGAGCGCGAGAAGGTGCAGCACTCCCTGTTCCTCGGGGTTGGCCACCAGGATTTCAGCCTCCAGGCCGTGGCGGAGCCAGCCGACGACAGCGCCCCCTTCCTGGTGCGCAACCTGATCGGCGTGGATCCACGCAATGGAGCCGTGGCGGTGGGCGACCGGATGCGGGTGGGCCAGAAGGTGCAGTTCCAGCTGCGCGATGCCGATGCCTCCCGCAGCGAATCACGCCAGCTGCTGCACCGCCTGGCCCGGCAGCACAGCCAACCGCTCACCGCCCTGCTGTTCGCCTGCCTCGGCCGTGGTCAGGGCCTCTACGGTCAGCCCGATGGTGACGTGAGCCTCTGCCACGAAGCCTTCCCGGACCTGCCGATCAGCGGCGTGTTCTGCAACGGCGAAATCGGCCCGATCGGCGGCAGCACCCACCTGCATGGCTACACCGCCAGCTGGGCGTTCCTGGTGGCCGATCCCGAAGCGGCGCCCTGAACCAGGGCTGACCCATGGTCCGGCAGCACGTCAACCCGCTGAGCCGCTTCTACCAACTGCCGCGCCCGCTGCCGCAGCCGCAGGAGCTGTTCGCCGACCCCGATCGGCCCCTGCATCTCGATCTCGGCAGTGCCCGCGGGCGCTTTCTGCTGGCGCTGGCGTCGCTCCAGCCCGAGCGCAACCATCTCGGAATCGAGATTCGCCGGCCGCTGGTGGTGGCGGCTGAGGCCGATCGCCTGGCTCTGGGCCTTCCCAACCTGGCGTTTCTGTTCGCGAACGCCAACATCAGCCTGCCCGCCTGGCTGGAGACCTTGGCACCTGGGCGTCTGGAGCTGGTGAGCCTGCAGTTCCCCGATCCCTGGTTCAAGCGCAAGCACCACAAGCGTCGCGTGCTCCAGCCGGCCCTGTTGCACGCCCTGGCCTTGGCTTTGGCGCCGGGTCGGAAGCTGTTCATCCAGAGCGATGTGCTGGAGCTGATCGAGCCGATGCGGGCCCTGGTGGAGGCCAGTGGTTGCTTCAGCCGCAGCGGGCCCGAGCCGCGCGGCACCCCCTGGCTGCCCCACAACCCGTTGCCCCTGCCCACCGAGCGCGAGCGCCATGTGCTCGCCCAGGGGCTGCCGGTGTGGCGGCTGCTGTTCAGCCGCAACGACGCCCCGGTGCCGTCGCGGTCCGCGTTGGAGCGCCTGGCGGCGGCCTTGGAGCCGGAGCTGGAGGCTGGCTTGGATCCCGCCGAGGCTGTCGCGGTCATGGCTGTCAAGGCCCCGGCGCCCTAGCGGGACAGCCGCCTCAGGCCAGCCCATAATCCCGACGTCTCGTCCGGTTGTTGATGGTCTCCGCGCCCGCCGCCTCTCCCCTGCTGCTGCGCTGGCAGGGGCTGTTGGCCTCCTGGCCGGCCGGCTGGCTGGGGCGCCATCTGGCCACCGTTGCCGGCTTGATCCTCTGCGCCCTGATGGCCGGCCTGCCGCTGGTGACCCGCGAAGGACTGGGGCTGCTGATCGGCGCCTGCTGCTTGCTGTGGCTGATCTGGGCCCTGCGCACCCCCGCCGCCGGCGTGGGGCGCATCAATGCCTGGCTGCTGGCGGTGCTGGCCGTGGCGGTGCTGGCCACCGGCTTCTCGCCGGTGCCGCGGGCGGCCTTTCAGGGCCTGATCAAGCTGGTGAGTTATCTGGGCGTGTATGCCTTGATGCGGCAGCTGCTGGCCGAGGCCCCCGCCTGGTGGGATCGGATCGTCGCGGCGTTGCTGGCGGGAGAGCTGGTCACCAGCGTGATCGGCCTCCGCCAGCTCTACGGCGACACCAGCGCTTTGGCCCGCTGGTCCGACAACAACTCGGTGGCGGAGGGCACGGTGCGCATCTACAGCACCCTTGAAAACCCCAATCTCCTGGGTGGCTTCCTGCTGCCGGTGCTGCCGATCGCCGTTGTGGCCTTCCTGCGTTGGCGGCAACCGTTGCGCCGGCTTTACGCGCTGCTGGCTTTTCTCCTGGGCGTGGCGGCGATGGTGCTCACCTACAGCCGCGGCGCCTGGATGGGGATGGTGGCCTCCCTGGCCCTGCTGGCGATGCTGTTGTTGTGGCGTGCCATCCAGCACTGGCCCCTGTTCTGGCGCCGCACCCTGCCGCTGCTGTTGCTGGTGGGAGGCGCCGTGGTGCTGCTGGTGCTGGTCACCCAAGTGGAACCGCTGCGGGTGCGGGTGATGAGCCTGTTCGTGGGCCGCGAGGACAGCTCCAACAATTTCCGAATCAACGTGTGGCAGGCGGCCTGGAAGATGATCGAGGCCCGGCCGGCGCTGGGCATCGGACCTGGGAACAAGGCGTTCAATCTGATCTACCCGATCTATCAAACCCCCAAGTTCAACGCCCTGAGCGCCTATTCCATCCCGCTCGAATTGCTGGTGGAGGCCGGGATCCCGGGCTTGTTCGTGGGGCTCGGATTGGCCTTTGAGGCCTGCCGCACCGGTTTGAGCCAATGGCGCAGCCAGGGTCCGCTGGTGTTGCCCAGCCTGGCGGCCGTGGCGGTGTGCCTGGGGCTGGGGGTGCAGGGCCTCACCGACACGATCTTCTTCCGGCCTGAAGTTCAGCTGACCGCCTTCTTCTGCCTGGCCACCCTGGCGGCCTCCCAGCACGGGGCCGGCCGCAGTGAGCCCCGGGCCGCCGCCAGCGAGCCGCCGGAGCTGTGAGCGGAACCTGCGCCCGCGCCACCGGCCCCCACGCCGAGGCCTCCAACCAGAAGAGTGGGCCTGGCGCTCAACCTGGGGCCGAGCCAGCCCCAGAGACCCCACCCCCCTCCGGAGCAAGGGCGATCCCGACACAGTTTTCCAAGCGGGCAGGGGCCGAGCTGCCTGAACCAACGCCCGTGGGCGAATGGCTTGGATCTCCGAGGCTGGGCGGGTCAGCGCCAGGCCGCCTCGTGATTGCCGGCTTCGATGCCGGCCAGACCCACACCCGCTGCCGCCTGGCCGACCCCAGTAGTGGCCGGATCCTGGTCGAAGGGGAAGGCCCGGGCGTCAGCCACCTGGCCGCGGCGGCGGGCCCGGAGCGCTTCCGCCAGGCCCTGCGCCAGAGCCTGGCGGAGGCCTACCAGCAGCGGCCCGGGCTGGAGGCGTCCGTGGCGGCGGCGGCCATCGGCGCCAGCGGCATCGAACAGGGCAGCAGCGTGCAAGGGCAGGGCGTGGAGCTGGCGGCCGAGGCACTGGGACTGCCGCGGGAACGGGTGGCCGTGACCGGTGATGAACGCACGGCCCTGCGGGGGGCCTGCCCCGACGGCCCCGGCGTGGTGGTGATCAGCGGCACCGGCACGATCGCCGTGGGCCGCGATGGAGCCGGCCGCGAGCACCGTTGCGGCGGCTGGGGCTGGCTGCTGGATGGGGCCGGTTCGGCGCTGGATATCGGCCGCGACGGGCTGAGCCTCAGCCTGGAGATGGCCGATGGCCGCCGGCCCGATTCGCCCTTGCGGCCAAGCCTGTGGCAGGCCCTGGGCCTGGAGCCGGAGGCCGAGGACGCGCCGCAGCGGCTCAAGGCGCTGGTGGTGGATCCGGGCTTCGGCCCCGCCGGATTCGCGCGGCTGGCGCCGGTGGTGGAGCGGCTGGCGCAGCAGGGGGATGGCCAGGCCCTGGCGATCCTGGAGCGCTCCGCCCGGGCCCTGGCGGCCATGGCGAAGGCGGTGGTCGGGCAGCTGCGGCTGGAGGCGCCTCCCGTGTGCGCCATGGGAGGCGCAATCGAACACCTGCCCCGCTTCCAGCGCTGCTTCCAGCGGGAGTTGGTCGAGTGCCTGCCCACGGCGCGGCTGGTTAAACCTCGGGGGGATGCCCTTTTCGGGGCCCTCGCCCTGGCATTGGAGCGGCTGGAGAGCCCGGCGGGTTGAGCAGGGGTTGAGGCCATCAACAGCGATGGCGGCCTCAACCCATCCCTGGGTCGCGCACCAGCGGGGATAGCGGGCGACCAGGCAGCGATTGGGATGACTCCAGGGAGGAAGTGATGTCAAAATTCCATGTCCGAGCAAGGTGCACCCAACCATCTGAACGCTCTAACCCGATAGAATGACGTCAGCTTCGGTTATGATTAATGCAAAGCCGTCCATTTCACAATGGCCGTCCTTGGTTGTGATTGCCGTGATCTTTGTCACTGACTTGGCGTCATACGCCATGCTTGATAATGCACTTGGCGTACTTGCGACAGCACAGATTAATTCGCAGGCCAGATCGTTGATGGAAACGATGTAAGCGGTAAGGCAATATGCAGCTAAGAAGATGACCTCAATTATTGAGCCACTCAACTTCCAGAAAGAACAGAATTTTCTGCCAGAGTCAATGTCCAGCTATGCCGGAAAGTCGGTTTTTGCTGTCATGCAGGGAATGACTCAATTGCGGAATTATCGCTACCGAGAAGCTGTCCTCAACCCAACCAATCCTGAAGACTTGCCCACAGAGCTCGAGCGGCGATCGTTCAACGCTTCAAGTCCGACCCTAAGCTTCAGGAGGTTAGTGGCAATGACCTCAATCCGCTTCTTCCATTTCACTATAGAGGGACTCCAGAAAAACCGAACTGCAGCCTCAACGCGAATTCTGCCATCGAGCGACGGGAAAGCTTCTCTCACGCATGTATATACCGCGACCAGTGAATCAGCCATTTCAAGCTGCCAAATGGCCCTGAGCACCTTCAAGAGGGCACCAGTCCTTTGCCAGTCATAGAACCAAGCACAGACAGTAATAAAAAAGAGGCGGAGGAGCCTCAGGATCTTCTCTGCGCTCATCACGAGAAACGCCATCGAGATCAAGACCTCTGCACCTTTGGACAACCGCGCCACAATCAGATCGAGGGAGTACTTCCGCTTGCCAGATCCATAGCATCCTTCCTTTTCATTGTGCTTCCTTTGGTCTGCGCTCAGCTGCTGCTTGTGAGCAGCGCTGATCTCTGGATCCTTCGGTGGTCTACCAAACCGCTTGACAGATAGTCGTATGTTGTTTCTTGTGCAGAAGTTTCGATTCTTGGTGTTGAGGTAGATGCGATCAGCGCAAATTCGCTCGGGGTAACAGCCGTATTCTTGCTTATACTTCTTGGCTTGTGCAATCAGATCCTCGGCCTCATTGTATGGATCCCAGCTGATCCGATGCAGAAAGGCAAAGCCATTCCGCACAGAAACACTGATTTATCGCGAGCAGAAGCCCTTCGGGCTAGGGCGCCAAACTCAACAGCAGCTCTTGCCTTGCCGCGAACCATAGGCCGAACCTGTCGCTGCACCAGATTGACGATGCGGTCGGGGATGCTGCGCGTCTTGGAGTAGAGCAGGATGGTTTGCTGGCGGTGTAGCTCGCTGATCACAAGCAGTTTGTGCCACCAATGGCTCTTCAGGCTGGAAAGCAATGCACCAGAAGCGATCAGGGAATCAATGGCACCAAGATTTCTCTGCAGATAGTCGAGCTGGCGACGTATTGCGACTTTTATCTTGCGGCGGCCTTGTTTCCTCTGTTTGGCAACATTCAGGAAGTTGGCGCTTACCCTGCCACGAATATAGAGGGGTCGATTCTTATGTATATCTGGATACTGTCCTCAATGATCATCGATCACCCGTTCGGTTGTCTCCCGCGCTTCATTGAGCAATTTCAGATCAGTCGGATAGGTGATGTCGGCTGGTGTGCAGGAAGCATTGATGCTCAAGGCTCCCCAGTGCTTGCCTTCAGGCCAATCGGCTGGTTCTACAAATTCGTCGAGTGAGAGCTGGTTGCAAGGGTCGGCATCTGGATCATGGATGTCGTCGTCATCTTGCCGTGATGCCAGAGCCTCGATCACCATGAACTTGCCGCGTTCGGAAATAAGTTCAATGATGCGGCTGATTTCCTCTTCCGAGAAACGCCACTCTTCGAGAAGGCTGCGCCTATCGGAAATGAACCATCATTGATGAATCAAATGATGCCTTGCTGCAATAACCGGCAAAGCCAAGATAACATTGTATGCAGGCGTTTTCTCTGATCTGCTCGGCCGTCTCCTCGCCGGTCAGGCCAAGCTGCTGCTTGATGAACAATGCTCCAGATACCAGACGTACAGGCTTTGCGGGGGCACCAGTGGTAAGGCTGAGCTGAGGGGCATATGATTCTTCAAGTTCTTCCCATGACATCAGAGAGGCGAAGAGCACCCAGCGGTTTTCTGGGTCCAATATGCCACCAACAGGCACATGGAACTCCTCGATTGATAGCTGGCCGTTATGGTGTTTCCGGTATATCTGCAGGGTTCAGCAGTTCTTGCAATCGTGAATCGCTCTGATCGGACTCAATTTAGCGGGTCTCCATCGCTGAAACAAGCTGCGCTGCAGTCGATCTGCCTTTTTCAGGAGGCCCGGGTTGCCACCGTTGCTCGGTCCACAACAGTGCAATCCGTCGTGTCAGCAGCGCTGCACAACACACCAACACGCGGCCAATGGCCTGCTCTACATTTAGGAAAATTCTCCGCTCCGTCAGGCAATTCCGCTGCTTGATCAACAGCGCCCCAGATGCCAGCCTTCCAGGCTATGCGGCAACGCCAGTGGCAAGGGTGAACTGAGGAGCGTACGTTTCTTCCAGCTCTTTCGATGGCATCAGAAAGGAGAAGAGCACCCGGCAATTCTCCAAGTCCAATGTGCCGCCAATAGGATCATGAAACTACTTGATTGAGAGCTGCCCGTTATGGTGTTTTCGGTTCATCTGCGGCGTTCGGAAGTTGGAGAAATCGTCAATAGACCTGTTCGAAGCTATTTGATCGACTTTCGATCGCTGAAACCAGCTCCCCCGCAGTGGAATTGGTTTTCGTTAACTCACCAAGTATAGAGGAAAAGTAGATCTAATCATCCAATGGTGTGGTTATTTGGTGATTCTGGCTAGCTGGAATTGATAGAAGTTGCGTGTGAACTATCCCTCCTTGTTAAACATCGGAATCATTGACGGGGTAGCCGAGTTGATTAAGTTCGTTAGCCAATGCATTGCGGAACATTTTCTTTTGGTCTTTAGATAGTTTTTGTTTCCATTGCTGTCCCCTTCCAGCTCGCATGAAATTTGCCTTTGCTAACTGGCCCTTGCTTATGAATTCTTGCTTTTTATTATCAAACGACTGTCTTTCGATGGCAGCCTTGATTTGGCTATCATCCCGTTCTATGCCTAAAAACCTGATGATTCTTTTACATTCCAATTCTGGATCGGAAATAAGGTCTTCGTATTTAACGAAAAAATACTGTTTTTCCAGATATGGTTTGTAGTGAGTGGCCCAAGAAACTCGAACCCAGTAATGGACTTCCCAGGAGCCATAGATGACAGCTTGAGCCATGCGCTTGAATCGGTAGTTTGGAGTGCAGGGCAGAAGCTTGTGAAACCAAAGATAGATTGAATCCCCCCCTGGCATTCTCCTAAAAAGTCTTCCTAAAAGAGGCCACCGTTCGATGCGAAAATAGTTTGCCCCTGAAAGGCAAATATCTCTTGGGTCCCTGATAACATAAATGACTTTTTTGGTGTTGGATTTGATATTAAGCAGTTCGTCGAGCTGGTGATGAGACTTAAAGCACTGAAAATGCGATTTCCGATCAAATCCCTCGCAAGCAATCTCATCGTGATCGGAATTGATGAACCCAACAACAGGACATCCAGCCAAGTCCGCAACTAATCGAGTGACCCAAGTATTTCCGCTTTTAGGATATCCCGTGACAATTATGTCGATCATGTCTTCTCTGTTAGCAAAAAATGTATCCATCATTTTTATTTAGTGGACTGCGATAAAACCCTGAAATTAGCGGACGTAAAGGCGCCTCGAATAATCATGGGTCCGAGTTCAGTTTGATCAAGAACGCTCTTGCCGAGCCATGAATAATGATCGTCCCATCCGGCGCGTAGCCTAAATCTTTGAAAGGGAAAAATAGTGCGTTCAATCATTAGTTCAGTAATCACGTAATAAGATTCTTCAAGTGTGGACTGAAATTTTAATGTTATCTTGCATCAGTTGAGCTGAGTTGAAGAGAGAGACGTTGTGCCGAAGGTATGGTTTTACCCACCTCCCCATTTTAACTTGCGACTTATACCCTGTCAAGTATCACGCCCGATCGCGGCTGTGTTGTTGGCCAGAGTGATCTGTGCCGCCCGGGGCTGTAGCGCCGCTCCCCGACTGGCGATCGAGGCCGCTTAGCCCCTGTGGCCTTGATATTGCCCTTCAGGTTTATGGTGAAGTCATCGCAGGGCCGCCTAAAAGTTTGTCCGAACAGCCCTTGGCTGTCTCGCCAGCATGGTGTTCGGTCGGTGGGAATGGTTGCTCTCCATGCCCAACACCATTAGTCCAACCCCATGGATCCAGAGCCACACCTTTCAGCACCCATTGCCAGCCAGCAACCAGGCTGGAGATGCCTAAGCAGGTTGAACTTCAGAGAGTCGAATTACCACCATGTCATGGTCCACAAGGGTTCAATCCGTCGTGTCCCCATCGCTGCACAACACACGAACATGCGGCCAAGGAGCGGCTCCACCCCTGCCGATCCGGTCAGGGCGGAGATAACAGCTCGATCGGTGCCATTGACTCCGGCAGAAAGATGCTTGACACCAAGCTCTGCCTGGGTTCTTGACTGGCAGACAACCTTGACACCCCTTTCAGCTCGTCCCGGTGCCACGAAACCACCATGAGACCCTGAGCCGGCTGACGTGCTTTGACCAACAGTTGTTCTGCTCTCCAGTGCCTCCAGGGCCAGCGAATTGAGGCTTTTTCCCTTGAGCCTGTGCGCGACCATCGCAAGCCTTTCATGAAGCTCAGGCAAAATCATAAGGTTGAACTTACCTGAAAACTGCTTCCGGGGTTCAACCCACTTTCCTTACAGACCTCCAGAAAGACATCCGCCGACTTCTTAAATTAACGCTGAAGTTCATCAGGATTGGGACCATAGTAATCAGCACCACCATTCAAGCCAAAAACCTCACTGCAACAATCATCGGTGTCAGAGTCGTACTAAATCTTGGCGCTGTAGCCGTCGTCTGTCATCAGATTCATCACATGACTCCGTGTTCCTTAATTCATCTGCGGATGGAAGCAACAGCTCCCTTGTCGGCATCTGAGAGGGATGTGGCCTTTGCAGGACCCTGACCTCGTCGAACAGCACGACTGCAATCCGGCTGCCAGTCCCCTCGCTGATCTCCGTCCCATGCTCCACAAACAGTGGCTCAATGTCTCGCCAGGGCAGATTGCCGCTGGTGGGGCGGGCACAAATCGACTCAAGGGTGCACTGATGCCTACGCTTCATCTTTTTCAATATTCTTATGAACAGGTGCCACGTGCAAGGCGGGCTCTCGCTTTCAGGCAATACGCCTGACGTCGCCCGTCACATTGAGCGAGGGGTTAGGTATCACAGGGAGGCGGAGAGGCGTGGCTTGAGCATGATGTGTCGATTGAAGTGACCGACGTAGCAGTCGACTACGGCGAGCGGCTGATAGCCAAAGCGCGAGTACAGATTAGCGACGGAGTCGTCGAGGGTTTCAATCAGGACGTCGCGGCAGCCGCGATTAACGGCTTCTGATTCCAGTTCAGACAAGACTCTGCGAGCGATTCCTTGGCCGCCTAGCTCTGGAGCGACCCAGCGATAGTTGATGGAGTGGCGCTGGTACTCGGTTCTTCCAGAGCCCCCAGCAACTAAGCGCGTTCCTTCGCGGACGAGACATGCGATTGGCTCTGCGTTGCCATCAGCCGCCTGAGCTCGAACATGCGTAGTGACTCCATCGGCGATGACGGCCAAGTCTTCAGCATAAGCTTCACATTCCAGTGACCAGATTAGGGCCATGATTGGGTGTGTGCTGGTTGATGCTTCTATGGAGATCGCGTGCTTCGCCACCTTATCCACAGTTGGGCAAGCCCGCGACGTTGGAGCCTTGGTGGGGTGCTCGCGCTTCCTGCATCCAAGGTTGGCCGTTTATCAGGTTTTCCTTATAATTGGCCTTTGGCTGTGGGTGGAAGTACCTCCTCCAAGGGCTTGCCGCTGTCATGAAAGTGTAGAAGCCACCGAGTTGATGGCGGGATGCCTGTGGTACAGGGTGCGTCTCTGGATGCAGCGGAATACCAGAATCTGAAGCAATATGAGTGTTCTGGGCTGTTGAATCTTCCGCTCCTCCGCGGCCGCTCCTCAACGGCTGAAGTGGGCCTTGGCGTCGTACAGCGTTTCGCTGCTGATCTGGCTGATGCCGCGCTCGCGGGCGAAGGTTTCGGTGTTGCGCTTCACCTTGCCCCGCACAAAGAAGGGGATCTTGTGCAGTTCCGCCTCGCCATCGGCCGTCCACAGCGGCTCTGCGGAGGCCGCTGCATCGGCTGCCGGCGCGGCGCCGCTCGGCGCGGCACTGGCCACGGCCGTGCGGGCGGGGGCCTCGGCCAGGGCCACCCCGCCGGAACTCGATCCCGAGCCCTGGCCTGAGCTGGTTGCCGCTGGGGCCTCGTGCACGGCATCGGCCACCGGCGCCAGCGATGGGGCTCCGTCGCCCAGGTGGCTGCGGTGGCCATCGACGAACTCGAAGTCGTGGCGGAACATGCCGATCAGGTGTTCCTCCAACCCCATCATCAGCGGGTGCACCCAGCTGTCGAAGATCACATTCGCCCCCTCCCAGCCCATCTGGGGCGCATAGCGGGCCGGCACATCCTGCACATGCAGCGGCGTGCTGATCACGGCGCAGGGGATGCCGAGGCGCTTGGCGCTATGGCGTTCCATCTGGGTGCCGAGCACCAGCTCAGGCGCCGCCTCCGCCATCGCCTTTTCCACCGCCAGGTAGTCGTCGCTGATCAGGGCCTCCAGGCCCAGATCCTTGGCCGCGGCCCGCACGTCGCGGGCCAGCTCGCGGCTGTAGGTGCCCAGGCCCACCACCTCGAAGCCGAGCTCCTGACTGGCGATGCGGGCGGCGGCGATGGCATGGGTGGCGTCTCCGAAGATGAACACGCGCTTGCCGGTGAGATAGGTGGAATCCACCGAGCGGGAATACCAGGGCAGACGCGAGCGCTGATCGCCCTCAGCAGTTGAGCCGGCGCCGGCCAGGGGCTCCAGGCCCAGCAGATCGGAAAGTTCCTTCAGGAAAGCGGTGGTGGCGCCGATGCCGATCGGCACGGTTTTCACGGTGGCCATGCCGAAGCTGCGCTCCAGCCAGCCGCACACCGTGCCGGCCAGCTCCGGATAGAGGCAGACATTGGCGTCGGCGTCGGGGATGCGGCGCAGGTCCGCTGGGCGGGCCTCCAGCGGCGCCACCACACTCACATCCACGCCGTGTTCCGCCAGCAGCCGACTCACCTCACGCACGTCATCACGGCAGCGGAAACCCAACAGGCTGGGCCCCAGCAGGTTCACCCTCGGCCGGCGGCCCTCGGCGCGCCAGCGGCTGGGATCGATCTTGGGGCTGCCGGGGGGCGGCATCTGGTCCTTGAGCAGGCCCCGCACCAGTTGGTAGAAGGTTTCGGCCGCCCCCCAGTTCTCTTTCTTGGAGTAGGCGGGCAGCTCCAGGCTCACCATCGGGATGCCGCCCAGGTCCATGCCGGCGGCCAGGGCGCCGGGCTGGTCCTGGATCAGTTCGGCGGTGCAGCTCTCGCCCACCAGCAACGCCTCGGGCTGGAAGCGGGCCACCGCTTCGGCGATGCTCTTCTTCACCAGTTCGGCCGTGTCGCCCCCCAGGTCGCGGGCCTGGAAGGTGGTGTAGGTCACGGGTGGGCGCCGGTCGCGCCGCTCGATCATCGTGAACAGAAGATCCGCGTAGGTGTCTCCCTGGGGCGCGTGCAGCACGTAATGCACACCCTGCATCGAGGCGGCGATGCGCATGGCGCCCACATGGGGAGGGCCTTCATAGGTCCAGAGGGTGAGTTCCATGGCGTTGGGGATCGGGGGGTGAGAGCGGAACAGGAGTGGGTGGGGCTGAGCTCAGGGCGTGCGCCGGGTCTTGAGGTCCTGCGGGCTGATGGCCAAGGAGCCACGGCGGCCCCGCGTGGGGGAAGACGTTGGAGATCGCCGCCCGAAGCGCCGCGGCGTGGGGGCGATCAGGGGCTGACCGCTCAGCCGAAGGCGAGCAGGCCGCGGCGCCGCAGCGGCCGGGCGAACAGCTCCGCCAGGTCGCCGGCCTGGTCGCAGCCGTGGATCGGGCTGAACACCAGCTCGATCGACCACTTGGTGGCGATGCCTTCGGCCTCGAGCGGATTGGCCAGGCCCAGGCCGCAGACCACCAGATCGGGCCGCTCCTGCCGCACCCGCTCCAGCTGCCGCTCCACATCCTGGCCTTCGCAGATGCGGGTGCCGGCGGGCAGCAGGGCCAGATCGGCGGCCATCAGCTGGCGATCGAGATAAGGCACCCCCACCTCCACCAGCTCCATGCCGCATTCGCGGGCCAGGAAGCGCGCCAGCGGGATCTCCATCTGGGAATCCGGCAGCAGAAACAGCCGTCGGCCGGCCAGGCGCTGGCGGTGCGGCTCCAGGGCGCGGCGGCCCCGCTCCACCAGCGGATCCAGCACCGCCGCCACCGGCTCTGGCGCCAGGCCCAAGGCGGCGGCGGCGGCGGCCATCCAGTCGCGGCTGCCCTCCACGCCAAACGGGTAGGGGGCCTCGATCAACTGGGCGCCGCGATGCACCAACGCCCGGGCGGTGCCGCTCAGGAACGGCTGCGCCAGCAGCACGCGGGTGCCGGGGCCCACCGGCGGCAGCTCAGTGGAGCGCCGCGGCGGCAGGGAGCGCACCTTGGTGATGCCCATGCGCTCGAACAGGGCCACGAAGCGGTCCTCAACCGCATCGGCCAGGGTGCCGACGATCAGCAGCTGCTCCTCATCGCTGCTGGGCAGCAGCGGCAACAGGGCCAGCAGCGCCTGGTCCTCCCCCTGGGTGAAGGTGGTTTCGATGCCGCTGCCGGAGTAGTTGAGCACCCGCACCCGGCCGAGATAGCGCTGGCTGAGGCGCTCCGCCGCCTTGGCCAGGTCGAGCTTGATCACTTCGCTCGGGCAGGAACCCACCAGGAACAGGGTGCGGATTTCGGGGCGCCGCTCAAGCAGGTCCACCACCAGCCGGTCGAGCTCCTCGTTGGCATCGGCCAGGCCGGCCAGATCCCGTTCCCCCAGGATCGCGGTGCCGAAGCGCGGTTCAGCGAAGATCATCACGCCCGCGGCGCTCTGGATCAGGTGGGCGCAGGTGCGCGATCCCACCACCAGAAAAAAGGCATCCGGCATGCGGCGATGCAGCCAGACGATCGAGGTGAGCCCGCAGAACACTTCCCGTTGGCCGTTCTCGCGCAGCACCTCGGGCAGCGCAGCTGGAGCGCTGGCGGGGGTGGCGACCATGGAGATCAGGCGGAAACCACACAACTAGCCAGCCTGGGCCCGCATCGCCAGGCCTCGTCATAACTGTTGGGACTTCTGGCCTACAGCCGCGTTGGACTTTGCGGCCTACTGCCGGGTGGGTCTTGGCAGCCGGCAACCGCGTGGATCTCGGGGCCTGAAGCCGGGTGGTTCTTGGGGGTTGACAGCCAGAGCCGCCCGCGATGGGCCCCGCTTGGAGCGGGTTCACCAACGCCCCAGGCTGCTGGCGACGTCGTCAAATGCCGACGCCCCACCAGGGCTGTGGGTTTTCCGAGCAGCCAAACCCGTGGTCGGCAGCCCCATCAGCAGCACTTGACGGGGGTTCTGCGCAGGCGGCGGGTCCGGCCGGGCCGTTCGTTCAACGCGGGCTCACAGGCGGCGGCGGAAGCCGTCGCGGAAGGCCGAGGCGCTGGAGTCGGAGCTTTCGGCGCTGCGGCTGAGCTTCCAGAGGTTGCGCCCCATCCTGCGGGCGGTCACACCGCCGCGTTGCACCTCGGCGGCGCCGGGGCGGGCCCCGAGCAGATGGGCTACCTCAGCGGTGCTCAATGGCGCTCCGGTCTGCAAAGCCAGCTGCAAGGCCTCCAGGCGCTGACGCAGGGCCTGGCCATCGACGGCACCGCTTGCTTCGCCTTCGGCATCCCAGAACCAGGACCGTTCGCTGGGGGCCTCCGCCAGCCCATTCATCAGCCCAAGACCGATGAAGGCCAGGGCGTGTTCGGGTTTGACCCCCTGCTGCAGGGCCTGGGCCATCCACTCCGGCATGGTGGTGACGCCGATGCCATCGGGCAGGCTGCCTGAGGCCGTTCCGTCATGGCTGACGGGGGTCTTCATCGCGGTTCCATTCGCGCTTGAGCCCGATGTTTTGGTTGCCATGGCCCATAGCCTTACTGGGCCGGAAGGTACCGGTCCTGTCAGGAAAGGCAAGAGCCGCCGGCTTGCCTCAGCTTCCCTGCCGCTGCTTCAGCGGAGCGCTGGCCTCGCTGTCGCGGCCTGCGCGGCCCGCAGGCGAGGATTTGCGATCTGGACACGGGCAACGACATTGAGGGGCGGCGGCGGCGAGCCATCCGGAGGGGGCATCGTGGTGGTTCGCCACGGGGGCGGGGCGTGGCGCCTGCGTCTCTGGCCCGGGGCCGTGGCCCAGCTGCAGCGCTTGCTCGATCAACACAGTTTCTGGGGACAGGGCCGCTCTGCCGCCCAGCTGCGCCGCATGCTGGCGGCCAGCCAGGCGGCGGTGAGCCTCTGGGATGGCCCGCGGTTGGTGGGTTTCGGCCGGGCCAGCAGCGACCGGGTGTTCCGAGCCGTGCTCTGGGATGTGGTGGTGGCCGAGTCGCACCGCAACCAGGGGCTGGGCCGCCGCGTGGTGGAAGAGTTGCTGCGCTGTGCGGCGGTGCGGGCGGTGGAGCGGGTGTATCTGATGACCACCAAAAGCGAGTCCTTCTATCGCCATCTCGGCTTCGACACCTCCCACCGCCAGCACCTGCTGGTCTGGCATCCGGAACGACAGCGCTCCGTGGCGGGGCGAGACGCAAAGTCGAAGTCCGTCGGGCTGAGCGACCCGGGGAGCTGAAGCACTGAGCAGCATCAGGCTGGCCGCCGAAGCGTGGAGATTCCAGCGGCGCGAGCAAGGAAGGGCGACGGGTGAAGACCCCAACACCCCCCATGGACGACGGACAGGGGCGCTTGACCCGACCGCGTGGCCGTCGCAGGGATTCAGGGGCCGTCGCGCTGCCTCAGGGGGAGACCTGGTGCCTCAGGGGCAGTCGTCCAACATGGGCAGCCGCAGGCCAGCGCTGCCGGGTAGCAATAACGCCTTCATGTCTTGAAGGCTCTGGACCGGCGACTGGCTGAACAGCTGCGGCGCCGCCTGCACGGCCGAGGTGAGCAGGGTGGTGAACAGCGCGGCGAGCAGGGCTTCGCGCCGGGCTTGGCGGCGCCAGTAGCTCCAGGGGCTGGATTGCTCAGCAGGGGGCAGCGGGCCAGCGCAGGCTGGAAACAGGGGCCGTGGCAGCCGGCCGAAGCGCAGGCTGAGGCTGAACTGGGTCGATTGGGGAAGCCGGGGCTTGTGCTGGCGCTGCAGCAATCGGGTCATGGCGGGCCTAAGCGATCAACCCATTCTGCAGCCTCTGGCTTTGCCGAGGTCGGGAACTGCCGCGGGCAGTGATGGATGGCCGGCCGGCGCTGCCGCTCGGACGGGGCCTGAGCCGTTGAGCGATCGGACTCGTTCAACTCTGGTGACACTGCCTCAGGCGGCCTTTTCAGAAGGATTGAGATATGCAGCCCTCCTGCCGGTGGGCGCGGGGGTGTTGGGGGGCCAGTTGGCTGCGCAGCCGCTGGGGCGTGGAGGAGACCGATAACGCCCAGCTGCAGACCCATGTGGAGGAGATCTCCAGCCGGGCGTCGGGCACGATCGCGGCGAGACTTGATGGCGTCGACACGGCGCTGACCGCTCCACGGCAGCCACGGGCCGTCCCGGGGTCGGGCGAGGGGTCCCGCTGCACCGCCCTTTGGCAGGCGTTGGGTCCCGTCGGCCCAGGCAATGGCGCGGCGGTTCTGGCCGGGGAATCTTGGCGTGCGAGGCGGAGCGCGACCTGTTGTGGCCAAGGCTGGGAGGAACCCGCCCAGCCCGGCAGCGTTCCGTGGGCGACGAGCCAGAGCGGTGCAAGCAGGCTCAGCAGCCGCGCAGGCGAGCGCTACACAGACCAACCCATCCTCGGCGTTGGCTTGCAGGGCCGCCCAACGCAACGAAGCGACAAGCCAGGGCGGCTCTCCGGGAAACCCTTGCGCCTGTTTGATCCTCCGGCTGGCCCATGATTCAGATGGTTGGTTCGCCGCCTGGGCCGCTGGCTGCTCGCGTTGGATATCCTCAAAGGAGTGCCAGGGGGATGCTCATCCCACCCCAATGCCGCCACTGTCGCGGTGAGCAACCGTGATCAGTTGAGTAGGACGCGCCAGCCCAAGATGTCTCCCACGACTGGAGGCTGATCTGGGCGGATCCAGCCCCGAGCTGCCCATGGGCGATGCCATGGCTGCAGGGCTTGGGCCCGTGCCCCGCGCCGGGATTCCACCATGCCGCCCAACCGCTTTGCTCTGCCTATGTGGGCATGGGCCCTGCGCCAGGGATCGGGCGGATGTTTCCCTCAAGTCGTGCCGCGGCTGATCCAGGCTGTCGGCAAACACCTCGCTGTGGCGCAAGGCAGGCACAGCATCTGCCGCATCTGTGCTCCGGGCTGGCCCGTTCGGCTGCCGCCTGAAGCTGTGGCCGCTGAGGCGGCTGCGTCGCTGCCGGGATGCCACCGCCGGCTGCCCCTGTCGCCCAGGGTAGTCACTTGATTCGGGCGTGAAAGGAGTGAGACGATCAAGGTTGAGACGGCGGGGGGGGGGCTGCCTGAAGCCGCCAGCCACGAGCCGAGTTCGCCGCGGGGTGATGTCCGGGTGTTGCTCGTCTCGCTTGTGGCTGGAAATGCTGACAAGCACCTGATTCGAAGCATCAGCGCTCTCCAGCCAGCAGCTTTCGCCACGCTCAGGGGCGCGATGAGGGCCACGGCGCTGGCGCGGGTGTTCAGCGGCACCGATGGCGCTGAGGCAGGCTTCAGAGCTGATGATCACTGGGCTGGAGCCAACGCCAGCACTTGGCCTCTGCCGCCACTCCGTGCAGCGTTCATGGCGAATCCAGCGCCAACAGTCCAGTGCTGAGTCCGATTGGGATGTCCGAATCTGCTCTGGAGCCTGAGCCCCAGTGTGGACCCAGGGCTCCACAGGCAACGCCATCCTGTCGGTAAGCGGAGCCGCTGCTGGGTTGGTCTGTTGATGCATCAATCCCCCCAGATCCCAGGCCGGAACGGCGCTGTCAGCCCTGATGCGGTTCCGCTGGGCAAACTCGGCAACCCGGGCGAGCGTCGCTCACCCAGCCAGGACTCAAATCGACCGCTCAAACCAGACCCAAGCCTGGCTTGGCTGCGCTGGCCTTGCTACAGCCGCGTGCGGCGATGCGGTACTGCTCTGCAGAGGGCCAAGCGCTATGGTTGAAGACACCAGCATTGCTAAGCACCGACCATCGATCTGCATTGCCCAGTCTTTTCGTGCAGCGGCGATTGCAGAGGGTCGATTTCCTTCGCTATGCTGATTCCAACGATGGTGACAACCATGCTCACAGGCTCAGATCTCCTTGCAAAAGTCAAGGAACTTGGTGACGCCTCCAAATCCGATCTGGTGCGCAGCTGCGGCTACGTCAGCACCAAGAAGGACGGCACCGAGCGTCTCAACTTCACGGCCTTCTACGAGGCCCTGCTGGAAGCCAAAGGGATGAACTTGGGCAGTCAGCCCAAGTCGCCTGGTCGCGCCGGCCGCAAACTCAGCTTCAACACCAAGGTGCTGTTCAACGGCAACCTGCTGGTGGGCAAGGCCTCCACCACCCAGCTTGGCCTCCAGCCCGGCGATGTGTTTGAGATCAAGTTGGGTCGTCGCCAGATCCGGCTGGTGCCCGCCGGCCATGAGGGCGCTGATGACACAGAAGAGTGAGCATCTGCCGGTCTCCGGCCATCACAAAGTCTGATCGGCCTCACCTGCCTTCAGCGGAACCCGTCAGTCTTTGTCCCCAATTCTGTGGTTGTTGTAGCCCTGCCCCCTTTCGGGGGCTTTTCTGTGGCCGCGGCTGAGCATGGTCTCCCCGGTATGAACCTTTAGCGATGGGCCGGCTTGATCGCTTCGCGACGGGCCGGCTTGATCGCTTCGCGATCGTGGTTGCGGTCTCCAGCTCCCCGGCCCCAGCGGCAATCCCAAGCTGGCCTCCGTCTGTCTGAAGCACACCAGGTCGCTTGCCGCCGCGAACACGGCAGAGCGGCCTCGCGGTTCTGGACAGCGCCGGATCATCAACGCTTCCCCCCATGGTTGGCGGCTGTCTGCTTGGGGAAGTCCGCCAGAGGCTTGTCGGGTTGGGCGGCGGTTCCTCGCGCCTGCGGCCCTTGGGGCGGCGGGCTGTTCTGGGGTTGGGACCCCGGGGTCGGGCGGAGCGGCTGGCGCCCAGGACATCGGGGCTGGCAGTTCGTGATGCGAATCCCGCATCGGCTGAGCTGGCCTTGCGTGAGTTGTTTGCAAGGAAGTTGGGATGATCGACCCCACTAATGTGGGGGTTCGTGCGACTGGCTTCTGTTGGGGCTTGGGTCCCATGTCGTCTGTTTGGACGCATCGGATTGGCGTGCGATCTGGCTCTGCCCTCCTCCCAAGCGTGGGCAATATGAAGAACCTTTAAGACCCTCCCGGTTGGAGGCGCAATTTTCCTAGACAGTCGCGGGTTCGATAACGTCTGCATGAGTGTTGCCCTCGCTACTTCTGCTGGACATTATTTATCATTATATTGGCGTGGACTGTCATCCACCGATTCTCGCTTGACGGCAGATTGTCGTCCCCGGGGGTAGCGTATCTGTGGTCGATGACGAATTAGACTACCCTCTTCTACTCCGCTCTGGTTATTTCCGTTTGGATTTTACCGCTCCTTGCTCATTCATGTTGGCGAGTTACCATGGAATTGCGGCCATCAACGCACTCGCCCTATGCCGCTGATGACCTTCGCGAGCTTCCAGCAGCTCTCCCCTCGCTGGCGTTGCAGTTGCGCCAGCCGCAAGATCTGGTGGCTGCCCATGGCGGCCAATTAGCTTCCTGTGCGTTTCAGGCACAGCACAAGCACGGAGCTGACTTGTTGCTGTTGGGCGCTATCCCGCTTGGAGAATTACAGCTGATCTGTGTGAAAACAACACCATTGCTGGTGCAACATCGCGATCACGATCGGGTGAATGTTTGTCTCAGCTATGCCGGTGATCTCGTCTATGCAGCTGATGGCCATCACTACGCAGCCGCGGGTGGAGATTTGCTGCTTTTCCCGAACAATGGCGGCGTGCTCAGCGCAGGGCTCTGTTCAGCCCTCGCCTTTCAATTCGAGCCGAAGCGCCTGCTCCGCACCATCGCTGTGATGCTGGGGCCCGAGGAATTTCCCTTGGATCTCAGTCAAGCCCAGGCGCTGCCCACCAGCCGCGCCTCGGCCAGCGGCCAGCCCGGTGGGCTCTTGCATGAACTCATCGCCTTCATCGATCGCTTGCGGCGCGAAAATGAGCTGCTCCCCGAGGTGATGGGTCTGGAGGAACAGTGTCTCCGGTCGCTCGCCCTGGAGTTGCTGCACGCCAACGGGCATTTGCAGGGCTTGCGGCGGCGGCGGCGGCACCTCCCCAAGCGCGAGTCCTTGATCGATGAATTGGTTGATTTCATTTCGGCCAACCTCAACCAGCCCATCACGCTCACCGATCTCGAGCAGCGCAGCAACTACTCCGGGCGACAGCTCCAATACATGTTCCGTCGCAAGTTCGAGTGCACACCACTGCAGTTTGTGCGCCGGCAACGCCTGAAAATGGCCATGGCCCGCCTTGAGCAGTGCCAGCCCGCTGACACCATCGCCCAGATCGCCAGGGAGGTGGGATACCGCAGCACCGGCTCGTTTTCGGCCGATTTCTTCCGCCAGTTCGGTACCCACCCCTCGGTTGTGTTGCGCTCCCACCGGCGCCAGGTCGCCGTCGCGTCCACTCCGGCTCGCCCCGGCCACGACCTCGATCGTGAGTCCAGCAGCGCGGCGATGCTTGAGCTCAGCGGTGAGCGGGCCAATCCCAGGAGATAAGGGCTCTACCCAGGCTCCGCTGATGCCGATGCTGAGCCCCACACCTAGGCCGATGCGGGCCGGTTGATCCGTTCCGGCTCCAGCTTGCGCCACTGGGTCGGCTCGCAACTCCGGTTGGATTCGCTACCGCCGGCGCGGCGTTGGGTGCGTAAGTTGCAAGTTCTGTTCAGATCCGGGGCCGTGGAGCGTTTCTACCTGGAACTGGATCCGCCCGAGAATGCGATGCGGGCCTGGCCCCATGTGGTGATCGTGGGTGGGGGCTTTGCGGGCCTCAAGGCCTGCCATGTGCTGTCCCGCCAACCCGTGCGGGTCACCCTGATTGACAAGCGCAACTTCAATCTCTTCCAGCCCTTGCTGTATCAGGTGGCCTCTGGCCTGGTGTCCGAGGCCGATGTGGCCTCGCCGCTGCGCCAGATGGTGGGTCAGGCCCCCAACATTCAGATCCTGCTCGGCGAGGTGGTCGACATCGATCCGCAGCGTCGCGAGCTGGTGTTCAACGATCAGCGCTACAGCTACGACCAGCTGATTCTGGCCAGCGGTTCCGGCAGCACCTACTTCGGCCAGGAGCAGTGGCGCCCCCTGGCGCCGCCGATGAAGATCCTCGAACACGCCGATGAGATCCGCCGCCGCCTGCTCAGCGCCCTGGAGGAGGCGGAACAAACCCGTGATCCCTCGCGCCGCCGCTTCCTGCAGACCGTGGTGGTCGTGGGGGCAGGGCCGGCGGGCTGTGAACTTGCCGGCTCGCTGATCGAGCTGATGCAGCGCGCCGTGCGTTGCGATTTCAAGCAGCTCCAGGGCGATGACTGCAAGGTGATCCTGGTGGATCTGGTGGATCGGGTGCTGCCAACAATGGCCGCAAATCTCTCCGACGCCGCCGGCCGCTATCTCCAGGCGGCTGGCGTCGAGCTGCGCCTGGGGCTGCGGGTGCAGCACATTCGCTCCGGGGCCGTCACCCTCAGCGGACCCGATGGCGAGCAGATCCTCGAGGCCGCCACCATCTGCTGGACCGCCGGCGTGCGGGCCTCTCGCCTCGGCAAGCTGCTGGCTGACCGCACCGGTTGTGGCGTGGATCGGGGTGGCCGCCTGCAGGTGGAGCCGGACTTCTCGATCCCGGGCCATCCCGAGATCCGGGCGGTGGGCGATCTCTGCTGCTACGCCCACACCGACGACGGTCGCTCGCTGCCCGGCATGGCCGGGCCGGCGGTGCAGATGGGCGGCTGGGTCGCCCGCGACATCCTCAACCAGTTGCTGGGGGCCAGCAGTGAGCCTTTCCGCTGGCTGGATCTGGGCAGCATGGCGGTGATCGGCCCCTGGTACGCCGTCGCCGATCTGCGCGGTTGGCATCTCACCGGTCTGACCGGCTGGGTTGTCTGGGCCCTGGCCCATCTGGCTTTCATCCCGGATACCGAGAACCGCATCGCCCTGTTCAGCAAATGGATGTGGCAAATCGCCACCCGCCAGCGCACCGCCCTGTTGATCACCGGCCGGCCCGATCAGCACATGGGGGTTGACGTGGGGCTGCAGCGGGCGGAGGCCAGCGCTGCCCGGGATCCGGATGCCCTCTCGGCAGCGGAAACGCTCAAGGTGGCCTGAAGCGGCTCGTCTTCACCCCTGGCGCCCCGACTGCGTGGGCTGCGTCACCGTTCCATCCCGCCGACGCTGGGCTGGGCGGCGCGCCTGGTTGCGGCAGCGCTCCGAGCAGTAGCGCACCTCGTCCCAGACATCCTTCCACTTGCGCCGCCACTGAAACGGGCGGCCGCAGCAGGCGCAGTCCTTGCTGGGGCGATCGGCGTGGTGGGGCATGGCGCGCGGCGTTGCTGGTCGCGAGGGCGGGTGCGGCAGAGTCTGGCCAGAGCGGCTGCTCCCTGCCGCCGGGCGGGTCTCCGTTGCCCCTGCGTGCCGATCCCGGCGTGCGCCTGGGTCAGATGCCGGCGTCGGCTTGCGGATGGGGGGCAACCAGATCGCGCCGTAGCCCGAGGCGGCTGGCGAGCGCTTCGGCGGCCACGAAGAACACCGGCGTGGCGTAAAGCGTCACCAACTGGGAGAGCAACAGGCCACCCAGCACCACCAGCCCCAGGGATTGGCGCACGTCGCCGCCGGCTCCCAGGCCGAAGGCCAGGGGCAGGGTGCCGAGAATGGCGCCGGCGGTGGTCATCGTGATCGGCCGAAACCTGGACAGGCAGGCCTGGTGGATGGCGCTCACCGGGTCGGCCCCCTCGCGGCGCAGCTGGTTGGCCACATCCACCATCATGATGCCATTCTTTTTCACCAGCCCGATCAGCAGGATCAAGCCGATGAAGCCATAGAGATTCAGTTCCGTGTTGAAAATCACCAGGATCGCCAGGCCACCCACGGCCGCCGGAGGCAGCGAGGTGAGCACGGTCAAAGGATGGATGGGATCCTCATAGAGAATCCCGAGCACCACGTAGATCACCAGCACAGAGGCCAGCAGCAGCCAGCCCAGGCTGCCGAACGACTGGGCGAACACCCTGGCGTCGCCCTGGAAGTCGAGGGCGCTGCCGGGTGGCAGCAACGTTTCGGCCCGCTGCCGGATCTGGCGGGTCACCGCATCCAGGGACACCCCAGGCTGAAGATTGAAGGAAAATGTGGTGCTGGGCAGCTGGTCGGTGTGGTTCACGCTCACCAGCCCCGCCGATTCCCGTACCTCGGTGAGGGCGGAGAGGGGCACCAGATTGCCGTTGCCGCCGCGAATCGCCAGCTTGTCCAGATCGGCGCGGCTGCGTTGGTCCAGCGCCGTCACCCCGCCCAGCACCGGGTATTGCCCATCGCTGCGCAGGATCTGGGAGATCTGCCCTTCGCCGTAGCTGGCCGCCAGCGCTGACTGCAGATCCTCCACCGTCACCCCCAAGCGTGCCGCCCGCTCGCGATCGATGCGCAGATTCAGCTGGGGGTTGGCGGCCTGCAGGTCGTTGTTCAACTCCAGCAGTCCGGGGATGTCGCGCAGCCGCTCCTGCAGCTGGCGGCTGAGGGGCACCAGATCCTCCAGCTCCGGCGTTTGCAGGCTGAACTGGTATTTGGCCCGTGAACTGGTGCCGCCGATGTTCACCGCCGACGGCAGGCGTGGGAAGCCGCGCAAGCCCGGCACGGAGTTCACGCTGCGGCGCAGCTGGCTGACCACCTCCTGGGCCGAATGGCGGCGGTCGGAGCGGGGTTTGAGCTTGATGAACAGCCGGCCCGTATTGGCCGAGGGATTCGGTCCACCCTGGCCAATGGTGCTGTTGACCCCCTCCACATCCGGATTGGCCTGCACCCTCTTGGCCAGCTGCGCATGCATGCGGGTCATCTCGTCGAAGCTCACCCCTTCCGAGGCCTGGGTGGTCACGGTGATCTGACCCGTATCCGCATCGGGGATGAAGCCCTTGGGAATCAGCTGGAACAGGATCAGCGTCAGCAGGATCAGCAGCAGCGACAGCGTTTGGGTGGGCCTGGGATGGTCGAGGGCCCGCTGCAGCGAGCGGCCGTAGATCGCCGTGAGGCGCTCGAACCCCCGGTTGAAGCGGCGGATCGCCGCCTCCAGGACTCGCCGCAGCCGCAGCAGCAGGGCCAGCGGACCGCGGCGGGCGTTGGCCTCCCTGTTCAGGTGGGCGCTGGCTGGCTGGGGCAGCCGCTGGAAGCGGGAGCTGAGCATCGGCGTGAGGGTCAACCCCAACACACCGGAGAACAGGATCGCCACGCTCAGGGTGATGGCGAATTCGCGGAACAGCCGGCCGAGCAATCCGCCCATCAACAGGATTGGCAGAAACACGGCGATCAGGGCCAATGTCATCGAAACGATCGTGGGGCCGATCTCGGCGGCTCCCTCGAGGGCGGCCTGGCGAATCGGCTGGCCGCCCTCCAACCGTTGGGCGATCACCTCCACCATCACCACGGCGTCGTCCACCACGAAACCCACGCTGAGGGTGAGGGCCATCAGCGAGAGGTTGTCGAGCGAAAAGCCCAGCAGGGCCATCACCGCAAACGTGGCGATCAGCGACACCGCGATCGCCACCGCCGGGATCAGGGCTGTGGCGCTGAACCCCAGGAACAGCACCACCACGGCCACCACCAGCAGCACGCTCTGGATCAGGGAGTGCTGCACGTCCTCAATCGAGGCGCGGATGCTTTCGGCGCGGTCGTAGAGCACCTCCAGCGAAATCGCCGCCGGGATGCGTTGCTTGAATTCCGGCAGTTCGCTGCGAATGCGGTCGCTGATCGCCACCGCATTGCTGCCGGGCTGGCGTTGCACCGCCAGCACGATCGAGCGCACGCCGTTGTAGCGGCTGGCCAGTCGTTCATTGGCCACACTGTCGCTCACCTCCGCCACGTCCTGCAGGTGAATCGGCGCGCCATCGCGGTAGGCCACCACCAGCCGCGCAAACCCGGCGGCGTCCTGCAGGCGGCCGTTGTCGCGCAACGCATAAGTGCGCTGGGGGGTGTAAAGGGTGCCGGCGGGGGTGCTGGAGTTGCCCTCCTTCACCGTCTGCACCACGTCATTCACCCCCAGGCGTCGGGCCGCCAGCTCCTGGGGCCTGAGCTTGATCCGCACCGCATAGCGTTGGGCCCCGAACACATTGATCTGGGCCACCCCCGGCAGCATCGACAGCCGCTGGGCGACCTGCTGCTCCGCCACCCGGTTCACCTCCGAGAGGGGCATCACCGAGGAACTGAGCACCAGAAACAGGATCGGCTGCTCGGCCGGATTCACCTTGCGGATCGACGGCGGCGACGGCATGCCGCTGGGCAGCTGGCGCTGGGCCTGGGAGATGGCGGTCTGCACATCCTGGGAGGCGGCATCGATGTCGCGCTCCAGGTCGAACTGCAGGGTGATCGAGCTGCTCGACTGGGTGCTGCTGGAGGTGACCGTGCTCAGGCCCGGGATGCTCGAAAACTGCTGCTCCAGCGGCAAGGCCACGGCGCTGGCCATGGTTTCGGCATCGGCCCCGGGCAGGCTGGCGTTCACCTGCAGGGTGGGGAAGTCGATGTTGGGCAGATCGCTGATCGCCAGTTGGCTGTAGCCCACCAGCCCCGCCACCACCAGCGCCAGGGTGAGCAGGATCGTGGCGATCGGCCGGCGGATCGCCGCCTCGGAGAGATTCATCGCGGGCGCTCGGCTGCACCGCCCCCGCCCTCGGCGCCTGGGCGGTTGGCGTCGCCGAGACGCTCCGCCGCCCCTGGCGCCCTCGGCAGGCGCAAGCGACCACCGGGGCGCAGGGCGAACTGGCCCGCCACCACCACCTGATCACCCGGCGCCAGGTCAGCCCGCACGGCGCTGCGGCCCTGGTCGCTGCCGACGATCACCACCGGCACCAGCACCGCCTTGCCCTGGCGGGCCGCATACACGAACGGGCCCCGCTGGCCCTGTTGAATCGCCTTCTCGGGCAGTAGCAGGCTGTTGTCCAGGCGCCGCAGCAGCAGGCTGCCCTCCAGGCTCTCGCCGGGGGTGAGGTTGGTGGTGTCCCCCTCCAGGCGGGCCTTCACCATCACGGTGCCGGTGTTGGCATTGGTGGTGTTGTCAATCGAGGTCACCCGGCCGACCAGGCCGCTGCGGCCAGGAAACGACAGCGCCTGGCCAACGTCCACCTGGTCCTTCCAGCGCTGCGACACGGCGAACACGGCGTCGAGCGGGCTGATCTGGTTGATCACCACCAGCGGCCGGTTTTCCTGCTCCCGCACCAGGTTGCCCAGAGTGATGCGCTGCTGGCCGATGCGGCCCGTGATCGGCGCCCGCACCAGCGTGTGGTCGAGGTTGATGCGGGCCGCGGCCACGGCGGCGCGGGCGGCGTGCAGGTCGGCCCGGGCGCTGGCCACCGCACCGGCCTGGGCCTCCAGGTTGGCGCGCGCCACCTGCTCCTGGGTCAGATAGTTCTCCTCGTCATCACGGCTCAGGGCCCCTTCGCGGCTGAGGCCGCCATAGCGGCGCGCCCGATCGGCGGCGAGCTTGAGCTGGGCCGCCGCCAGGCGCTGCTGGGCCTTGGCTTCGGTCAACCGGGCCTGGGCCCTGCCGGCATTGGCCTCGGCCTGGTCCAGGGCCACCTGATACGGGGTGGGATGGATCAAGGCCAGCGGCTGGCCGCGGCGCACCAAGGTGCCCTCCTGGAAGAACAGGCGCTGGATCTTGCCATCCACCTCCGGTCGCACCTCGACGGAGACCAGAGGCCTCACCTCGGCGTTGATCGGGTAGCGGATCTCGAGCGGGCCCTGGGTCACGGCGGCGGTGCTCACCAGGGGCGGCGGGCGGCGCGGCGCCGTGGCATCGCTGTTCTGCAGCCCCCGCAGCACCAGGGCCGCGGTGATCGGCAGCAGCAACAGCAGCGGCCGCCAGGCGGGCGGCAGCTTTCTCCATCCGCGGGTCGCCGCCCAGCGGCGCGGCGGCGGCGCTCCTGGCGCGGCGGCGGCTCCGCCGGGCGACGCGTTGGCAGTCCGTGGGCTCGCCTCCGCGAGGGGGATGCCAGCGGGTGGATCGGCAACGGGCGAATTGGCGGACCGGTCCACGGGAGTTAACGGGGCCGAGGGAGGGAGAGGAACGGGGTAGGGCGGCGCTGCTCAGCGCACGACCGAAACTTGAGGGCTGGACGCAGCCTGAGGTGGAGCGCCTTGGAAGCGCAGCCTATGGCCTTGGCCAGGCCGATGGGCTGCTGCGGGCGTTGGTTCGCCGGTTCGCCGCAGGCTCCCCAGCGCACCCAGCGCAGCTGGGAATGCGGCGCTGGAACTGCCACAATCCCCACAGTGCTACCGGGGATTGCCCGTGCCGTTGAGCGCCAAGACCCAATACGGCATCGTGGCGCTGATCGAGCTGGCGGCGATCCATCCCCGAGGCGGAGTGCTGCAGGTGGCGGAGATCGCCCAGCGCCAATCGATTCCTGACCGCTATCTCGAGCAGATGCTCACCAGCCTGCGGCGAGCCGGCATTCTGCGCAGCCTGCGCGGGCCCCGGGGCGGCTACCAGCTCTCCAGGCCTCCGGCGGACGTGAGGGTGCAGCAGGTGGTGGCGGCGCTGGAGGGGGATCCGGCTCTCCGGGGCAGCGCCGACCGCCGCACGCCGGAATTCGATGTGCTGGCCTCGCTGGAAGAGCGGCTGGAGGCCAGCCGCGTGGCGATCCTCGAGGGCACCAGCCTGCAGGATCTGCTCGATCAACGCGATGCGCTGATGCAGGCCCAGACGATGTATTTCATCTGAGGCCAGTCAGCCGCAGCAGCGCCAGCAGCAGCGAGGCGTTGATCAACACGATCACGGCGGCGCACAGCCAGCTGACGGCATGCAACCAGGGGGGAGAGCGCAGTTCCCCCATCAGCCCGCGCTGGCCGCAGAAGTGCACCAGCGGGATCACGGCAAAGGGCAGTTGCAGGCTCAGCACCACCTGGCTCAACACCAACAGCTGGGCCGTGGCGGCGTCGCCCAGCAGCATCACCGTGGCCATCGCCGGCACCAGGGCCAAGGCGCGGGTCAGCAGGCGCCGCTGCCAGTCCGGCAGCCGCAGGTTCAGGAACCCCTCCATCACCACCTGTCCGGCCAGGGTGGCGGTGATCGTGGCGCTCTGGCCAGCGGCCAGCAGGGCCACGGCGAACAGCACACTGGCCAGTGAGGTGCCCAACAGCGGCGTCAGCAGCCTGTAGGCCTGGCGGAGATCCTCCACGGGTGCCGCCACCGCCTGATGAAAGGCTCCGCCGGCCAGGATCAGGATCGCCGCGTTCACCAGGAACGCCAGCGACAGGGCCAGCACGGCGTCCAGGGTGGCGAAGCGCAGGGCCCGCCGCGAGGCTCCGGGCTCGACAGGCCAGCGGCGCGTCTGCACCAGAGAGGAATGCAGATACAGGTTGTGGGGCATCACCGTGGCCCCGAGGATGCCTGCCGCCAGATAGAGCTGCTCGCCATCCCGCAGGCTTGTGGCCTGGGGCAGCAAGCCCGCGGCCACAGCGCTCCAGTCCGGCTGCAGCAGCAGCAGCTCGATGGCGAAGCAAGCGCCCACCAGGGCCACCAGGGCGATGATCAACGCCTCCAGCCGGCGCATGCCAAAGCGCTGCAACGCCAGCAGCAGCAGCGTGTCGGCGGCGGTGAGCAGCACGCCCCACGGCAGCGGCAGGCCAAACAGCAGCTGCAGGGCGATGGCGCTGCCCACCAGCTCGGCCAGGTCGCAGGCCACGATCGCCACCTCGGCCAGCAGCCAGAGCGGCAGCCGCCAACGTGGCGGCAACCAAGATCGGCAGCCCTGGGCCAGGTCCTGCCCGGTCGCGATGCCCAGCCGGCAGCAGAGCGACTGCAACACCATGGCCACCAAGCTGGAGAGGGCCACCACCCACAACAGCCCGAACCCGAAGCGCGATCCCGCCGCCAGATCCGTGGCCCAGTTGCCGGGATCCATGTAGCCCACCGCCACCAGGTACGCCGGGCCGAACATCTGCAGGGCAGTGGGCCAGAACCCCTGACCCTGCCCAACGGGCAGGGAGCCGCGTGGGGAGGTCAACGAGTCCTCCGCCAGGGGCCGCCGGCCCCGACTCTCAGGCATGCGCGGGTTGACGGCGGCGGGGTCAGAAGGGCCTGGGTCCCCGGTAGCCACTCCAGGCCGCCAGCTGCTCCAGGGTCTGAACCCCGGTTTCCATGCGGCCATTGATCTCCCAGGTGGGCAAGCTCTTGATCTTCTTGGCCTTGCAGAGTTCCCAACGGCTCTTGCGGCCATCGGCCGCGCATTCGATCACGTTGAGCGAGGCGGCCGCTTTTGAGCCGAACAGGTCCTTCTGGGCCTGACAGTGGGGGCACCAGTAAGTGGTGTAGACCCGGGCGCCGATGGCCGTGAGATGGCGGGCCAAGGCCAACCGAGCAGCTTGGCTGGCCTTAGGGCTGGTGGGTGAGGGCGGCGGGGTCTGGCGAGCCGGGGGCCGGCTGACACTCGGCGTGGCCGCCGCGGCGGATGGATGCGTCGCGGAGCCAAGCATCAGAGCCCCGGCCAAGACTGGTGACACCCAGAACATCATCGCCAGGGGCTTCGGGGGGCGTGGCAATTCTCCCTGATCGCCAACAGAAAGGGAGTCAGCGGTGTCGTGGCTCGGGCGGTGTCGGAGCCCTGCAGGGGCTGTGGCACCGCGTGTTGCGCGGCCCAGCAGTACTACCACCACAGCCAAGGGCCCAGGCGCGGCTGGGGAGCGGCAGGCCCCCCGGGGGGGAGGCTTCAAGCGGTGAGGCGGTCGCGGCCGAAATAGGGAACCAGGCTCTCGGGCAGCAGCACGGATCCATCGGCCTGCTGGCCGTTCTCGAGCAGGGCGGCCATCGTTCGCCCCACCGCCAGGCCGCTGCCGTTGAGGGTATGCACCAGGCGGGTGCCTTTGCCCTCCTTGAAGCGGATGTTGGCGCGGCGGGCCTGGAAGTCGCCGCAGGTGCTGCAGCTGGAGATCTCGCGATAGGCGCCAGCCCCGGCCAGCCACACCTCCAGGTCGTAGGTGCGGGCGGCGGAGAATCCCAGATCACCGCTGCACAGTTCGATGCGCCGATAGGGCAGCTCCAGCGCTTCCAGCACCGCTTCGGCGTCGCGGCTGAGCTGCTCATGGGCCGCCTCGGACTCTTCAGGGCGGCAGAACCAGTAGAGCTCCACCTTGTTGAACTGATGCAGGCGGATCAGGCCGCGGGTGTCGCGGCCGTAGCTGCCGGCCTCGCGGCGGAAGCAGGGGGTGTAGGCCACGTATTTCAACGGCAGCTTGTCCGCTGAGATCACCTCATCGCGATGGAACGAGGTGAGCGGCACCTCGGCGGTGGGGGTGAGCCAGAGGTCGTCGTCGGCGCAGCGGAAGCTCTCCTCGGCGAATTTGGGTAACTGGCCGGAGCCGGTGAGGCTGGCGCTGTTCACCAGGATCGGCGGCAGCATCTCGGTGTAGCCATGGCGCGTGTGCCGATCGAGCATGAAGCTGATCAGGGCCCTCTCCAGCCGGGCGCCATCACCGATCAGGGTGAGAAAGCGGCTTTGGGCGATGGTGACGGAGCGATCGGTTTCCCACAACCCCAACCGCTCGCCGATCTGCCAATGCTCCTCCAGGCTTTCGCTGGGGCCAGGTTGGCGCGGCTCTCCCCAACGCTTCACCTCCACGTTGTCGGTTTCATCGCGACCGTCCGGCGTGGCGGCGGCCGGCAGGTTGGGCAGGGCTTGCAGCTGTTCGCGCAACTGGGCCTCCAGGGCCTTCTCCCGCTCCTCCAGGGCGGCCACCTGTTGCTTGATGGCATTGCCCTCCTGACGCAGGGCTTTCAGTTCCGGGCCATCCGCTGGGGCCCCCGCCTTGAGGCGCTGTCCGACCTGCTTGCCGATGCGGTTGCCTTCCGCCTGGAGCTCGCCGCGCTGGGCCTCCAGATCGCGCTGCCGCAAAGCCTGAGCCTGAAGCTCCTTGAGGTCGAGGCGCAGGCCCCGCCGGCCCAGCTGCTGGCGAATCAGATCGGGGTTCTCACGCAGCAGGCGCTGGTCGAGCACGGCGGCATCGGGAGGATGGGGCCGAGCCTAGGCGGCTGTCGCCATGCAGGTTTCGGCGGGCGATGCCGGGATGGCGGCCCCGCCTCGACGCCGCTGCGTCGGCTCAGGCAGAGTCAGCCCAGCGACCCGTGAGGCAGGCAGGGATGGCTGGGCTGGAGGTTGAGCGTGCCGCTTCCGCGCCACGCCAGCGTTTGCGCCAGCTCCGCCGCCAGGTGGAGCAGCATCCCGATGCGGCGGAACCCTGGCGACAGCTGGCCCGGGTGCTGCAGGATCTGGGCCGGCTGGAGGAGGCCTTGCCCTGTTTGGAGCGGGCGGTGGAGCTGGAGCCCGATGACCTCGCCAGCCGGAGCGCCTGCGGGCACCTCTGCCGCAATCTCTCCTTGCCGGAGCGGGCGGTTGAGCATCACGCCAGGGCCCTGACACTCCAGCCCGACTCGCTCACCCTGGCCTTGAACCATGCCTTTGTGCTGCCGCTGGTGGCCACCAGCGGCAGCGAACAGGAGCGCTGGCGCCAGCGTTGCCTGGCGGAACTGGATCAGCTGGAGCGGCGCCAGGACTGGCGCTGGTGTCCTGAGCACCTGTTCACCTGTCATCCCTTTTATCTCGCCTTCAGCCAGCACAACGAGGTCGAGGCGCTCCAGCGCTACGGGGCCCTGATCACCCGCACCTGCGCCCCGCTCGCCTCACACCTCCCGCCAGAGTTTGCACCGCAGTTCGCTCCACCCCTGGCGTCGCCACCGCCGGATCGGTCGCCCAGGGTGGGGCTGTTGTCTGGGTTCTTTTATGAGCACAGCCATGCCCGAGCGTTCGAGGGGCTGATCAGCGGCCTGCGCGGCTCGCGGTTGCAGACGATCCTGATCCATCTGGCCACAGCCGCCAACGATGCCGTCAGTGAGCGCCTCGGCCAGGCCTGCAGCCAGGTGGTGCGCCTCTCGCCGCGCGTGGCCGAGGCCATGGCCACCCTGGCGGCCCTGGAGCTGGATGTGCTGTTCTTCACCGATCTGGGCATGCATCCGCTGCTGACCCTGCTGGCGACCCAGCGGCTGGCGCCCATTCAGATCACCGGTTGGGGCATGCCGCTCAGCTCGGGTCTGCCCCGCATCGACCATTACATCTCCGCGGCGGCCGTGGAGAGCGCCGCTGCCCAGCACCACTACAGCGAGCACCTGGTGCGGCTCAGCGGCCTGCCTTGCAGCTACCCGTCGCGGCTGCTGGGCACCCCAGCCCTTGGGCGCGAGCATTTCCTGCTGCCCCTGGATCAACCGCTGGTGGGCTGCCTGCAGCCGATGCACAAGCTTCACCCCGATTTTGACGGCGTGCTGGAAGCGATTGCCGTGGCGGTTCCCGAGGTGGGATTTGTGTTCGTGTGTGATAAAAGTCCATCCCTGACCGAGCGCTTCCTGGAGCGTCTGGCAGGAGCTGCGCCGCGGGCGCTGGAGCGCTGCGTGGTGCTGGCACGCCAAGACCGGTCCAGCTTCATGGCTCTGGCCGGCTGCCTGGATCTGTTGATCGATCCGCCCTACTTCGGCAGTGGCGTCAGCTTTTTTGAAGTGGCCCATACGGGCACCCCAGTCGTGACCATGGAGGGGCACTTCCTGCGCAACCGACTGGTGGCGGCGGCATACCGGCTGATCGGCTTGGACGAGGCGCCCGTGGCGGCAACACTGACTGACTACGCCGATCTCGTCACCACCTTGCTGAAGGATGTGCCGCGGCGGCTGCGGCTGCGACATGATCTGGCCCAGCGGGCCAGAAGCTCGCTGTACGACCGTCAGGACCTGGTGCGGGATTTCGAGGCGTTCGTGCTGGAGGCAGTGGCCCGACATCGGGCTGACTGAGACCGGACAGAGCGGTTGGTCAGAGCACCTGAACCACTTCGCTGACCTCGGGAATGGACTCGCGCAGTTTGCGCTCGATGCCCATTTTCAGGGTCATGGTGCTGCTGGGGCAGGAGCCGCAAGCTCCCTGCAGGCGCACCTTCACCACTGGGCCATCGATCTCGACGATTTCGACGTTGCCACCATCGGCCATCAGGTAAGGCCGCAGCTCATCCAGCACGCGCTCAACGTTCTCGACGGTGAGGGCTCGGGGATCGATCCCGGCTTCGGGGCTGGTGGCGGTTTGAGTGCTGGCCGTTTCGGTGGAGGCTATGTCTGTGGTCATGGTCGTTCGAGCTGATGGACCGAGCTTAGGCAGCAGGCGCCGTCAGCGGCCCGTGGGGTTGAGCTCGCTTCCTAGGATCCAGCCAATCCTCACCAGCGGCCCCCGCCGCTCCCGGAGCAGCCAGCACACGCATGACCGACGTTCCCGCCACGCGGATCCGCAACTTCTGCATCATTGCCCATATCGATCACGGCAAATCCACGCTGGCAGACCGGTTGCTTCAGGAAACCGGAACGGTGAGCGCCCGCGACATGCAGGAGCAGTTCCTCGACAACATGGAGCTGGAGCGGGAACGGGGGATCACCATCAAGTTGCAAGCGGCGCGGATGGAATATCGAGCCCAAGACGGCCAACTCTACGTTCTCAATCTAATTGATACTCCCGGCCATGTGGACTTTTCCTATGAAGTGAGCCGCTCGCTGCAGGCGTGCGAGGGGGCTCTGCTGGTGGTCGATGCCAGCCAGGGGGTGGAAGCCCAAACCCTGGCCAACGTGTACCTGGCCCTGGAGAACGACCTGGAAATCATTCCGGTTCTCAACAAGATTGATTTGCCCGGTGCCGATCCGCAGCGCATCAGCGCCGAGATTGAATCGATCATCGGACTGGACACCAGCCAGGCGATTGCTTGCTCAGCCAAAACAGGCCTTGGCGTTCCCGAGATCCTCCAGGCGGTGGTGGATCGGGTGCCCGCCCCTCCCGATCTGGTCTCGGCACCGTTGCGGGCCCTGATCTTTGATTCTTACTACGATCCGTACCGGGGAGTGATCGTCTACTTCCGGGTCGTGAGCGGCACGATCAGCCGCCGCGACAAGGTGCTGCTGATGGCGAGCGGGAAGACCTACGAGCTGGATGAAGTGGGCGTGATGGCCCCCGATCAGCGCGAGGTGGAGAGTCTGCATGCCGGTGAGGTGGGATATCTGGCGGCCTCGATCAAGGCGGTGGCCGATGCGCGCGTGGGTGACACGATCACCCTGGCGTCGAACCCGGCCAGCGAGCCCCTGCCGGGCTATACCGAGGCCAAGCCGATGGTGTTCTGCGGCCTGTTTCCCACCGATGCTGACCAGTACCCGGATTTGCGCGAGGCCCTCGACAAACTGAGTCTCTCGGATGCTGCCCTCCAGTACGAACCCGAGACCAGCAGCGCCATGGGCTTCGGCTTCCGCTGTGGCTTTTTGGGGTTGTTGCATATGGAGATCGTGCAAGAACGCCTGGAGCGAGAATACGACCTTGATCTGATCGTCACCGCGCCTTCGGTGATCTACAAAGTGAACCTTCTGGACGGCTCCGTACAGATGGTTGACAATCCCGCCGTTCTCCCGGATCCACAGAAGCGAGAGTCAATTGAGGAGCCCTATGTCAAGCTGGAGATTTATACGCCAAATACCTACAACGGTGCCTTGATGGAGCTCTGTCAGGAGCGCCGCGGTGAGTTTATCGATATGAAGTACATCACCCCGGAACGGGTTGCCTTGCACTATGAAGTGCCACTCGCGGAGGTTGTCACTGATTTCTTTGATCAGATGAAAAGTCGAACCAAAGGTTATGCCTCGATGGAATACCATCTTATCGGCTATCGCCGTAATGATTTGGTGCGCTTGGATGTGTTGATCAATGCGGAGCGGGCCGATCCGCTCACCACAATCGTGCACCGCAACAAGGCCTATGGAGTGGGCAAGGGACTGGTTGAGAAGTTGAAGGAGTTGATTCCGCGCCAACAGTTTAAGATACCTATTCAGGCGGCCATTGGTAGCCGTGTGATCGCCAGTGAAAGCATCAGCGCCATGCGCAAGGATGTGCTTGCCAAGTGCTATGGCGGTGATATTTCACGGAAGAAAAAACTGTTGCAGAAGCAGGCCAAAGGCAAGAAACGCATGAAGGCCATGGGCAAGGTGGAAGTCCCACAGGAGGCTTTCATGGCTGTGCTGAAGCTCAATCAATAATCGGCCAATCAGCCACCAGCACTGCGACCTTTAACCAGATCGCTGTGGAAAAACTGGCTCATAGTCAAACCATGGCGCTTGATCAGCCGTCGTCCCTGGCGATCCATCCATACGAGTGCGACGCCAGTGATGAACTGTTCGAACAAACTGGTGATCAGCAGCCCCGGCAATAACGACTGAGCAGCCAAATTGGCGTAGGGTCCTGATCGACGTTGCTCGGCGACTCGCAGATCTCGATCCATTTGTTGGCGCAGCTGGCGTCGGGATTGCTCCAGCGACAGGGGGGTGTTGAGCGGCAGATCAAAACCGCCTCTCCGTGCCATGCGAACCAAGGCTTTCTGGTCAGACACCATCTCAAGTTCTCCTGACAGCCGATCGAATCGGCTTTCCAGATTCGCCAGCGCCTTCTCGCTCAGCTGCATCTGGCTTCTGACATTGTCCTGGGCCGACAGAGTCACGACCGGGAGAACCACGAGGCACACCACTGCCAACGGCAGGATCGCCCGTCGCAGCGTATCGATGAAAAAGAGCTCGCGATGCAGGCGTTGACGTCCGCCGCCCAGAAGCACCAGGGCCACAGCCAGGGGAAGCAGCGGCAGGGTCTGGGAGGCCTGGTGGATGAGGTGGAGATGGCTGAGGGGGTCGCCCAGGGCCCCGAACCAGACCAACGCCAGCAGCCGCTGCGCCAGCCAGACCAACAGCAGCATGCCCAGCAGTCGGAACTGGCTGAAGGAGTAATCCAACTGGTGGCCCAGCATGATGCTTTGCAAGGCGCCCTTCGATTGCTGGGGCCGTTGCTGGGACATCATTCGAAGTCTGCGCCGCTTCACTTCACGTTAGCGGCGGCCCTCTGAGCAAGTGCGGGAAATCTTTTTTCAGGTGACGCGCCTGCCCCATGGCCCCCTTCAGTCCCCCCGGGATCTCCCACCGTCGAGACAAGCAGCGCCTTGACGCAATCAACCGCTTCAGCCGCCAGCCCCACGCGGCCAGGCGTTCACGGGGCAAGGCCCGTTGGCCTGGCACCCCGGGGCGCCAGGGTTTTGCGCTGCCCTTGGCACTGGTGGTGGCCCTGCTGCTGCTGCTCAGCAGCCTGGCGATGCAAACCATGATCTTGCAGGTGCGCAGTCGCCGAGCGGTGGTGCTGGAGCTGCGGCAGGCGGAGGACCGGTTGGCGTCTGCCGCCCACGCGCTGGTGGGGCGACTGCAGGAGCGCCATCCCTGCCTGTTCGGCCTGAATCTGGACTCCTGGACCCTGGTGGGCCAGAGCTGTGCAGACGCGACGGAGATCCCTGGCCTGATCGAGGCCGAAGCCCACGGGCTCGCCTGGACGGTGATCGCCTGGCAGCCCCTTCCCGGGGGGCGCCAGGTGGAGTTGCTGTTGCAGGTGCCAGCTGAGGCCGGCCTGCCGCCAAGGCGCGGCCAGTTCCGGGTGGAGCTGGAACCCTCGGCGTCGTGGCCACGGGTCCTGGCCCTGAGACCCCAGGGGTTGCGCGGCATCCCCACGGCCGAGCTGTGAACCCGAGCGGAGATTCAACACCCATGACCATGACAGAACTGATCACGGCCGCCACCCTGCTGCTGACAGCCACCTCCACCGCCTTGCGTCTGAACATCAGCGCTGCCGATGCTCTGGCGGTCGGTGAGCAAAGGCTTCAGGACACGGACCGTCTCGATGCCGAACTGGTGTTGGTGGAACGGCAGTTGCGGGACCTGTCGGCCAGCGTTCCGGCGGCGCCGCCGGGAAACCCGGTTGATGCCTGCGCCACCAAGGCCGGTTCGCTGAGCATCCTGCTGGCGGAGTTGCCGGTGGGCCCAGGGCTGGAGCGGCAGGTGGAGCTGCGCCCCGGGCCGGGGGCGCTCTTGGCGGTGGAGATGCGCAGCGTTTCCTCGAACCTGGCCCGCCAGCGGCTGTTCAGCCTGGCGGCCATGGGCCTTTGCGAGGCTGGCGATGCGACGCCCTGACGGCCACTCCCTGCCGGAGCTGTTGATCGCCGCGGCGCTGCTGGCCTTGGCGATGCCGCTGCTGTTCGGCGTCGCCAGCAGCCAGCAAGCGCGCCTGCGGGTGGAGAGCACCCTGCGGCGCCTCGCCCTTGGGCTGGAACTGGGGCGTGTCATCGCGCTGCGTCAGGGCAGCGCCTGCGTGCTGGCGCTGGAGGGGGGGAGTTGGCAGGCGCCCGGGGCTGCCAGCCTGCCGGCCTGCGCTGGAGCTGCCCTGAGCCCAGAGGAGGGGCTGGTGCCCCCTGGTGTTGAAGTGGAGCACAACCTGCCGGCGCAGGTGCGTTTCAGCAGCAATGGCCTGGTGCTGGATGGCGGCACGTTGGTTGTGCGGGCTGAGGGCTCGGCGCTGGCCCGTTGCCTGGTGATCTCGCCACCGCTGGGCGTGGTGCGCCTGGGCCGGTACGAGGCATCCGCCTGCGTGCCCGAGAGCTGAGCGGGGTGAGCGCGATGCCAAGACGACTTTCCCTTGATCTGATGGCCAGTTCCGCAGCGGCGACGCGACGCATGGTTTGGAGGATGCTGGCCAGGGGGCGGCTGCAGCGAGCGGCCTTCACCCTGGTGGAGCTGCTGCTGGTGCTCACCCTCGGTGTGGTGGTCTGCACCGCGATGGTGCAGCTGTTGTTGAGTGAAGGGCGCAGCACCGCCTTGCTGGCGCAACGGCTGCGGGCCGCGCTGGAGCAGCGCCGCGCCCTGGAACTGATCCGTGAGGATGTGCAACGCTCCAGCAGCGTGTCGCTTGCCGCTGTGAGTTCGCCTGCCTGCTCCCTGGCCGGACGTCCAGTGGTGTTGCATCTGCAGGGGGCCGCCACTCCAGTGACCTACAGCGTGGGCAGCGCTCCGAGCTCGATCTGGAAGGGTCAGGTGTTGATGCGCTGCGGCCCTGCCTTTGGCCTGGATGGCCAACCCAGCGCCGGCATGGCTCTCAATCGCGTGGTGCTGGATGGCCTGCCGGCTGCTGGGCTGAAGGTGCTGGCCCTGGCGGCGGGGCGGCTGGAGCTTGAGCTGCAACAAGAGTTGCCGGAACGCCAGGGACACAAGCCCAGGGTGACCAGCACGCTGGTGATGGCCGCGCCCTGATGTCGGCATGGGTCAGGTCAATTGAGAGTGGTTCAGTTCAGATGAGTCCCGTCCATTGTCCTGCGGGCTGCCCGGCTCAGTCTGGCCGGGCCGCCCGCAGGCCATGGCGTACGACTGCTTCCTCGCAGAAAGCCTCGAAACCGCGCACATAGTTGAGATCGTCGTAGAGGTGCGTGGCTGCTTTCTGGCGCAGCTCCTGGCGCAGCTCGTCCAACGCCTCGCGGTCGTTGATCAGGCGCGTGGCGATCTCCACATACTCCTTAACGGATTGGGCAATCGGAGGGTTGTTCACGCCCATCAGCCGGTAGGCGGCCGCCACGAAGCGGGAGCGCAGGAAGCGACCCTCCAGAGTCACTGTGGGGGTGCCCACGTAGCTCGATTCATAAAAGGTGATCCCGCTGCAGTAGAAGAATGGATCCAGCAGGACATCGATACAGTTGGAGAGGGCAATGAATTCCAGTCTGTGCATCATCGCCAACATCACCAGCTGCTCATGGAAATGGGGAGCCGTAACCTTCACCCGATCCAAGAAGCGTTGGGTGACGCCCGCCTTGGGATTCTCAACAAACACAAAGGCAGCCTCCGGATTGGCGATAGCCAGCTGTTCCAAAGCAACATCAAATTGAGGATGCAGCTTGTAGAGACTCTGCAAACAGCCGAAAATTGGAGCTCCCGCAGGCAGCATGAAATAGTTGCGGGGTACTTCATGCAAGGTCAGCCGCTCTGAAAGGTAACAACACGGCAGTCCGGGCAGGCGGACAAGAGTTTCCACATAGTGGTCATCGCCATCGGCCGGCTCAGCAAGTTCACTGGAGATATAATAATCAATCGTGCGCAATCCAGAGGTATGCGGGAGCCCCCAGCCCGTCACTTGGATTGGTGCTAGACGCTGCATGGCCAAGTAATTCATTTGGCAATTCATGCCAAGATCTGGATAAAAAAGAATATCCAGATCGAGGTTTTTGATTTGATTTTGATCGGGGAAGCCTGAATTGCCATCGCTTAGATGTTCCACTTGGTGGACGCATTTGTTTAACTCACGCTGCGTATCATCCTCCTTTGAGGTGGGGCCGTGGATCAGGATGATGTTGAATCGCTCGTGGCTGAGGTAACGGATCAAGCCCTCGAAAGCCCGGGTATTGCTGTGAGCGCTGAAATACTCGGAGGCGAAGCCGATGCGGATCGGTGGGTTCCCTGTTGGGAGGGGCCTGCTTATGGATGTGGGTGGTTCGCTCTGCTGGCCTAGGGGTAACTGACTGGACTCCGGCATCTCTGGGGTGAGACCGAAGAGACGTGATAGTAGATCGTAATAGCGTACAAGAGGATATTTTAGATTCTGCCAGTGGTAGGCGAGAAAAAATAAATGGGGATAAATGACATACGGGCTGATGATATAAGAAAACTGCCTGGCGCTCAACAGCCTCAGGCCTTCCAGCACCCTGGCCCAGTAGTGATGTAGCTCGGCGGTTGAGCGAAACACAACAGGGGTGACTAAGTGGTAATGAAGCAGCAGTGAGGGGAAATTGGGGTTGGTCTTGAGCAGCTGCTCGCACAGGGGTAGCGAGCGTTCAGGCATGGACAAATCATTGAGAAGTCTGATCAGCAACTCAAGGTAGTCTTGGTGATCCGACCTAAGCTCTGTAGCCTTGATGGCAAACTTGATGGCCTCATCGTGTCGATGCAATTGCTGCAGACAACATCCGATCAGAAAATAGGCTTCATCACAATCGGGTTGCCGTCGGATCAGCGAACGCAGCAGCGGCAACACTGGTTTCTTCAGGCTGGAGTCGAGCAGCAGCCGCGCGAGTTCGAGGTGCACCGCATTCGATGTGGGCTCCCGCTCAAGAATGCGCTGCATCAGGTCCAGGGCTTCCTGGAGGCGGCCCAGCTTGGCCAGACCAGCGCAGCAGTTGATCTGAAAACGCAGGTTGTCGGGTTCCTCCTGGAGCAGAGCCAAATAGATATCAACCGCTTCGTCTTTCTGTTTGAGATCCAGCAAGGTGTTGGCCAGATTCAAACGGCTGGAGCGATGCAGTGGATCGAGCGTCAGGGCTTTGCGCAACCATCGTTCAGCTGAACGCAGGCGTTTGAGCTTGTAGAAGCAAGCGCCACCGGCGCAATATGCAAAAACGCGACGCTGCTGCAGGCGGGCGACATGGCGGAGTTGCCCAAGCGCCTGGGCGTACTTTTCCTGAGCGATCAGGGCCATGGCCCGTTCTTCTGCCAAGCTCACCGCAGGTGTCAGAGTGGCAGTTGATCCGCTCAGCGCCGTGCTGGGGTGGTTCAAGGGAGCGTCAGCGGGTGTTGTCAAGGTTTGACCTGGCCATGGTGCGATCATCCTTGAACTTTAGATCTGATCAGCCATGAACCTGGAGCAGCGATCCAGAGTTGGCATGCCGAAGCGACTGACTGGGCATCAAGCGCTGGCCATCGCCTGACTGAGGCCAAGTCGGCTCTCGTTCAGCTGAAGGAGCAGCTCATACTGCCGCTTGAACTGACCACGACATAAGCTACTGTGACACTCGTCACCGCTGAGGTGCCCAAGCAAATCACACTGTCCACCGGGCCCATGAATGGGCGCCCGCTGATGGTGACCGCGGCGCCGTTACAGGTGACACTGACACCATTGATTTTGACAATCTCCTGCAACTTTGAAGCGTTGGCCATCGCACAATGTTTGGCCAGCCCGGTGAGTTCACTGACCGAGGTTCCGGCTTCGGACCGACTGCGGGCCCTGATATAGCTCGGTAGTGCTATAACGGTATATAAGCAAATCACCGCAATGACAACCAAAAGCTCGACCAGGGTGACGCCACTAGACCGGTTGGTGCTGTGGTTTTGGCGCTGGCGGAGGCTGCGCAGCAGTTCAAGATTGAACTTGGCTTTCATAGGATGAGCAGACTCCATGGTTACGAAAGCTCGATGGCGCGACGGCTTGAACAATGAATTGGGCTTGTATGCAGGTGTTTCAAGGCCACGCTTCCCGTCCCTACTCAACTAACCTAACACGTTATCAGCAGATCAATCCCAGCGTGAAATCGAGTTCATGTCCATAAGACCTACAGACAATGCACATAAGGTCGAATCGGTATGTCTTGATGCCTAGCGTAGAGGGAGGGTAGGGCCATGGCTCTGCTGTTCCGCCGACTTGTTCCAGAACCAAAAAAAATCTCCCCAGAGGACTGGGGAGACGAGGTTGAGCCGTCTTGGCAGGTTCCCTGGAGCTTCGCCCCAGGGCCCCGGGGATTCAGGTGAAGGAGCAGCTCATGGTTCCAGCCGTGTCGACAATAATCGAAACAGCAGTGTTGGCGGTGTTTGCGGAGGTGCCAACGCAGTTCACACCGTCGGCGGGAGCGTTGAAAGTCCTACCCGTGATCGTGACTTGGGCAGCACCGCTGCAGACAAATGTCGGTGCGCCTGTCGCCGTAACCGGATTGCGGACAGTTTCAGCCAGCCTGGAGGCTTGGCCCACAGCACACTCCTTGGCGATGCCAACGACTTCACCGACAGCAGCTCCCGCTGCCGCACGGTTGCGGGCACGCAGATACTGAGGCAGAGCCACGGCGGCCAGCAGGCCCACAACGGCCACCACGATCATCAATTCGATCAGGGTGAAGCCGGAGCTGGCGCTGCGGACGCGACGTTGGCGCAGGGTTTGGAGGAGTTCGAGTTGGGTTTTGGTTTTCACGGCGTGTTCAGCGGGAAAGGGATCGTTGCCGACTTTCACACCTTAGCGGCGAGTTCCGCTCTGGCGAACTCCGCATCGATCCCGGTGAGCATGTTGATGACAAATCACTAAACGAAAACTTTGCGCCAGCAGACTGTCAGCATGCAGTGTCTTCAGGGATCAGCTCAGTTGACTTGCAGATCGAGGCAATCTTTCGCGCAATGTGATGACACTCACGCGCACAATGTGATGAGACTCACAGTGGCAGCTGCCTGGCGCTTCATGCTACTCACCTGTATCTCTAAGCTCATTCTCAGGCTTTGGCGAGTTTCCTCTCAGTCACCATGTTGAAATACCTGTTGCAGATCTTGTTGCCACCCCGGCTATCCGGGGTGCCCTCGCTGCGGCGCCAGATCCTTGTTCTCAGCCTGCTGGCGGTGCTGGCGGGCTCGGGGGTGCTGGTGGTGGCCCATGGGCTCCTGTCCGCCAACACGCGCCGGCTACGCCACAGCCAAGCGGTCGAGCGGATTCGACAGGAGTTGCTCGCCGCCCAAATCGACGAGCGAGACGGCGGAGGGCTGCATGAGCACCTACGGCGCCTGCTCACGCCAGGCCTGGTGGTCTGGATCGTCGGGCAGCCGCTGCACCGCCAAGGCCTGCCCAGCATCGCCACGGGATTCGCGCTGCCGATCCCCCTGCCCAAGCTGCTCCAGCTCGCTGAAACCCGGATGCGCAGCAGCGGTCCGCAAGAGTTTCGCGTTGGCCAGTGGAGCTATGTGAGCAGTGCCCTCAGCGTGTCTGTGCTCAATCCCCGTGGCATGGTGCGGCTGGGATTCATCAGTGATGTCAGCGAAGATCAAGCTCAGGAGCAGTTCGTGCAGATCCTGCTGGCCGCTTCAGCGCTGATCACCACCTTGATGACCGGGCTGTTGTTACGGCCAGCGATCCGCTCCGGTTTGCAGCCCCTGGACGAACTGGGCCTGCGGCTGGAACGAATTCACACCGATACCCTGGCGCAACAGCAGATCCCGCTCGACAACCAACCCGTGGAGTTGTTGCCGATCGCCGAGGCGTTCAACCGCCTGTTGCAGCGGCTGGCCGAGGCGTGGGAGCGGCAGCGCACCTTCGTCAATGGGGTGTCCCATGAACTGCGCACGCCCATCACGATCATTGGCGGCTATGCCAGGCGGTTGGCACGAGGCGCTGACGAACTGTCTCCGCGGCAGCGGCAGCAGCTGGGGCTGATCGTGGCCGAAGCAGAGCGCATGGGCCAGTTGGTCACCGATCTGCTCGATTTAGCTCGTAGTGATGCCGGTCAACTGCAGCTCAGTCAGAACGGTGTTGATCCAAGGATCACGCTGCGATCGGTGTGGCAACGCCTACAAGAGCATGCCTCAGGTCGCCTGCGGCTTGACCCTGCCCTGGAGGGATGCCAGCTACCCCGTGCCGGGGGAGATCCCGGGCGCGTGGAGCAGTGCCTCGCCAATCTGGTGGAGAACGCCTTGAAATATGCGCCGAAAGGAACGCCAATCACCCTCAGTTGCTCTCTGCAGCCGGGGGACGGGGTGGTGTTGCATGTGATCGATCAGGGTCCCGGGGTTCCGGTTCAGGATCGGCAACGCATCTTCGAGCGTTTCAGCCGGGGCAGTCAAGCCACCGATGTGGTGGGGAGCGGGATTGGGCTGGCGGTGGTCCAGGCCCTGATGCGGGCGATGGGAGGTGATGTGGATGTGGTGGATGGCGAGGCCGGAGGAGCCGATTTTCGTCTGCACCTCCCCGCAGAAGCACCCTCCAATGCCTCTCAGGGATGAGAAGAATGCTTTGGTTGGCGTGGATCTGGCGCTGCTCAGGCCTTGGACAGAGCGTCAGCCCTGAAGCCCGGCTAGCCCGAGTTGCTGCACCAGGGGCCCGAGCCGCTCCAGGGCCACCGTCTTGATCCAGCAGTCATCGGCACCGGCATCCAGCAGGTCGCGTTCACGGCTGGACTCCCAATTGGCGGTCACGATCACCACCATGCCGCGAAAACAGTTTTGACGCAGTTTGAGCAGGCAGGTGAGTCCATCCATTTCAGGCATCACAAGATCCAACAAGATCAGTTTCAGTTCGTGCAAATGCTCCCAAGTCAGCAGGTCGATAGCGGAAGAAAAGCAGGAGGCGGCAACCCCTAAATCCTCCAATTCCATCGCCAGCAGCGTCCGCAGCCGAGGGTCGTCATCGACCACTGCAACGCTCGAGCCAGCCGCAGGCTGGACTGTTGAGGACCTCATGCTCGCGGCGCCCCCTCCTTGAGCATGAACCCGATCCCGCGCACCGTTTGAATCAGCGTTGGCAGGGTGGGAGGCTCGATTTTGCGGCGTAGATAGCGGATGTAAACATCGAGGAGATTGTCGTCGCCGAAGTGGTTTTCGCCCCACACTTGGTGCAGGATTGTAGTACGTTCTAGTACCCGATTGGGTGCTTGCATCAGGCAGTACAGTAGGTCGTATTCCCTTACTGTGAGATTGATCCTTTGCCCTTGGCGACTCACCTCCCTGGTGGCGGTGTTGAGCATGAGGTCTGCAAACTGGAGCTGTTCGGCAGAGGTTGAGGTGTCGCCATAGCCGCGGCGTCGCAAGTGGGCCCGGACCCGGGCAAGCAGTTCCTCCAACGAGAACGGTTTGATCACAAAGTCGTCCGCGCCGGCGTCGAGCGCCTCCACCCGGTCGCGGACCTGATCTCGGCCGGTGAGCATCAGGATCGGCAGGGTGAGCCCGCTGGCCCGGATGCGGCGGCAAACCTCCACGCCGCTGAAGTCAGGCAACTGCCAATCGAGCAGCACCAGGTCGGCGGGTTGGCGGCGCAATTCCAGCAGAGCCTCCTGGCCATCGCCGGCCTCGCGCGGAAGATAGCCCTCCACGCCGAGCTCGCCGCTGAGGAACAGCCGCAGGCGTGGGTCGTCATCCACCACCAACACCTGGAGCGGCTCCGTTGGAGATTCGGCAACTGGACTGGACACAACCCTGTGCGGAGACAGTTTCAGTTTAAGTCAAACGGACAGACTGAACTCATCTCACTGCGGCAGTCCGGCCCCGCAGTCAGCGACCGCGGGGCCGGACTGCCGCAGACGTGAGCGGCACAATCCAGGCTGGCGTTGGCTCGCCGATGGGATTACTCCTAGCAAATGTCGCCTCCGCGCAGGTTTGTCGTAGGCTTCGGGTTACTTTTGGTCACGAACGTGATGAATTCGCTGTCTGCATCGGTGATTGCTTCTGCCAGCCAGCCATTCCTGGACACGATGCGCCAGGCCGGCATCACCTCCGGCACCGATAAAATCCATCGGCATCGATACGATCAGGTGTATGGGCGAGCATTAGCTCCTTTTGCCAAGGCTGATGCATTTGCCATGCTTGAAATTGGCTACGGCTCTGGGGAAGGTGTTGCCTTCTGGCATACGCTCTTCCCGCAGACCTTTCTGTATTGCCTCGATTCTGGTTATGGCGACTGGACAGAAGCGAATACCTGTGTCTTGCGTGTGGATCAATCCAAGCCCCAAGACCTGGAGAGAGCCATGGCGACAGTGCAGCATCCGATTGCCCTGATCGTGGACGATGGATCCCATCACCCCGACCATCAGCTGCTCAGTTTTTCCATGCTCTTCAAGCAGCTGCTCCAGCCTGGTGGACTTTACATTATAGAAGATGTGGAAACCTCCTATTGGCGCCGAGGTCACCTCTACGGGTACAACTATAGTTATGGCCTGGGCAATCGACATTCGGCCGTTGAAGCGTTTAAATTGCTGGTTGATTTTGTCAATCAACGCTTTCTCGATCCCGCCGACTGTAACTGGCTGATCGCTTCGCTCCTGGATGTTGGCCTTGATCCGGAAGCTGCAGAGATGGTGGAGTCCGTGAGCTTTGGACGCAACGCCATTCAGCTTGTCAAACGGGTTGCTCCGCCATTGGAAACGGACCTGAATGGCTACACTTTTTGTGAGTTGAGCTCCAGAGATTCGCCACCAAAAAGCTGAACTGGTCGTATCGGCAAGGCTTTGCCACCTTCAGCCCCGTACTGGTTGCAGAGAGGTGTGGCGTGTTGAATAGGCCCAGCAGATCCATCGCGATGCCCCCTGACCTGGCGCGACCCCCGCTGTCCCTGCGACTGGCTCGTTGGGGGGTGGCTATCGTTGTGGCGTACGCATTGGTCGCCTTGGTGACCCCCGGGCTGATCCAGCTGGGCTGGCTGCCGGAACCCAACGCCGGCCTGGCCAATCCCATCAATGCTGTTCCATCGCCCCAGCATTGGTGCGGTACGGATCGCCTCGGACGGGACGTGTGCGTGCGAACCCTCGCTGGCAGTGGCGTGGCGTTGCAGGTGGTGTTGATTGCCCTGGGGCTGGCCCTGGTCGTCGGCGTGCCGCTGGGAATGGTGAGCGGTTACCTCGGCGGCATGGTGGATCGTTTGTTGGTGCTGGTGATGGATACGCTTTACACCCTGCCGGTCCTGTTGCTGTCGGTCGTGTTGGCGTTCCTGCTGGGCCGTGGGTTACCCAACGCGGCCGCGGCTCTGTGCGTCGTCTACGTGCCCCAGTACTTCCGTGTGGTTCGAAATCAGTCCGCCCAGGTGAAGGCGGAGTTGTTCATTGAGGCGGCCCGTTCTCTCGGGGCCGGCCCTGTCTGGATTCTGCGCCACTATCTGTTTCGCAATGTGATCACTTCCGTGCCCGTGTTGCTCACCCTCAATGCCGCCGATGCGGTGCTGGTGCTGGGCGGTCTTGGTTTTCTCGGGCTTGGGCTGCCGGAGAGCACGCCCGAATGGGGAGGAGACCTGCAGCAGGCGATGGTGGATGTGCCGATTGGCGTGTGGTGGACGGCCCTCTATCCGGGGCTGGCCATGTTTGTGCTGGTCCTGGGGCTGTCTTTTCTGGGGGAAGGTCTGGAATCCTTGCTGTCCGCATCTCCGCGTCGTCGATCCTGAGGGCATCCCCCGTATCAATCGAGTTCTTGTGTCGCCGAGCGGGACGTTGCGGCAAGACCGATCCCGCAGGCAGCGATGGGGCTGAAGGCCAGTCCAGGCGCTAGATCGATGCCGGATGCCCCTCTCGGCTGCTGCTTCTGCCTAGGGCTGATGGGGCAGGACTGTGGGGGATGGGTCAGCGCACGAGCTCGTTTTGTCTTCTGGCGAAGTGCCCCGTGATCCGAGTGTGTTGCCCTTAGGGCCTTGGTCCTGTATTGTATATTGTTGGGGCATTTGGTTGATGCTCGGCCTCAGTCTGAGTGTTCGCAAAGCCTTCCGCTTCGATGGAGCTGGATCATCTCAACCATCTAGAGCTGATCGAGAACCTGGCTGCCGCCGCGGCTGCTGCGTTCCCCTGGATCACCGCCGATGAGCAAACCGGGATCCTGGCAACCCTGCTTGATTTTGACAGCCGTTTCTGGAATTTCAGCCGCTATCTTTCGCTTCCCTTATACAAGGAAACCCTGCTGTTGTTGAACAGTGGCATGGCGGCGAACTGGCTGCCGGAGCGACCCCGCTTGGCGGTGGTCATTCCTGTCTATCGTGCCGATCGCGACCTGCTTCACCTGGCTCTGCAGAGCCTGCAGGATCAGGTGGGCGTCGATCTCGAAGTGTTGATCAGCGTTGATGGTCGCGATCAGGATGGGCAGTTGGTGGTGGATGTGCTGAGCCAGCTGGAGACGGAAACGGCCGCGACAGCCATTGGCAGCCTCCAGGTTTTTCAGGCCAGCAGCAATGTGGGAGTGGGTCTCTGCCGCAACCGTGCCCTGCAGAACGTTGCCTCCCCATGGTTCACGTGTCTGGATGCCGACGATATCTTTCATCCCTTGCGCTGTTTGCATGCACTGCTGCTGTTGCGCCAGCTGGGAATCGAGCGGCTCAACACGGGCTGGAGCCGGGTCTCCCTCGGGCAGCGGAAAATTATCTTGATTAATGGGCTGATGACCAGCCATGGGCATAATAGTTTTGTAGCCTGTACCAGCTTGCTCCAGCGTTATGGTTATTTTGCTAATCTCAGAGTCCATGAGGATACTGAATATCAACAGCGTCTACACTTTTTTCAAGTTCCCATGCAGACCACTCCCGTGGTTGGTCACTACATGAATTCTGAGGTCATACCCGGCTATCAATCATTGTCCACGCCGCTGCGCAAGACTGTTCATCCGATTGAGAACCACCCCTATCTCTGCGGGAGCGTGATTGCCGAGGCCGACGACGAGCGGCTTGGAATCCAGCAGCATTACCAACAGCATTATCGAGATCTCTTTGCTTCTGCTTTGCTAGCCGCGTTCCCACCATCCTGAGACTGCCATGGCAAGCTTTAGCCTCGTCACATTGCGGCCTGAAGGATATGGCCATATAAGTGCCTTCCTTGATATAAAGCTATTGTTGTATTACTCTCTACGGGATCTTGGTCATGAGGTTTCCTTGGCGACCAATCGCTTTCCGGAGGGTAGTACAGCAATCGTTTTCGGCGCCCATTTGATTAACGATCAATTCTTGATAGACTTGCCGCGTGATTGCATCCTGTTTAATACGGAACAACTGGGGCCTAATGCATCGCCTTGGTCAGATCAGATGATTGCTCTTGCACAGAGGTATCTGATGTGGGATTATTCAAGTTTTAATCTTCAACAGATGCTGGCGAGTGATAGGGATGTCAGGGCGCTTCGCTTCAGGCTCGGTCACCATAGCGAACTGGAGCGGATTTCAGTCAGCACTGCTGAGTCTAGTGAATTTATCTTTTATGGATCCATCACGCCATTGCGTGAACAAATTCTCGGCCGCATCAAACTATCTGAACGATTAAAGATTTCAGCCTACTTCGGGATGTATGGCTGGCAACGCGATGGCCTCCTCTCGCGGGCGCGTGCGGTTCTCAATCTCCACTCTCAACCTTGCCGGGTGCTGGAATGGGCTCGCATGTTGCCCTTGCTTGCCAATGCCATTCCATGTATAGCTCTCGTCCATCCCGAGAGCCGCAGCGATGATGATCAACTCAGTTATGTGCTGACCGTTTCAGAGCAGGACCCAACCGCTGAACTCGAAGAGCTCTATGCGTCGGTTGATCAGCTTCAGGACCATGCTGATGCCATGCAACAGCGCTTTCGTGAGCAGGAGTCACAGGTTGAATTCACCCAGGCGGCCCTGGATGCGACGTTTCAGATCGGCTTTGTTCCCGCGACCGGACCTGAGAGACAACCAGCGTGGTGCGACTCACCAGCCCGTCGCGCACCCGATCCCCTCTGGTATCAACACACCTATACCTGGATCAGTGATCCTCGCCGCATCAGCGAATTTCATCTGCAGGAAGGTTGGCAGCGGCAATATCACCCTGATGAGCATTTCGCCGACGAATTCCAGGCACCTGTCTGGCTTGGGGATGATGCCCCAGCCAGTGCTTCAGCACGATCCCAGCGCCTGGCGGTCGTTCTGCACTTCCATCAGGAACAGGAAGCGCGCTTGTTTTTTGCCAACTTTGGTCGCTGGCTGGCCGACCAAGCCGATTTCTTTATTACAACATCGAGTGCGATCGTCTCGGCAGCCCTTCAATCATTGGCGCAAGACTATAAGATCAAATCTGCGACTATTCTGTTGACTCCCAACCGGGGCCGCGATATCCCTTCGAAGTACATCTACTTTGGCGAGCAACTCAGAGGCTACGATCTTTGCTTCTTCTCCCACGGGAAGCAGTCGAATCATGCCTGGTTTCATGACCATAATTCGATCCTGGCTGGATCTCGGCAACGGATCGATGCCATCCGGGAGCTCTTCTATACTGATGCATCTTTGGGCCTCGTCTTCCCTGATTATCTACTGAGTTTGCGACCGTTGATCGGTTGGGGAAGTATGCGCAGCCTAGTGGACGAGTTGTTAGAGCCACAAGGATGGGACAGTCGCGACGTGGCCATGCTGGAGTTCCCCGCAGGCGGGTTTTTGTGGGCTCGCCCGGCGGCACTTGAGCCGATCTTTCAACTCAACCTAACTGTTGAGAGTTTGCCGGAAGAACCGCTATCTCGTGACAATACCTTACTGCATGCGATTGAACGTTTGCCCTGCCTGGCTGCGCAGCACGCCGGATTTCACTGGATCAAGTTGGCCCGCTCCAAGCAAGACAGTCAGCCTTCAACCCCTGCCTCGATGCTTCCGCCCAATGGCATCAGCCAATCAGCGCAACGCCCCAGTATTGCTGGGCCAACGCCTAGCCTCCAGTCATCAGGCGAAGCATTCACAGGATTGCACGTCGATGCCCCCGAACCGGCAGGTGCTGCACCTGACTTTGCCTCGCTGCAGGCGCGATTGCGAATCGCTCCCACACCGATTTCATTGCTACATTTCCATCATTACGACAAGTCAGGCTATCTGCCAGTCAGCTGGAGGTTGCTGCTCAGGCAGGCCGAGGCCTCTGGGTATTCCCTACTGATTACAACCTGTTCAGGTTTTGACGATGAATCGCTGCGTTGCATCCAATCCCATCAGTGGCTGGCCCTGCGCCGCCCCAATCTTGGCGCCTGTCTTGGCTCCCTGAGTTATGTGGCTTTGTTTGCACAAGAGCTGCTAGCCCAGGGGGTTGGACTGGAGCGGCTACTGTTTCTCAACGATAGCATCTTGCCGGCAAGATCTAGTGATGAATGCATACAGAATCTTCTGCAGCTCGCTGAGTTGTGCAGCCAAGATCGGGCGTGCTTGGGAGGCTTTACGGATAGCTTTGAGCGGGGCTACCACCTGCAAAGCTACGCACTTCTCGCCAATCGACAGTTGCTTGCTGATGTGAGTTGGCTGCTGTTCTGGAGCGCCTTCGATTCTGCGCTCATGGACCAAGAGCTGATCGATGAGGGGGAAATCAGTCTGTCTGCGTCGTTATCTTCTGCAGGAGTCAACCTTGTTGCAATGTACCCGCTTCTGCAGTGCTTAATGTGCCGTGATGGCTGTACTGATGAGTTGAAGCCGTTTGCCAATCTGGACCTCATGCACCTCAATCCTGCTATATTTCTGTCGCAGACTTTGCGCGATTGCGGCTTTGGCTTTATCAAGAAAAAAAGATTGTTTCAACGGCCTATGAGCTTGCCACTTTTGCATGAGATCTTTGCCGATCTTGACCCGGAAACGCTGCAGTTCTTCGCAAAGGATCTCGCTAGGCTAAGTAGTGGTTACGTGGCCTAGAAGACCTTCCCTTTCGCTCATTCTTGATATCCAAAGCAGGGATATTCTGTCGCGCGAACGTGTTGTCTGCTCGCTACAGGGTCGACAGGCAGGTTTTCGGCTGGTACCGCATGAGCACGGAAGGAATCCAGCTTTGCCCATCCAGTCGAGCCATGCTCTCGGCCTGAGCACACCTGTTAGACGTTGGCTTCTGGGCAAGCAAGCAAACGCTGTTCCATTCATCCTGTTCATCAGCAGCGAGTGAACAGGATGACATTCGTCAAGCGATCGAGGCGCCAATGGTCCTGGCTTCGTTGCGCTGCGAGCAGCGTTGAGCTCAACCCGGCCCAGCAGATCTCGGTGGTCGTGGCGGCGATTGGCGCTCCCCATCTGCTGGGGATGGCGATTCAGAGGTTGCACAGCGCACGATCGAGTGGGCTGGCGTGGACCCACGCCGGCTTGGACCCACGCCGGCTTGGACCCACGCCGGCTTGGACGCTTAGGGCCGTCCAAGCCAAGCGACAGGGTCAGTGAACCCGGCGATCAGCGCTTGCCGTGAGCCGGTTCACTTGTCGAGCAGCTTGAGCAACAGCGCCCCGCCAACCATGCCGACGGGGATCAGGACCCAGAACAGGGCTGCGGTGCCGAAGATCTCTGAGGCCATCAACGTGGGAAGCAAGGGCAACCCATTGTGCCGTCCAGGTGGCTCCCCCTGGCGCCGCTGGTGTTGTCCTCGCTGGACCGGTTCTTGTCGTGGTGTCGCTTCGCTGGGTCAGGTTTCGCCGGGTCTCATATGGCCTTGTCCACCTGGATGGGCTTGTCCTGCTTTCCCATGGTCCGCTTCTCCTGGCCCCACTTGATCCTGGCAATCCCCTCCCGCCCCGCCTTGATCCGGCAAGGCTTCCTCACGGTCAGCCGCACCCTTGTCTGGATCCGGCGCCCCCCCGTCGCTGCCCAGCTCCCTCGCCAGCTCGACAATCCGGCCCCAGGGGGCGTCGCTGCGCAGCTGGGCTGGCATCACGGCGCTGGCCTGGGCCTGGAAGCCCTCCTGACGCAGGCGCCGCAGCAAAGTCGCCCTGGCTGGTGGCCCCTGGCCGAGCTGGCGGGCCAGTTCCGCCAGCGACCAGCAGCGCACCGGCAGCCCCGAATCCAGAACCAGCCGATCCAGCAAGCGCAGGGAAGCGGGCTCTATCCAGCTGCGGCAAGGACCGTCCGCCAACTGCCGCAGCCGCTCCAGCGTTGCCGGATGTTGCAACGGGCCGATCCAGAGCGGGCCGCTCACCGACAGCGGTGTCTTGGCCCCGCAGCCGCACTCCCGCCAACGGTCCAGCCGCAGCAAGCTCTGATCCTGCTGCTCGCCACAGCGATGGCAGTGGGCCAGCATCCCCAGTTGGGCCTCCTCGCGGGGTTGAGCTCGACGCTCCAGCCGCACCGCCGTGCGAAAGGTTCGGCCATCGCTGAACGACAGCAACGGCTTGAGCCCCCTCCCCTGGGCCCAGGCGCCCCGGGCCAAAACTCCCAGCTGCAGGCGCAACGCCAGCTCCCAGGGGGCCGGATGGGCACGGGCCGCCGCGCCGAGCCGGCGCACCGCGGCGACGCGGTCGTGGCCGGTGGGCGAGCGCCCATCGCTGCTGTTCAGGTACAGCACACCGCCGTGGGCCACCGCCTCCAAGGCCAGCGGCACGAGAGCGCTCGGGCTGCCAAAGGCGTCCAGGTCCACCAGCTCGAACCGCTGGCGGCGCTCCAGGCAGCCGGCCAGCAGACCCTGAGCGGTGCGGTCGCCGCACTGCCAAGCCACGGTCGCGGGAAGCTGGGCCAGGTTTTGCCGCAACCCGGGCAGCCGATCCGGATCGGCGTCATTGGCCCAGAGCTCCCTCGCGCCGGCTTCCAGCCCGTAGCGCAAGCTGCGGATGCCGCAGCCGGCCATGGCGTCCAGCACCCGCAGCGGGGCGCGGCTTGCCAGATCCCGGGCCAACAGCACGCCGAGATCCCGGGCGGGCCTTGAATCGAGACGGAAGAATCCGGTCCCGGTGCGCAGCAGGGCGGCCCCTTCGCGATAGGCGGCGCCCTCGTCGGCGGCGGAAAGTTCGATGCGGGGCATGGCCATGGAGGCGGACTGGGGCAATCGGGCGGTATCCCAGCGGAGCGGTCTGTGCGCCGAGCGGCAGGCCCTGTTGGAACGACGCTGGGTTGGACTCCAGAGCGGGCGACTGGCTGGGACCCCATGGAGGGGCCGTGGGCCGGGCAGCGCTCGGGAACCCTCGCGCCATAGCCTTCATCCAGGCAAGGATCTAGCCCCGCACCGATGGCCGCCATGCCGATCCCTCAGGCCATACCGGAGGCCATCACCATTCCCCACGCCGGGCTGGATTGGGGTCAGCACGGCACCTGGCACTGGCTCGGGCTGCCCTGCCACTGGCGCCAGCTCGGGGACCCCTCAGGCCCCGCTTTGGTGTTGCTGCATGGCTTCGGCGCCGGCAGCGGCCATTGGCGCCGCAACGCCGCCCCCTTGGCGGCGGCCGGCTGGTGCGTTTACAGCCTCGATCTGCTGGGCTTTGGCGCCAGCCACCAGCCCGCTCCGCGGCGTTGGCGCCCCCTCGACAATCGCCTCTGGGCCCGCCAGGTGCAGGCCTTTCTGGAACAGGTGGTGGGCCAGGCCGCCGTGGTGGTGGGCCATTCCCTCGGGGGCTTGGTGGCTCTGAGCTGCGCCGTATTTGCTCCCGCCTGGGTGCGGGCGGTGGTGGCGGCGCCGCTGCCCGATCCGGCTCTGCTGATGGCAGACGGTCCTCCGGAGCGCACGCCCCGCCAGGGCCCATGGCGGCGACGGCTGCGCCGCTGGCTGGTGAACCTGCTCTGCCGCCTCTTGCCCCTGGAGCTGATCGTGCCCTTGCTGGCCCATTCGCCTCTGCTCGGGCTCGGGCTCCAGTCGGCCTACCGCCAGCCGGTGCTGGCAGATGGTGAGTTGTTGCGGATCATCTCACGGCCGGCTCGCCGCCCCGGTGCCGTCGGCAGCCTGCGGGCGATGAGCATCGCCATGGCCCTACGCCCCCATCGGGCCACCGCCCCGGGGCTGCTTGCCCGAGTGGCCCAGCCGATGCTGCTGATCTGGGGGCGCCAGGACCAGTTGGTGCCGCTGGATGTGGCCGATCTCTGCCGCCGCTGGCGGCCCGAGTTGCCGTTGGTCGTGCTGGAGGACTGCGGCCACTGTCCCCACGACGAAGCCGCCGACAGCTTCAACCAGACCCTGCTGCGCTGGCTGGAGGGATTGCCGGCGGCTGCCTGAGCGGGCTGCCGTGGGACTGGGTACCGCGCAGGCTGCCCGCGTGCCGCTCAGCCACTACCGTGGCTGGTTGTGCATCCCCCTCCCGACCGCGCCCATGAAGCACACCCTTTCGGTGCTGGTGGAGGACGAATCCGGAGCCCTCAGCCGCATTTCCGGCCTGTTCGCCCGCCGAGGTTTCAACATCGAGAGCCTGGCCGTCGGGCCAGCCGAGAAGAGCGGCGTCTCCCGCCTGACGATGGTGGTGGAGGGCGACGATCACACCCTGCAGCAGATGAGCAAACAGCTGGACAAGCTGGTGAACGTGCTTGGGGTGATCGATCTCACCACGATCCCGGCGGTGGAGCGAGAGCTGATGCTGCTCAAGGTCTCAGCCCCCGCTGAAAACCGCAGCGCCATCTTCGATCTGGTGCAGGTGTTCCGGGCCAAGGTGGTGGATGTGGCCGACGACGCCCTGACCCTGGAAGTGGTGGGCGACCCCGGCAAGCTGGTGGCGCTGGAGCGCCTGCTGGAGAGCTTCGGCATTCTCGAGATCGCGCGCACCGGCAAGGTGGCGTTGGAGCGCGCCTCCGGGATCAACACCGAGTTGCTCAAGGCCACCACGTTGGATAAGCGGGTGCCGGCCTGAAGGGGCCGCAGGCAAGCAGAACCGAGGCTGGCCAGGGCTGGCCCAGGTCCGTTCAGGTCCAAGGGCAACAAGCACAGCGGCAGCGCTCAGCCGCGGACCTGAGCCGCAGAGTTCTGCCGCCGACCTCAGCCGCGGACCTGAGCCGCTGACCTCAGCCCCGAAGCCAAGCTCAGGGTTGTCCCTTCACCAGCTTGCCTCCTTCGACAAGCCTGGCTTTCACCAGCTTGTCGCCCTGGCGGATGGCATCGACCACCTCCATTCCCTGGATCACCTGGCCGAACACCGCGTAGCGACCATCCAGTTCCGGCAGGGCCTCAAGGGCGATGTAGAACTGGGCGCTGGCCGAGTTCGGATCCTGGGTCCTTGCCATCGCCAGCGAGCCACGCTGGTGGCTCAGGGCGAGCTCCTTGGTGATCACCGGCGTGGTGAGTTCCCGGCCGTATTGAGGCTCCGCTTCTTTCTGGCGCTTGAGCTCCAGAGGAATCAGCCGCGCTTCACCGCTGCTGGGGTCGATGAAGTTGCCGCTGCCGTATTGGCTGGCCGGCACCCTGGGATTGGCCGAAGCGGGATCTCCGCCCTGAACCACGAACGGCACCGGTTCGCGCACCACGCGGTGAAACACCGTGCCGTCGTACACACCTCGCCGCACGAGGTCCACGAAGTTGCCAGCGGTGAGAGGGGCGTTCTTGCCGTCCAGTCGCAACAGCACTTGGCCCCGGCTGGTGTCCAGAGCCACCACCGCGGTTCCGCTCAGGCAGGGGATGGTGCCGGCGGCGCAGCCCAGGGGCTGGGCGCCCCGGTCGGCGGCACAGGCGACCAGGCCCAAGGGCAATGCCAGAGCCAGCAGCAGCAGCGGTGCCCAGATCAGTTGGCGCCAGAGTGGGGGCTTCATGCCAGACCCTCCAGGGGAACGCCGAGGAAGCGGGCCAGGCGCGCCCCGTCCCGCTCCAGTTCGGCCAGTGGCAGCGGTTCCCCCACCCGTGTGAGCGGCAGGTCGCGGCGGCCCTGAAGCCTGAGGGAAAGGCGCCGCCGCGGGTTGAGGCCTTCGCGCACGTCCAGGCGCACGGCCTGGATATCGCGCAACGCCAGATCCACCTCGATCCGTTGGCGAAAGCCCCTGCGGCTGATCTGGGCCTTGCCGCTGCCGCGGTCGAAGCGGTTGCTGCCGGAGCCCACATCGAGGGCGATCACCGTCCACAGATAGATGCTCAGCAGGGCTGCGGCGACGCCGTAGAGCCCCATCACCAGACCTTGGGGAACCCAGGTGAGTTCAGCGGGGTGGCCAATTGGCAGCAGATCGAGACCGAAACGGCTGGAGGCGCTGGTGAGCAGAAAGCCCAGGCCACCGATGCTGACCGCCGCGGCAACCACGATGTTGGACGGGCGGCGCGAGCCCAGCACCGCCTGCTCCAGCACCTGGGAGTCGTCACTGCTGGAGCCGGCGGCCGAGCCTGTCGGACCGCTGAGGGATGCCATGGCGCAATCCAGGGGCGTTCAAGTGGGGCCATCCTCCCCCGTGGCGCGCCGAACCGGGGCTTCGAACCGGGGCGGTCTGCGCGCAAGGCCGCGACGGCGGCCCCGACGGCGGGCCCAGGCGGCGTGATCCTGAGCCAGGGATGTCAGCCCGTGTCGCTCGGCCGCGATGGCCTCGGCAACGTTGTTACCATCTCCCGGTATCCCACAGCCGCGCGGGTTTCCGAACCCGCCGCCTCCACCGAGACCCTTCATCTCATGACGATCGCTGTAGGACGCGCGCCTTCGGCCCGGGGATGGTTCGACGTCCTCGACGACTGGCTCAAGCGCGACCGCTTCGTGTTTGTGGGTTGGTCCGGCCTGTTGCTCTTCCCCTGTGCCTACCTGGCGCTGGGGGGCTGGCTGACCGGCACCACCTTCGTGACCTCCTGGTACACCCATGGCATTGCCAGCTCCTACCTGGAGGGTTGCAACTTTTTGACGGCCGCCGTCAGCACCCCCGCTGACGCGATGGGCCACAGCC
>JBKDOR010000053.1:0-9848 GCA_046342775.1 Synechococcaceae cyanobacterium
AGACGATCCAGTTGCTGGCCTTTCTGCAGCACCTGAAGGTGGCCGGAGATCTCAAGCGCCCCGTGCTGCTGGTGGCGCCCACCTCCGTGCTCACCAACTGGAAGCGCGAGGCGGCGGGGTTCACCCCGGAGCTGGCGGTGAAGGAGCACTACGGCCCGAGACGGCCCAGCACTGAAGCGGCTCTGAAGAAGGCTCTCGACGGCATCGACCTTCTGCTCACCAGCTACGGCCTGCTGCAGCGGGATAGCGAGCTGCTGGAGGCGATCGACTGGCAGGGGGTCGTGATTGACGAGGCCCAGGCGATCAAGAATCCCTCGGCCAAGCAAAGCCAAGCGGCCCGCGATCTGGGGCGCCCCAGCCGTCGTGGGCGCTTCCGCATCGCCCTCACCGGCACGCCGGTCGAGAACCGCGTCAGCGAGATCTGGGCCCTGATGGACTTCCTCAACCCGCGGGTGCTGGGCGATGAACCCTTCTTCCGCCAGCGCTACCGACTGCCGATCGAGCGCTACGGCGACATGAGCTCCCTGCGGGATCTCAAGGCCCGGGTGGGCCCCTTCATCCTGCGGCGCCTCAAGACCGATCGCTCCATCATCACCGACCTGCCGGAAAAGCTGGAGCTGCGCGAATGGGTGGGGTTGGTGCCGGAGCAGCGCAAGCTTTACAACCGCACCGTGGAGGAGAGCCTCGACGCCATCGCCAGGGCGCCGCTGGGCCAGAAGCACGGCCAGGTGCTCGCCTTGCTCACCCGCCTCAAACAGATCTGCAACCATCCCGCCTTGGTGCTCAAGCAGGAGGATGTCGGCGCCGACTTCGGTGGGCGCAGCGCCAAGCTGCAGCGGTTGGAGGAGATCCTTGAGGAGGTGCTCGAAGCCGGCGATCGGGCGCTGCTGTTCACCCAGTTCGCCGAGTGGGGGCACTTGCTGAAAGCCTGGCTGGAGCGGCGCTGGCGCCAGGACGTGCCTTTCCTGCACGGCGGCACCAGCAAGGCTGAGCGCCAGGCGATGGTGGATCGCTTCCAGGAGGATCCCCGCGGTCCGCAGCTGTTCCTACTGTCGCTGCGCGCCGGTGGGGTGGGTCTCAACCTCACCCGCGCCAGCCATGTGTTCCATGTGGATCGCTGGTGGAATCCTGCCGTGGAGAACCAGGCCACCGACCGCGCCTACCGCATCGGCCAGCAAAACCGGGTGCTGGTGCACAAGTTCATCACCAGCGGCTCCGTCGAGGAGCGGATCGACCGGATGATCGAGCAGAAGGCCAAGTTGGCCGCGGACATCGTTGGCTCCGGTGAGGACTGGCTCGGCGGCTTGGCGATGGAGCAACTGCGGGAGCTGGTGGCGCTGGAGGAGCCGTGAGCGGTGGCGTGAGCGGTGGCGCCAGCGATGGGGCACCAAGCCTGGCGAGGCCCTGTCGCCTGGAGGCAACCGCAACAGCGCGGTGGGTGGGGCCTGGGCCGGTGGTCGCAACGCCGCGGGGCGATGCATCGCCTCAGGCTTCGCTCAGACCGTCCACCAACCGCTGCAGGCCCTCGGTCAACAGCGCCTCCGAGGTGGCAAAGCAGAGGCGCAGGTGACCAGCAGCCCCTGGGCCGAACCAGCGCGGTGTTCCCGGCACCACGGCCAGCTTCTGGCGATCCAGCAGTCGGGCCGCCACGCTGTCCGCCGGCGCTGCCCCCTGCGGCAGGCGCAGCCAAGCCACGTAAGTGGCCTCAGGTGGGCTGAATTCCAGCCCGGGAACGGCTGCCAGGCTCGCCGCCACCTGGTCGCGGCGAGCCTGGAGATGGAGCAGGAAGGCCTGCTGCCAGCGTTGGGCCTCGGCCCCGCAGGCGGCGATGCCGGCCACCTGGCTGAGGGTGGAAACCCCATCCACGGTGCTGGGCTGCTCGCTGCCGGCCAGCAGCCGGGCGGTGATCTCAGGATCCACCATGGCCACGCAGCCCAGCCGCAGCCCCGCCAGGGCGAACCCCTTCGAGAAGCCGTACACCACGGCGCCGAGCGCCGCCAGGGGCGGCTCCAGGGCCAGCCAGCTCGTGAACTCGGCTGGTGGATAAACAATGTCGCTCCAGACTTCATCGCTGAGCACGCGGATCCCGTGCGCATGACACAGGCGACCGAGCGCCTCCAGCTCGTCGCGCCGAAAGCAGCGGCCCAGCGGGTTGTGGGGGTTGCAGAGGCACAGCAGGCGGGTGCGTGGGCTCAGCAGCCGCTCCAACGCCGCCAGATCGAGCGGATCCTGGCTCCGCAACGACCAGCGCCGCGGCACCCCTCCGGCCGCTTGAACGCAGTGGGCGAAAAGGAAGTCGACCGGATCGAAAACGATCGCCTCGTCGCCGGGCCGCAACCAGTGCTTGCACAGCAGCGCCACCCCCGCGGCGGCGCTGTTCACGGCGATCACCCCTTCCGCCGGCACCGGCGCGGCGCGGCGCTGCCGCAGCTGCTGAGCGATGGCCTGGCGGAACTCGGGGAGGCCGCCCGCCGGACCGTAGCTGAACAGGCCTGGCCGCACGTAGTCGAGCAAGGCTGTGCGGATGGAGGGTGCGGTGGCGAAATCGGGATCGGCCGCCGTCAGCGGGATCACGCCTTCCGGCTGTTCCGCCCAGCGCAAGTTGAAGGCCCGCTGTCGCAACAACTGCAGAGGAACCGCTTCATCCTGGAACTGCTTGAACGGGCCGTCGGCCTCCATCAGGTCGCCACGGGCGGGTGGAGAGCCGCCTTCTGGGCGGAGGCGAGGAAATCGCTGGCCATCGCCCTGCCCATCGCCATAAACGTGGATCTCACGGGCTGACGCCGCTGTTCGTAGATCCGCAGGACCTTGGGGAGCCCGCAGCGCTCGATTCGCCCCGTCAGCAGGGCTGTCAACAGCTCGGCATCAGCCAGGGCCAAATTCACTCCCTGGCTGGTGAAGGGCAGCATCGGATGGGCCGCATCGCCGATCAGGGCAAGATTGGGTCCCACCAGGTGGGTCGGCGGATCCAGGTCGAGCGGTCGCCAGTGGTGCAGCTGGGCGGGGACGGTGTCTTGCAGAACATTCCGCAGCCACGCCGGGAAGTTCGCCAGGATGTCCAGTACGAACACCAGAAGATCGCCCTGCTCGGGCAAGGCATAGCGCTGACAGTCGAACTGCACGAACCAGATCACCCTCCCGGCCGGCAGGGGCACGAGTCCCATGGCCAGTCCTCCCTGGGGATGCAGATGTTTGATGAAGCCCGATCCCAGCCGCTCCGCCAGGGCCGGATGGTCCACGCAGGCCACGATTTCATGAACCCGGGCGCGTCGTCGCGGCAGGCTGGAACCGGCGTCGATCAGCTGCCGGCAGCGGGAGTGGGCCCCGTCCGCGCCAATCAGCAGGTCGATCGGTGTCGTGATGCCTCCCGCCTGGCGCAGCCCCAGCACGCGATTGCCGTCCATTTCGTAGCCCTCAATCGACTCGCCGTAGCGCAGCACAGCTGGCCCGAGTCCCTGGGAGAGGGCCTTGAGCAGCGCCGGCCGTTCCATCGCCACGGTGTCGTCGAGCGGGTGTTCGCCCACCAGGGAACCGTCGCTGAGAAAAATCTGGACCTGCCGCAGCGGCAAGCCGATGGATGGTGAGCACGGATCGATGCCGAGGCGACGCAGCGCCCGACACCCTTCCGCTTGCACAAGAAAGCCAAACCCCTGGGAATGGCCATCAACACGCCGTTCAAACAGGCGGAGCGCCTCGGCGTCTTGATGGCAAGAGTGACGCTGCCGCAACAGGCCACGGGCCAAAGCCAGCCCGGACACGCCCCCGCCGACGATCGCAATGTTCAGGACACCCATGCCCTCAAAGGAGCTGATCTGACCCCACCTTCGCAAAAAAGGCCAAGCGCTGAGCGACCACAAACACAACAAAGCTGAAAACGAAGGATCTCCTGAGAAGCCCTGGCTCTGGGCTGCCAGGCTCACCCACAACTATTGTCAGTCAACTAGGGTTGGTTTTACTATAGTACACATCCCCACGATACCGCCATGGATCTCGCCCCAGACAAACCAACCCATGGTCGTTTCGGTGCACAGTTGTTCCACTACAACAGATTGAGGCAGCGGCCGTGGCTGGGCGCTGGCCTGGCGGCGTTGCTCTGTACGGTCTGTTCTGGGTTGAGTTCAGGCGCCCAAGCCGCGTCAGCCTATCGGGGGCGCCTGCTGGCCCAGGGCCTGGATAATCCCCGCGGGCTGCTGGTGCGGGGGTCCCGCGTCCTGGTGAGCGAAGCCGGCTCTGGTCCCAAGCCTGGCTCCAGCGGCGCTCCCTGTTTTCAGTCTGGATCTGGCGCAACGCTGTGCCAAGGAGACAGCGGTGCCATCGGCGCCTGGGACACGCGCTCAGGCATCTACAGCCGGCTGATCACAGGCTTGCCCTCCCTGGCCCAGAGCAGCGGCAGCGAGGGCACCGGGATCGCCGATCTCACCTGGCACGACACCCATGGCCTGGTCGGGGTGTTCGGCCTGGGCGGGGATCCCAATCAGTCCACGGTGAGCCAGCTCAGCTCGCTGTTCGGTCAAGTGGTCAGCATTGACCTGGCGACCAGACAGGTGACGCCGCGCAGCAACCTGGCCGCTTATGAAAAGACAAACAATCCGGATCAAAATCCAACAGATGTCAATAGCAATCCGTACGCCATTCAAGCGTTTGCTGGCAAGCTATTTGCCACCGATGCAGGGAGCAACACGCTGTTGACCATCGATCCATCCAGCCCGGATCCAAGTGGCAACTACCCAATCACCAGCCATTATGTCTTCCCTAAAGTCGATATGACTCTTGGTCCGCCATTTCGCTCTCCTGCCGTGCCGTTTGAGGCCAGCGCAGTTCCAACCGGTCTAACCGCTGACCCCTTGAATCAGGTGCTCAGCATTGGAGAGTTCACTGGTTTTCCCTTCCAGCCTGGCGCGGCCAGTGTGTTTTCTCTGGCCAGTGCCTCCACCACGCCAAGTCAGGAACTCACTGGGTTTTCACTGATCAGTGATGTGGCGGCTGGAGCCGATGGCAGCCTATATGTTCTGGAATACGCCAATAACTTTTTCCGCTCCTTTCTTGGAGGTAGTGTTTGGCGGGTTAATCCAGCTGGTGTTCGAAAACAGATCATCACGGGTCTGATCCAGCCCACTGGATTGGCTGTGGATCCGAATGGCATTATTTATGTGTCCGACAACGCCGATGGCACGGACGGCGAACTGTGGCAGTTCACTGCTGTGCCCGGTCCTTTGCCATGGCTGGGGGCTGGTGTTGCCTGGAGCCAGAGTCGCGTCCTGCGTCGGCGTCTGCGCCAGTCCCGCCGGTGCCGTCTGCGTTGAGTCGCCGAGCCCCGGGGCAACGCGCGGGCGCACTACGGGGAGGCAAAGTGGAGCCTGATCAGGCCCATGGTTCTTTGCCAGCGCGATGACCCTTTCAGCCAACGGTGGCACGATTGTGACCCAGCTCGGCCAGCAGGGGCTCGCCGAGCAGCCCTGGTGGGTGCAGCATTGGATGGAACTGATCAACGCCTACCGATACAAAAAGCGCTTGGAGAGGGCCTGGAGCTACGCCCGATCCGGCAATGTGATCTCGATTCGTTTCGAAGGACGTCGCGTCCACGCCAGGGTGCAAGGCAGCGAAAGCGAACCTTACAAAGTGAAGCTCTGGCTGGATGTGCTGAACGACGAGGACTGGGGGTATGTGCTGGAGGCTTTGAGCAGCAAGGCCCGCTGGTCGGCCCAACTCCTTGCCGGGATCATGCCGGAGGATATCGAGCGGGCCTTCGCCGCCAGTGGCAAGCGGCTGTTCCCGTTCAAGCTCCAGGAAGTGCGCAGCGAGTGCACCTGCCAGGACAAGGCCAATCCCTGCAAGCACGTCAGCGCGGTTTTCTACTTGATGGGAGATCGGTTCAGCGAAGATCCGTTCGTGTTGTTCCAGCTGCGCGGGCGCAGCCGCAGTCAGTTGTTGGCCGAGTTAGCCCAGCGCCGCCGGGCTGGGGCCGCAGTGCCACCGCCTGCGGCGCCCCATCCGCCCCACCCCGCCATTGCCGATCCGGTGCGTTGGTGGCGTTATGACGCCCCCTTGGATTCCGATTTGGTGGTGATCACACCGGCGCTCGAAGGGGAAACCGGTCTGGAGGGAGCGGGCCCCCTGCCCCTGGCCGAGGAACCTCGCTTCCCCGAGGCCAACCGGCTGTTTCAGGAGCACCTGCGTCAGCAGGGCCTGGCCTTGAGCCAGCAGGCCCTGGAGCGCGCCATGGAGCGGAGCACCAGCGGCGTGGCGGACGTGGCGCCAGCGCCGAGCGGGGCAGACAGCCCGGCTTGAGCCAGGGTCCCGTGTGAGGACACCTTGACAGCGCCAACGCGTAGCGCTTCGGTTCCGTGGCGATGAGGGCTGCACCCTTTGCAGCGCCCCTGGCGGACGAGCGTTCAAGGCAGCCGGTTGTCATGGACACCAGCGGAACGCCTGCATGCTGCGCACTGTTGCCGAGAGGCAGGACAGGCCCAGCACCGTCAGCGCTCTGCTGGGCCTACCGATCGGATTACGTGGTGAGGTGCTGACGCGCGCGCTCCCGGCGGATCAACCAGGCGAGGATGCTGTGACTTTTCGCAACAGAGTTGGCGATGACACCACAACCCGAGTTCCTCAGCAAGCTTTCAGCCCTGCCTCTGCGCAGGCTGCGAGAGTTGGCTCGGGTCCTGGGAATTCCTCGCTACAGCGCCCAGGCCCGGGATGGCCTGCTTCAGGCCATCGCCTCCAAGAGTCCAGCCGGGGAATCCACTCCTGCGGCGCTTGAGCAGGCTTCCTCCTCTCAGCCAGTTGTCGCCCAGGCTGCCACCAGTGGCTTTGAGCGCGCTCTCTCGTCCGCTGTGGCGGCAACCGAGACGGTCACCACCCTGCAGGTCCATCCCCAGGATGCCCAATGGGCTTACTGCCGTTGGGAGATCAGCGCCGCCGACCGCGACGCGATCCAGGCTGCCGGGGGCGGCAGCCTTTGCTTGCGGCTGGCCGACATCACCGGACTGGCCGAGGGAGATGCCCATCCCCAAGCTTTTCTGGAAGCCGTGGTGGAGGGTGCCGGCGGTGAGTGGTACCTGCCTGTACCTCTGGCGGGCCGCGTCTATCGGGCAGAACTGGGCTTCCGCTCCCAATCTGGATGGATCTCTCTGGCCTTCTCCGCTCCTGCGGCCATGCCCGCTGAGCCCGGCGGAGGTTTTGAAGCCGATCTGGTTCGCCCCTTCTCCCTGGACGTGATGCCTACGGATACCGGCGAGTTCGTGATGCCCGCCCCTGCTGGCGTGCATGAGCGTGTGTATCAAGTTGCCTCCCTGGGCCGCCGTCGTCTTGGCGTGGGTTCGGAAGAGTTTCAGGAGTCTGCCGGAGCGGCCGATCGCGCGGCGGCGGGACAGGCATCTGGCGTGGGTCTCTGGGCCAGTGGGCTGAGCGAATCCGGGCGGGGTGGCGTGGCGACCCGCCAGCGCAGTTTCTGGCTGGTGGCCGATGCCGAGTTGATTGTCTACGGCGCCACCGAGCCTTCAGCCCGTCTCAGCATCGCTGGCCAGGACGAACCCCTCTCGGTCGACGGGACCTTCCGCTTCCAGGTGCCATTTCCCGATGGCGAACAGGTTTATCCCATCCGCGCCGTCGCGGCCGATGGTGTTCAGACCCGTTCGATCACCTTGGATTTCAAGCGCACCACACCTGCAGCCCTGGTCAACACCCGCGAAGCAGCTGTGCCTGAATGGTTTTGAGTCATTTGAATTCAAATTGCTTCATCCCTGCCCAAATCCTGCCGATAAACGGCAGGATTTTTTTGTTCTGGCACAGCTCATTTACCGAAGAAAAGCGGCTTTCAGGTTACGACCATCAATCGCGTTTAACCACAACTCGAGAACGACACTCAGAAATGGCTAGGCGTTGAAGGAAATATTGATCAAGAAGCATTGCTTTGCCTGATCAGGCAGCTGATCAAATCAGTGTGGTTGGAAGCCAAAAATGACTGCATGACTTAGAGCATAAGTTTTTTAGGATTATCCGACAATAGAAATTGAAAGTACCTGATCGTCACAAACCACGACAAAGCAACAGTTTGAAATTATTACGGATAAACTAATTAATCGCCAATCCTAAGAATATTATTTATTAAGAAATTTAGGGGATAACAATGCCAGTATATTGCATTTCCGCAAGTCAATCAGCATGCCACATAGTCTTCAATGGCAACACTGATGCGCCGTAGGCCCGCAAGGCCGTCACGCTCAAGATTGCGAACCCGATCCCGGCTGATGCCGAGGACACGGCCTATGCCGGTCAAGCTCATCGGTTCGTCCCCTTCGAGTCCGTACCGCATGCGCAAAACGCGCCGTTGCAGCAACGGCAACCGTTCCAGCAGAGCAAGCAGATCGCCTTTAAGACACTCGACCGTGAGATGCTCTTCGGGCCCCAGGTCATCGCCAGCGAGTAGGTCAAGTAGCTCAGTGTCCTCGCTATCACCCACCTTCGATTCCAGGCTGATCGGTTGACGGGCACGGCAGAGCAGGTCTTTCACCTCTTCTTCAGGAAGCTCAACCGCCACGGCAAGCTCGCTGACCGTGGGGGTGCGACCCAGTTCCTGACTGAGCTCCCGTTGCCCTTTCTTGAGCTTGTTGAGAGTTTCGGTGATGTGGATCGGCAGCCGAATGGTGCGGCTCTTTTCAGCGATGGCACGGGTGATGCCTTGGCGGATCCACCAGTAGGCGTAGGTGGAAAATTTGTATCCCCGGGTGGGATCGAACTTTTCGACGCCCCGCACCAAACCGATCGTGCCCTCCTGGATGAGATCCAGAAGCTCCATGTTCCGCTTCGTATATTTTTTGGCCACGCTCACCACCAAGCGCAGGTTGGCAGCCACCATGCGCTCCTTGGCCCGGCGGCCGAGTTGCAGGCGGCGGCGCAGCTGGGCCGGGCTGAGGCCAGCGGCGGAGGCAAGGCGTTCTGGGCTGGGCGACTCGCCGAGCTGCTGCTGCAACTCAGCCTCCAGCTCTTCAAGGGCCATGAGATCCTGAACCTGGCGGCCGAGGGTGATCTCCTGTTCATGACTGAGCAGCGGCACCCTGCCGATGTCGCGCAGATAGGAGCGCACCAAATCGGTGTCCAGGCTGGGCAGCGTCTTCGCGGACGCCGTGAGCAAGGCCCCGGTGTCATTCAGGACTTCGGCGCTGGAGAGGGATTCGGCGCTGGGGAGGGCCTCCAACAGGGGAGGCTCGTTGCTGAGAAGGGGATCGGCGGCGATCGCGGAGGCCACGGCCGGAAATCTGACGATGAATGAAGCTTAACCTGAAGTTCTGTAAAGCTCTCTCAGATTGGGGGGAGATCCGCCCTCCCCCCCCCTGCCTTTGAGGCCAGGGCGACGGTCAGGTCGTCGATGCCCCGGCAAGCGGCAGGGACCTTCCAGGGCCGGTTGGTCCCCATGGATCGCCGCCCTGCTCAGCATCGGCCTGGCATCTGCCGCTGAAGGCGGGGCTGCGAGCCGAGCCCCCCTGGTCAGCGCTCAGGATCCGGCGGTTCCCGGCAGCCTCGCCAGCAGCCAGCCGGCGGTGTGCAGGTAGATGAACACCCCCACCACATCGGTGGCCGTGGCGATGAAAGGTGCCGACATAAGCGCCGGATCGAGCTTAAGCCGGTCGTACAACAGGGGCAGGGGTGGGCCCGCGGGGGCGGCGGGGATCAGCCTGGTGGCGATCACCACCCTGGCGGCCACGGCAGGAGCCTCGCTGCCGTTGCTGTTCAACCGCCTCGGCCTCGATCCGGCGCTGATGTCGGCCCCGTTCATCGCCACCGCCACCGATGTGGTGGGGGTGTTCATCTACCTGCACACCGCCGGCTGGCTGCTGGCGAGGCTGCCG
>JBKDOR010000054.1:0-14691 GCA_046342775.1 Synechococcaceae cyanobacterium
GGCTCGTTACATGTGCAGGGCTGTGCCGTCAACAAAGTCTGCATGAAAACTGCTGTCTCAGGCTTGATCACTTTCAACAGGTCGGGAGGCGCCGATGCCGGGAGGACGACGCTATCTGCACGCACATCCTGCAACACATTCCCAGCTCTAGCCTAAGCAGTGGACCAGCTCATGAGAAAGGAGTCACAAGTGAAAAACTTCACACCCTAATAAGCCGGGTAATGATGGAGGCTATAGAGTAACTGCCGTTGACAGAGCAGGCAACCCCTGTGAAACCAGGCTAATCCTATATCGTCAGATTAAAGGCGGAGAATTTATTGATTTGGAGCTAATCCCGCAACAGAACAACTGTTAACCAGTGGTGGCCAAGTATCAGCTGCGGGCTGCTGATTTCAGAGCAAGCCTCTGGATTCAGATAACTGAGCCATCGGCGATAGAGCCGTTCTTGACAACAACAACAATACCATTTCGAATATAAAAATTAAGTTCGGGACGATCGGCCTCCTCAACACGATCTTTGTTTACAATCGCAACGTTGCTACCAATGCGGACATTTTTGTCGAGAATGGCCTGCTTAACCGTAGTGCCGCGTCCGACTCCGATTGGAATCCCACCCCGTTCACGCAAGACAAGCCGTTCTTGAGTGGATTCGAAGTACTCCGATCCCATCAAAAGAGTATCTTGCAGCACAACCTCATCCTCAACGCGGCTACGAACACCTAACACACAGCGATGAATACTGCATGATTTGAGGAGCGATCCTTCTCCGATGATCGACTCAGTGACCTGGGCATCCTGCAACTTGCTGGGCGGAAGGTAGCGCGGTCGCGTATAGATTGGAAATTTCTCATCATAAAACGAGAAGGGTGGGTTTGGTTGTTGCGTAAGAGCGAGGTTGGCTTCATAAAAGGCACCTATGGTACCAATATCTTCCCAGTAGTCATCAAAGAGAAAGCTTTGCAGATGATCACCTCGTTGCAAGGATACAGGGATGATCTCCTTGCCAAAGTCGGTAGCAACAGGATTGCTAGCCAGCAAGTCAAAAAGTATATCGCGGCTGAAGACATAGATCCCCATAGACGCAAGGTAGGGGCGACGGCTGGCTTCCTCGCATGAGAGACCGAGTTTGCTAGTGTCCACTTGCATTTCCAACAAAGCGGGCCCTTTGGGTTTCTCCCGAAATTCTTGAATTCTTCCTGTGTCACTTGTACGCATTAAGCCAAAGCCTTCTGCTTGGCTGGCGTCAACAGGAAGGGCACCAACAGAGAGCTGGGCCCCGGTGTCGATGTGGTGCTGGATGAATGCACCATAATCCATTCGGTAGAGTTGGTCACCAGAAAGAATGAGATAATGATCTACATCCCATTCCTGAAATAGCCATTGGTACTTACGAACAGCATCAGCAGTACCTTCAAACCAACTGGGGCTATCGGGTGTTTGCTGAGCGGCAAGAACTTCCACAAAGCCCTGACCAAATCCCGCTGAGAGATTATAGGTCATCGTCAGATGACGATTCAAGGAAGCGCTATTAAACTGAGTGAGTACATAGATCTTTGTGATATCTGAGTTTATGCAGTTGCTTATCGGGATATCAATGAGGCGGTATTTGCCAGCCAAGGGGACCGCTGGTTTCGCACGCATTTTGGTCAGCGGATAGAGGCGTGTGCCGGCGCCACCGCCCAGGATGATGGCAAGAACTCGTTTCATCTCGTTAGCCCCTTGTTGTGATGGAAGTGAACGCTGAAGCTTCTGCCCGTGATCGCACAATATGGGTGCGTGATCGGTGGAGTTCAAAGCGAATGGGTTGGACCATGGCTAGCCGTTGAGACCATGAGTGAAAGCAATGGAACCTAGCAATGCTCAACTGTCGTCGGGATGATGCTCAAGTTCGAATAACTCTTCAACAACCCGCATCGCCTGGTGGCGCTGCTGGCGTGGTTGCGGTGAACGCAGCTTGGTAACGGGGGTGTGAAGAAACTTGTTGACGATACCCTTGCTAAGTGCCTCGACGACCTTACGCTCACGTGCAGAAAGATCCGGACCCATGCGGCTCAGGGCTTTCTGTAACTCCTGCTCGCGGATCTCCTCGAGATGGAGACGCAACCGATTCACCAGGGGGACAGCCTCCAAGCCATCCCACCATTCCAGGAATAAGCGAGCCTCATCCTGGAGTAGGGATTCGGCTTCGGCAGCCATCTCACGCCTTGCCTCTTGATTACGGGCGACCACTTCTTGTAGATCATCAACGTCAAAGGCGTCGACTCCCTGAAGTTTCGTGGCGTCGGAACTGATGTTCCGTGGAACTCCAATATCGACGAGCATCAGACTGGAGCGTCTATTGAGCCGCCCCAGACGTTCGGCCGTGATGATCGGCTCCTCTGTGCCAGTACTGGTAAAGATTAGTGAACAGGTGCTGAGGCAATGGTCCAGATCTGTGATCGGACGGCACTGAATAGGCAGATCAGGGAAATCTGAGGCAAGTCGCTCAGCCCTTTCCAGCGTGCGGTTGAGGAGCAGCAACCCGCGACAACCCTTGGCCTGGAGGTGTTGGAGCAGAAGTCGGGCCATCCGACCAGCCCCCACCACAGCGACCTGCTCGTGATCGAGTGGCAACAGCTCTTCGCTGCCGCGTGCCTGGGCCAACTTGAGCTGGGCCAGCTCTACTGCAGCCGAACTGATCGACACCGCTCCGGTACCGAGATTTGTTTCAGTACGCACTCGTTTGCCCGTACTGACAGCCTGGGTGAGCAGGCGATTCAGAATCGGGCCGATCGACCGGTGTTCCTGCCCCAGACGCACCATCTTCTTGACTTGGGCAAGAATCTGCCCTTCGCCAAGCACCAAGCTATCGAGACCGGCCGCCACCCGTAGGAGGTGGCCGATTGCCTCCTCATGGTGGTAGGCGAAGAGATGCGGGCGAAGCTGTTCAAGGCTCAGCCCTGAGACCTGGGAGAGAAAGCTGGCCACCGACTCCATACCGAGTTCAGGATGGCGCAGGAGTGTGTAGATCTCCAGCCGATTGCAGGTGCTCAAGATGGAAGCCTCAAGCACCTGTTCTTCGGACCGCAGGCGAGCCAGCGATACCTCCATGCTCTGCTCAGGGATGCTGAGCCTCTCTCGGACCTCAACCGGGGCCGTGCGGTGGCTCAGGCCGACGACGGCGATGTGCATGCAGGACAGGCCTCGCTGATGAATGGCGACGATGGGTCAGCGCAGGGCGATGCTGACGGCCCCCGGCTTGATGTGCACGGTATCGGTGAATCGTGCGGTGTTGTCGAGTGTACTGATCACCAAAGAGCTGGTACGTGTACAATCTTGTTCAAACTTTACACCGTTAAACAGCAGTCCATCGGTAATGCCGGTTGCCGCAAAGACAACGTTGGCGCCACAAGCCAGTTCCTGGGCCTCGTAAACCTTGTCCGGATCGGTGATGCCCATTTCCGTCAGCCGTGCCAGGTTGCCCTCACGCGTCAGTCCTTCCCACTCTTTTGTTTGAGCCACTGCAGGGTCGTACACCAGCTGCCCCTGGAAGTGACCGCCGAGGGCCCTGAGTGCCGCGGCAGAGATCACGCCTTCTGGAGCAGCTCCTATGCCCATCAGGCAGTGCGTACCAGTGCCGGCAAAGCCGCAGGCGATGGCAGCCTGAACGTCACCATCGGAAATGGGTTGGACGCGTGCTCCCGTTGAACGAATCTCAGAGATCAAATCCTTGTGGCGAGCGCGATCCATGACCACAATCACGAGATCGCTGGCAGGAATGCCCAAGGCATCGCTGAGAATGGCGATGTTCTCTGTTGCCGATTTACGAATATCGACCTTGCCCTTGGCAGCCGGGGGCGCCGCCAACTTCTTCATGTAGAAATCAGGGGCATTGAAGAGGCCGCCCCGATCCGACGCAGCCAGCACAGCCATGGAGCCCCGCTGGGAGTTGGCGCAGAGATTTGTGCCCTCGCAAGGATCCACAGCAAAATCAACGCCAGGCCCCGTGCCTGTGCCCACTTCCTCGCCGATGTACAGCATGGGCGCCTCATCGCGTTCCCCCTCGCCGATCACGATGCGACCTTGCATGCTGATCTGGCCCATCCGCTGGCGCATGGCCTCCACGGCGGCCGCGTCGGCCTCGTTCTTGAGGCCAAGTCCAGTCAGTTTCGCCGAAGCGATGGCCGCCTGTTCGACGACCTCAAGAATCTCTTGAATCAGGGTGCGATCCACAGCAGTCCAGCGGGGAGAAGGGTGGGCAGGGGAAGGGAAACGGACGGGAGCCGGTCCTGAGCCTTGGCTCAGCCCAGGACTCCCTCTGAGCGGTTGCGGTGCAAATCGAAGGTCGCTGGAAGGCAGGACCAGGATGGAGACAGATGATCTGTCGGCGCCGCCGAACCTCCGGCTCTGAAGCGCGGCCATCGTATCAGCGCGGCAGTTGCCATCCGGGAACCCCTCTGGAGGCTAGTCTCTAGAATCTCATCCCCCCTGCATCAGGACCGTCCCGATGAGCACCAAGCCCCTGGTGATCGCTCCGTCGATCCTTTCAGCCGACTTCAGCCGCCTCGGTGACGACGTGCGGGCCGTCGACGCCGCTGGCGCTGACTGGATCCACGTGGATGTCATGGATGGGCGCTTCGTCCCCAACATCACCATTGGTCCCCTGATTGTGGAGGCCCTCCGCCCGGTCACTGTCAAGCCGTTGGATGTCCATCTAATGATCGTTGAGCCGGAGAAGTACGTTCCCGATTTCGCCCGTGCTGGCGCTGACATCATCTCCGTGCAAGTGGAGGCTTGTCCTCACCTGCATCGGAACCTCAGCCAGATCAAGGATCTTGGCAAGCAGGCAGGCGCTGTGCTGAATCCCAGCACTCCACTCAGCAGCATCGAATATTGCTTGGAGCTCTGTGATCTGGTTCTGATTATGAGCGTCAATCCAGGCTTTGGAGGCCAGAGTTTTATTGATAACCAGGTTCAGAAAATTCGAGAGCTGCGGCAGATCTGTGACGATCGCGGCCTTGATCCCTGGATTGAAGTTGACGGGGGCATTAAAGGCAGCAATGCCTGGAAGGTCATCGAAGCCGGAGCGAATGCTATTGTAAGCGGCTCTGGAGTCTTTGGACTAGGTAATTATGCCGAGGCGATTCGCGGCATCCGCAACAGTCGTCGTCCGGAGCCTGCGCTGGTGTGACAGCATCAGGTCATTAAGCTGCAGTGCAAGGAGGGAATGCGCCGGGGCCTTGCCCTCCCACTCAATTCAATCAGGCTGACTACACGATCTCGAATTGTAATATTTCAGCAGTACTGTTCTAATGACGCAAATATGTATATGATTCCTTTGCCAAACTCCCGACCCTATCTCGCTATAGAAAATAACCGCCTGTCTCAATCAGAGCCCAACTCCTTTCGCGAAGTTGTTCGGACGATTTAAGTCAGTGCAGAAGTGGTATGCATCCAAAGCCTGTAAAATAAAGCTAAAGTCATGATGAGTTGTGCTTATTCAGACTAGCTCTCAAAAAACCAGCCATAACTGTGCAAGCCAATCCCAAGTAAATTTACGCCTATATAGCAAACACAGATCACAACCAGCCCTGCTACCGCCACCAATGCTGGACGTCGGCCCTGCCAGCCTCGAATAAGACGCGTGTGAAGATAGGCTGCATACACTAGCCAGCAGATCAGGGCCCAAGTTTCTTTGGGATCCCAACTCCACCAGCTCCCCCAGGCTTCATTAGCCCAGACGGCTCCGCTGACCAACCCCACCGACAACAGTAAGAAACCAACAGTTATCGTGCGATAACTCAGGCTGTCAAGCTGTTCGCTGATTCGAAAGCTGGAGCTGCTCAGGGCCATGGCTCCTGGCCCATTCGAAGCCAGAGCTGCCTGACGAAATCCACCGCTGCCGATCGAGCTGCTCCGTAACTCCAGAGTCTCATTCCGTTCTACAAATAGGACTGCCAGCGATAGTAATGATCCCACCAGCAGGGCTGCGTAGCTCAGCATGATCACGCTGACATGCATCACCAGCCAACTAGAACGCAGTGCTGGAACCAGGGGAGAGGCATTCTGGAGGCGATCTGGCAATGCAAAACTTGCAAACGCGACACAGCCAAGAGCCATCGGCGTGGCTGCCGCAGGAACAAGCGGATTGGGCCAGTTGCGTTCAACGAGCAGCTGAGTAAGCGTGCAACCCCAGGCGAGGAAGCACAATGACTCGTAGAGATTGCTGATCGGAAAATGGCCTGAATCCAGCCACCGCAGCACGAGCTGGGCAGTCAGGCTGAGATTGGCTGCTGCCACCAGCAACCGGACGACGGTACCGCCGCCACCGCCGCTGAGACACCAAAACGCAAGTGGCAGAGCCAAAAGCAGCAGCCCGAAGGCAAGCAGGCCTAGGCCAATCACAGGATCCAACGCCTCGAGGGGCACCACAGTCATCAGGGACCGGAACGTCAACCTCCATTCTGACTGTTCAGGAGCTCTTCAGCGGCTGGCCTGACGCAACAGAAATCCGCCGATCGCCAAGCCAATAAGAACCGGACTCCACCCCGCAAGGACCGGGGGCAAGCTGCCTGTAACACCAAGGGAACTAAAGATGAAAGACATGAGATAATAACTAAAGATCAAAATCACACTTATTCCGAAACCTTGACTACGACTGGTACGTGCATTGGGCCGAACACCAAGACTGCTGCCAATTAATCCAAAGACGAGACAGATTGCAGGCAGTGCAAATTTCTCCTGGATACGAACCCTCATCTTGCGTGCCTCTTTGATGTTGTTGGCTTCCCGCAGCAACCGTTCTGCTCGTACCGCCTGGCCAACGGTCATCATCGTGGCATCCGTGGGGAGCTGTGCCACCTCGACGGGCCCTTTCCCCATGGCGTATTGGTAGGTGGTGAATCGTGCAGTTGTTGTGTTGCCACTGATCTCATTAATATTGATCACGCGGCCGTCCCAGAAGTTCCAAAGACCCGTTCGGGGGTCCCAGATTCCTGTCTTTGCCGTCAGCATTTGCCGCTGTCCAGGCAGAGAGAAGTCGAGTAGCGTGATGTCTACCATCAATCCCTTAAGATAGTAGCGTGAATAAAAGAGTTGAGTTAGCCTGCGCTCGGATTTGCCGTCTTTGGTCTTAACATCCGCAAAGTTAGAATAAAGGGTGTCATTGGATCGTTCAGCAGCTATGGCACTACCGAGCGCTCTTTCCAGAGTATCGGCAGCTTGAAGATTGGCCTGTGGAACCACAATATCATTGAACACGAACGTCATGACGCTCATCGCTAACGCCAGCATCAGAGCAGGCAGAACCATTCTCCATGCGCAGACCCCGACACTTCGTAGCGCCGTAAGTTCTGAATTACTCGACAAGCGACTGTAGGCTAGAAGGGTTGCCATCAGAGTCGCCATCGGAAATGACAGCACAAGAAAGCCTGGCATCTTTAGAACCAGAATCTGCAGTGCAGCCCAGGCTGGTAGGCCAAACTCCGCCACGCGTCGCACGAGATCGAAGACGACACCAACGGACAGAGATACAGCTGTAAACGCGGCAATCCCAAACAGGAGCGGGGCGATCAGTTCTCCTAGCAACCAGCGATCGAGTAAGGGCAATCGATGCCAGCCCGATTTCGAAACCAGCCGTCTCATGGTTTTCGGCATGGCGATCGATGTCACAGCTGAAAACCTTCGCCAAGGTAATGGCGTCGAACCAACGGGTCAGCAGCCATTGCCTCAGAGCTACCGCTGGCCAGGATTCTCCCCTCCGTCAAAATGTAGGCACGATCCGTAATCGCCAAGGTCTCGCGCACATTGTGATCCGTGATCAATAGACCCATCCCATGCTCCCGTAGCCGACTGATCAGTTGTTGCAAGTCGGCTACAGCAAGCGGATCGACTCCGGCAAACGGTTCATCCAGTAGCAGATAACTTGGTCCCCTCTGCCCAACAGCGAGAGCCCGGGCTACTTCACAGCGTCGTCGCTCCCCCCCAGATAGCTGAAAGCCTAATCGGTGTTGGAATGGCGTGAGGTGAAATTCAGAGATGAGTGTTTCCAGTCGTTCCGCCCTGAGGTCTCTCGGGGTTCCACTTTCCTCCATGGCAAGTCGGAGATTGTCACGAACACTGAGCTGACGAAAAACGCTGGCTTCCTGCGGTAGATAACCAATTCCCAGGCGGGCGCGTTCCGGCATCGAGTGAGTGGCTACTGACATGCCGTTCAGCAACACTTCACCGCGATCTGGTGTGATCAGGCCAGTGACAAGATTGAAGGTTGTGGTTTTCCCGGCGCCATTGGGACCGAGCAGGCCCACCACCTCGCCGGCGCGAAGCTCCAGGCTGACGTCCGACAGGAGTGGGCGACCCCCGAGGCTGACTCCGACACGATCGAGCACAAGGCTCATGGCAGCAGCGGCCTAGGGGAGGGGGGCCCAGGTTTGCCATCAAGCCGGAGGCGTGTCTGCACCTGTTGACCCTTGGCTGGAAGGGCCAGCAACCGCTGTCCGTTGAGCCAATAGACAATTTGATCAGCCCGCAGGCGTTGCCCGTCGCGGTCGATGATGTCAACATCGCCACTCAGAACAAGACGCCCCTCACGGGTGAAGTACTGTGCCTGACGCGCCGTAGCGATCATGCCCCGTTCTGGATAGCTGATCCGCACGTTACCAATGGCAGTCACCACGCCCGTCACATTGTCTGCCTGTTGCTGATCGGATTCGATCGTCACCAATCCACTGCGTACCGAATTGGTCGCTGGGCTGGCAGCCACAACGGGGGCTCGGGACACCGCTTGGATGTTCGCAGGGGCTGTCGAATGGCTGGCCAGGGCCAGCACAGGAGAGGTTGTGCACAGCACTAGACCGATGGATCGGGCTGCGTGTTTTCTCCAGCTTCTAGGTCTGCTGGCCATGCCTTTGGGGGAATCCCTGGCAGTTGATGCCTGCTGGGCGGACAACGCTGAAGGGGATGGTTGGAATCGCTGGCTCAATGTACAGATCGCTGGGTTGAGGCAGGAGAGAGCTGCAGAGGTGGGCAGAGATTCAAGGACAATCCCTGCTGGAGTCGCTGCAAGCGATCCAGAGCCAGGTTCTTGAGCCCCAGGATGTCTAGGCCCAAGGCATCGTCATCGACAGGGGCTAGGCGACCGATTCCTTCACCCATCAGCACGGTAGCTCCGTGCTGGTTGCCGCGTTCCAAGTGCAGTTGGGCAACAGAGATTTGCAAAACAGCCTGTAATACTGGCCTTGAGGGCCCTTGGGTTTCATGCCAGAGCTCCTCAAACAGATCGTGGGCCCCATACCAGTCTCCACCGTTGAATCGATCGACAGCCTGTTTTAAGCGTTGATCTTGACGTAGTAAGTTTTCCTCAGCGCACATGGTTGTTCGTCGCGGATTGCTGAAGGCCCGTAGTGACTGGTGTCAGCGCCTTGCCGGCTTGCGTGCCGACAGTTTGCGTAATCGGATTGTTTCCGGAGTTACTTCGAGCATTTCATCTGGTCCGATGTATTCCAGGGCTCGCTCGAGTGTCATCTGCATGGGTGTTTGAAGTGTATCCAGCTCTTCAGCGCCTGCCGATCGCATATTCGTAAGCTGTTTAGTCTTACAAACATTGATTTCCAGATCCTGGGGCCTGTTGTGCTCGCCCACAATCATGCCTTTGTAGACCTTGGTGCCAGGAGAAATAAAGAATTGCCCGCGATCTTCGGCGTTTTTAATTGCATAAAAGGTCGATGTTCCCTCTTCGAAAGCGATCAGAACACCATTACGACGCATATCAAATTCGCCCTGCATTGGTCGATAATCAAGGAATGAGTGGCTCATGATGCCTTCTCCACGAGTCGCCCTGATGAATTCACCACGAAATCCGATTAGACCTCTTGAAGGCACCACAAATTCAAGTTGGGTACGACCGTCACTTGATGTTTCCATATTTTGCATTTCGCCTTTGCGAGTGCCAAGTTTCTCAATGCATGATCCGACAGCCTCCTCTGGGACATCCATCACCAGGGTTTCATAGGGTTCGTGAGGAGTGCCGTCAATGGTGCGAAAGATCACCTGCGGTTGACTCACTTGGAATTCGTAGCCTTCACGACGCATCGTTTCAATTAAGATGCCGAGGTGGAGTTCACCACGACCGCTTACGGACCAGCGGTCTGGAGAATCGGTGTCTTCAACCCGCAAAGCTACATTCGTGAGGAGTTCGCGCTGTAGCCTATCGCGCACCTGACGGCTCGTCACAAACTTACCTTCTTTGCCAGCAAATGGTGAATCATTGACGACGAAGGTCATCTGCAAGGTTGGCTCGTCGACACGGATGAGGGGAAGAGCTTCGGGGTTGTCTGGGCAGGCAATCGTATCGCCGATTGAAACCTCATCGAATCCTGCGACGGCCACGAGATCTCCTGCACTGGCCTCAGAAATCTCAACTCTTTGCAATCCTTGAAAACCCAGGAGCTTGCTGATCCGGCTGCGCTTGATGCTCCCATCCTCTCTGATTAAAGCAGCACTCTGCCCCGCGCGGATCGTACCGTTGTGAATACGACCAATCATGATTCTGCCAAGAAAGTCACTGTAATCAAGAGTTGTGACTTGAAGCTGAAGCGGCTTTTGAGGATCGCCAACCGGTGGCGGTACGTGACGGAGAATGGCATCGAAGAGCGGCTTCATCGTATCACTTTCTGTAGCCATATCAGGCTTCGCGAAGCCACCCAGGCCGCTTCCAAACAAATAGGGAAAATCGCATTGATCATCATCTGCTCCCAGCTCAAGAAATAGATCGAGGACCTTATCTACGGCCACTTCAGGATCGACGCGAGCACGATCGATCTTGTTGACGAATACTATCGGTCGTAAACCCTTTTCAAGGGCCTTTTTCAGGACAAACCGCGTTTGGGGCATCGGACCCTCATTGGCGTCAACAATGAGTAGACAGCCATCCACCATGCCTAGAACGCGCTCGACTTCGCCTCCAAAATCAGCGTGCCCAGGGGTATCAACGATGTTAATACGGATCCCGTTATAGTCGACTGCCGTATTCTTTGAAAGAATAGTAATCCCACGTTCGCGCTCAAGGTCGTTTGAATCGAGTATGCAGGTGGGTACGGCCTCATTGTCGCGGAAGATCCCCGACTGGGCCAAAAGGGCGTCAACCAAGGTCGTTTTGCCGTGGTCGACATGCGCGATGATGGCGATGTTGCGTATTTGGGCTCCTTTGGGTTCGCCGCTCATGGGCTGGGATCCTGGTTGGGGGAAAGAACGAGGCCTCTCGGAACGTCAAGGGCACCACACACCCGAGACGACTGAAGCGATTCTTGATCTTAGCCCCTCGCCCGTCACGGTCTCGATGTTTTGCTGGCCAGCCGGACGGCTGGTTCAAACAGCCTCAATGCTGTAGTGCTGCCCTCATAGCGCCAATGCCATGGTTCGAAAGCCACACCCTGTGTGTTGTCACGCGGGAAGGACATTCGGAAATGGTATCGGGCCGCGTTTTGGCTCAACCATCGAAAGGCACGCGTGTCGGCAAAGCGTATCGACAGATCTGTTCCTGGAGCACTGAGGTCTACTAGATCAACGGCGTAGCCGGTGCCATGCTCAGAAAACCCTGGCGGAGCACTGACTTTTGCCCTTGTTTCTGCGGTCTGATTGCGCTCGGCTCCCACATCGAAGAACAGCTGCCGCTGCAGACCCACCGAGCGAAAGGCGCTAAGCAGCCCCAGGGCGACTCCGTCAGCCAGAGCCGCTTGTCGCATCGCCTGGAAATCCGCGGCCGCGTCAGCCCTCAACAACAGTCCAGGAGCGACTGGAACCAACTCAGAAGCCGCAGCTTCCGGGTAAGGGAAGTGGCCGAGCAACCGTCCATCCCTGCTCAGCCTGGCATTCAAGCCGGACACGGGTGGCGGTTGCAGCCAGGAGCGGAGCGGGCCCAACAGCACCAGCACCACAAGGCTTGATGCTGCGCCAGCAACAGCGACCGAGCTCAAGACTCGGACTCTCCATGATCCCCTTGGCCGTGGCGGCCTGGAGCGACGGGCCAGGGGGATGTCGTCCCCCACGCTGGAGCGGGGCAAGCAGTGGACCTGGTTCTGTTGAATCTGCAACTCAGGTTACAGACCGCCACGGGGGAGTCCAACGAGTGTTAACTTCAAGAATGATATCCCTTGGCTGGAGAAGGTTTCAAGATGTTGCGGGTTGCCGTTGTTGGGGGAGGCCCCAGTGGATCTTGTGCTGCCGAGGTTCTTGCCAAGGCGGGAATCCAAACTTGGTTGTTCGAGCGCAAGCTCGACAACGCCAAGCCCTGTGGCGGGGCCATTCCTCTCTGCATGGTCAGTGAGTTTGACATCCCCGAATCAATCATTGACCGCAAGGTCAGAAACATGAAAATGATTTCCCCTTCGAACAGGGAGGTCGATATCCACCTTGAGAATCAGGCGGAATACATCGGCATGTGCCGACGCGAGGTTCTTGACGCTTTCCTCCGCAATCGTGCTGCCGATCTTGGTGCGGTTCTGATCAACGGCCTTGTGCAACGAGTTGACACGGGCTCCGACCGTCAAGGCCCTTACTGCATTCATTATTCTGATTACTCCGCAGGCGGCCCCACAGGAGAGCCAAAAACCCTTGAAGTTGATCTGATTGTTGGGGCTGATGGGGCCAACAGCCGCGTCGCTAAGGCCATGGATGCTGGTGATTATAACGTTGCGATCGCTTTCCAAGAGAGAATTCGGTTGCCGCTCGAAGAGATGCGCTACTACGAAGATCTCGCAGAAATGTATGTGGGAACTGATGTCTCACCTGACTTCTATGCCTGGGTGTTCCCCAAGTACGACCATGTCGCTGTGGGGACTGGTACAATGCAGAAAAATCAATCGCTAATTAAGAGTCTTCAGCAGGGGATTCGTGATCGTGCCAGCAAGAGATTGCTTAATGGCGAACTGATCAAGGTTGAAGCTCACCCTATCCCAGAGCATCCACGGCCCCGCCGAGTCGTTGGTCGGATGGCTCTGGTGGGTGACGCTGCTGGTTACGTGACCAAGAGCTCGGGCGAAGGCATTTACTTCGCTGCCAAAAGTGGCCGCATGTGTGCGGAGGAGATCGTGACCGCCAGCGCAGGAGGTGCGCGCATTCCTAGCGAAAAGGATCTCAAGGTGTATATCAAGAAATGGGACCGCAAGTATGGTTCTACGTACAAAGTCCTTGAAATTCTTCAAAACATATTTTATAGCAACGATCCAGCTCGTGAGGCATTTGTGGAGATGTGTGCTGACAAGGATGTTCAGCGCCTTACCTTCGACAGCTATCTCTACAAGCGCGTTGTACCGATGAATCCTTGGCAACAAATCAAGCTCACTGTACTAACGCTGGCCTCCGTACTTCGAGGTCAGGCGCTCGCTCCTACAGCCTACAAGCCTGTCTCAAGCGCTGTGCGTAGCGAGGCGGAGGTCGCGCTCATGCAATCTCATTCGTCCGATAACCCTGCCAACGCCCATGAAACAGATGGAGCCCAACGAGGAGCTGTTGATGCTCCTGATTCTGGCACTACGAGCAATACCATCAATAAGCGGCGCAAGCCTTTGACAGTCTGAAGGTCATCGATACGTCTGCCCATGACCCTTCCGCCGAAGGTTCATGGGCAACCGACCTGGACGCTCCAGCGTGACTGATGTTAAGTATGTAGTTGTGTATTTCCCAGGTTCTTGCTATCCTCCCACCATCTATTGTCTAGATCGTATTCTTGTATCAGTTTGCAGAAGGGGATAATTGCGTTGGATTGATTGTCAACCCTGATCTGGGATCGGCTAATCTAAGATAGCTCATTCCTTGACCTGCAGTACGACGGCGGCATCGAATGACCTTGCATGAATGGATTAAAGTCGACCCCGTGGCGATGGCTTCCGCTTGATCCTTCGCTGCTTTGGCCCCATCCATCACGACTAATGGCTCTTGGAACCATTCAACAAGCCGCTCACACTTCCATTTCTGGGGGATCCTGTTCATCGCCAGACCACCCACGACGCCCAGGCGTGGGCAGAAAGCGTATGTGTGAGTACTCCAGTTCGTATCTGTGAACCCCTTGGTACCGGCAAGCGATTCTGGTTTGACTCAGCGGTCATCAATATCGGCGATGTATTGGTTGTCTCGACCGAGGGTTCAGCGATCACGCTGAGGACAGACCAGCATCATTCTGCCCAGCTGTTGCTGTCCTACCAAGGGGTGGGTAGCTGGAAGGTTGACCGTGATATCTTCGTGAATTCAGTGGGGGAATCAGTTCTTTATTTGCCTCAGGCGCCCCTTCTTCTTGAAAATGATGTGACATCTGGTGTTGCATTAAACATTAATCCTGTTGTCTTGATCCGCTCTGCCTTGACAATGGCCGGTCCCATGGGGCTGAACGTACAACGCTTGGGGGTGTTCGGACAACCCAAAAAGTTGCTCTGTTTAGATCCGATCGCTGGTCCATTGATTCAAAGTCTCTATTCGATCATGCACAGCCTTGATCAGCTCAGAACAGCCATATCAAACACCGCACAACTGTTGCGACTGGATGATACCTCGATCCGCATAGCTGTACTTCTTCTGCTGCCTGCAATACACTTTCAGACGCGCTTATGGCTGTTCGCCGATGCAGTGGTTGCGCCGGCGCCGCCTCAATCTGGCGATGCAGCGTCTGAAAGAGGTTGATCGCTCTGTGGCTGCGACTTCGATCAGCCGTGAGCTTGGCTT
>JBKDOR010000055.1:0-6252 GCA_046342775.1 Synechococcaceae cyanobacterium
GGCCTGTCAGCTCTGCAGCCAGGTCGACTTCGCCATGGGTTCCATCGTCGAATTGAAGGGCGAGACAATGAGCTGAGGTGACTTGAGCCGAGGTGATGTGAAGCATGACAGCCTCCATGGAAAGAACTACTCAAGCGGTGCTATCGGGGCAGGGATTCGCGTGACGGAAAGACATCTGAATCATGCCAACTCTGCCTGCAGATCGGCGGACAATCGCTCCACCACCGCCTTGCCCCAGCCCAGGGCCTGCTGCTTCTCGACGATGCTGCGGCCAAGGTCCCAGTAGAGCAGGATCAGTTCACGGTTGGCGGCGCGGCCGGCGGAGTTCCGGGCGGATTGGATGCGGGCCTTAATGGAAACAAGCCAGCTGGAATAATCGGGAGATGGGAGAATAGAGCAGGCCATCATTCTTACCGCTTTGATCGGCTTTTTAGTGGAGCGGTAAGCGCAGCTCCAGGCTTTCCCCAGTGGCTCTCATGTCAATTATTTCGCCCTTTGTCTCATTGCGAAAGTTCAGATCGTACTTAGCCTGTTTAGCCTTGAGCCGGACTAATGCGGTTAAACTACTGACTCGCCGTAGACGACGTTTGGCGGCTGGACAGTTTTGTATTCTCATAGAGTGGGCATGGTTGATTGATCGGTTAAGGGCGTTTTGCGAAGTCAAGTGTTCTACGAACGAAGCCCTCAAGCTGAGTGCTGTTGATTGTCTCCGTCGCCCAAGAGGGGTTCGTGTCGTGATGAAAGAGATTCCCGTAGTCCACAAGGTCCCTGAGTTCATCGATGTCTGCTTGTGACAAGATCTGCTGGGAAGATCCAACTCGTTGAGCACATATCCCTCGGAACGGGCCAAGAAGTTGACCTGCTGGAAAGTGTTCAGGATAAGCAACTCGGAAGAATGCCTCAAGGCAGGGCCTGATAGCCGCTGCGACCTCACGCTCATTCTGTCCACCAGTAGCTAAGTATTCACGCAAAATCTCATGCCTGCGATCATTCTCAGTCTCTGAATCGGCATTGACATCCCATGTAGTGACGATGGAACTAGAACTATGTCTCACAACCTGAAGCGCTACTTTCTGTGCAGCTGTGATGCTTTCCCAGGTCCGACAAAGAAATGGTTTGCTGTGAGAAAGAACCACCACCTGAGCAACCTGTGTGAGCAGTCGACGCACCTCTTGGACGGTTGTCAGGGAACGATGCTCATCAAGACTCGAAACGGGATCGTCGATAACGGCAACCTTGGTGGCCGGGCTCGGATCCAAATCGATTGAGGCAAGGAAGAAGGCGATAGCGAGTGTATTACGGTCACCGGCACTTAACACATTTCGGAAAGAGTGCTCTCCAGGCTGTGGACTGCCGCCGGCTACCGGCACAGGAGTATTGTTGACCACAACATTGTATGTGCAGGCAGGCCCGCCGCGTGTGTTTACTGCCTTAACTCTTTCCAAATGATAGTTGGCATTGAAGCGGCGAAGGTATCTGTTTATCGCTATCTCGTATGAAGGAAAAACTTGATTTCGATACTGTTCAAGAGCTTGTTTTGCCTGATCTCGCTGCTGTTCGGTTGCAGCCTTTGCCTGTTTTTCAGAAAGGTAGCTTTGACACAGGGCATTGGTCGCAGGATCGTGACGTGCTTTTGTTGCGTTCAACCGGGAAAGCCCAACCACAATAGTCGCCGTATTTGCTGTGGCCGCCTGCTGCTTAATCGCTGCGATCGTCTGATTTGCTGCAGAGACTTGACTATTCAGTGCCGAAATCTCCCTCTGCCGCATAGTGAAGGCATCAACCGCTGCTCTCGTTTCTTGAGGAATTGAAACAGCATCCAATGGTGTTGCCAGTTTTTGAGCAAGTAGAGCTGCAATCTGACCACGAACTGCAGTCCATTCGGCCGTCACTGCAACAGTGTCGAGATTGAAGTCGGGGATCTCTCCAAAAGCTGCCCAAAAATCACGGCCTTCAGTTAATGATCGAAATGAACGCTCAAACTGCAGAGCAGCACTTGGCGAGTGCGTTTGATTGAAGCGTGACGCAGCGGCCTGAATACTTTGCTGATGTTCGAGATAGGCTTTCCCAAAGAATGCGCGGTAATGAGTGAACACCGGTGAGCCTGAAAGATCCTGCGCACAAAAAACACAGGCGTTTCTCCCAGCATCAGAAACGGTTTTCTGGCGTGCCATACCGTCGGAAACCCAGGGTTCTGCGTTTTCTCCTATGCTTTGCAAGTGTGATTGGACGCTGGCGGCGGCGGCGGCGTCAAGATCAGCCAATTCAGAGCTTAAAACGACCTCTAATGAAGCGAGATTGAATTCAGCAAGGTCTAGTTTAGGCAGGTCTGGCGTGTTTCGAATCGGATCTTGCTGACGGCCCGCGGCAAGATTCTGTTCAGCAGCTTTAATCTCTTTGTCAATATTGGCAATGGCCGGTAAAGCACAAAACTCATCCACAGACAACGCGGCATGTTCAGCGGCTGGTATTAGGCCACCGAGGCGCCGAAGATCCGCATTGTGTTGTTCAATCCGAGCGATGAGCGTTTGGAGTTGCTGATTTAGCGACACTCCTCGTGACCCTAAGATCAGTTCGTGAAGATTTTGTCGATGGTCGCTCCCCACAACGAGGCCAGAGTAAACATTCTGATCTACGAAGACATCATCGAAGACCAGTACTTCTGGCAGGGTACGGTTCCAAGCGCCATTCTGAAACATGGCATCTGGTGGCCCTCCCGTGCAAGTTAGAATTACATGAGGTTGGTGTTGCACCGCGAGCCTGCGCCGCTCGTTAATCGGAATAGGGTCTCCAGTGCCAAGCGATCTTAGAATCGCTGAAAGGGTTGTCTTCCCGCGTCCATTTTCCGCATAGACCAACGTCAACGGTGCAAGCTGGGTCGTTGACGTGAAGGAGTCAAAACGGCCGATGTTCCGAATTAAGTTTAGGCTTGTTATCATGGATTGATGGCAATGACTTGATCAGAAAAACTTAAATTGTTAACATTGATTTCTCCAGTCATCAGTGCGTGAAGGAGCGTGCAGAAGAGGTCTCGGAGGCCTCTTCTTTTCGCTCGAGAACATGCAACCTTCCTTTCTAGCATATCTAATATGGAGGCGATCTCTTGCTGTGCATGGATTGCTGGAAGCCCAATCTTGATCTCCTCAATCTGCTTTGGACTGATGTTTCCTTGGGCGGCAACTAAGATGTTTGAACTGATCTCGCTCTGAAAGTATGGCTGCCTAACAAGGTTCGGGAGAAAACAGCGTTTCAACCCTTCTTCATCCGTAAGAAATCTTCCGGCACGTTGATTTAGGAAGGCTCGAAAGCTGTGTTGGAATACGCCGATCTTGCCAGTTGTGGCCCCAGTAAGCGCTATCAATACATCGCCAGTATTTAGTTTGAACTGGTCGAGCCTTCGGTCGTCCCAGAATCCTTCAGGTACGTAGCTGGATCTTTCTGTGTAAAATACGCCTCCATTCTGGATGTCACCGATTTTCGTGATAGGGATTGTATTGTTGCCATTAGTATAATCTTGACTGCGGAAGGCAAATCCGCTTTGAACTCGACAATGCACCCCCAGCTCCACCACCTCCCAACTCTCCGCCACCAACCCAATCTCCGTCTCCTTCTGGGGCTCCCCCCGCAACCCCTCGCTGAACAGCTTCTGCATCAGAGCCTGTTTCAGCTCCGTGGTGGTCTGAATGATGCGCTCCTGCGCTTCGATCGCACGCTCGACTGTTGAGAGGATACGGCTAATTTCTTTTTGCTCTGCGAGGCACGGCACCTGCACAGGTGCTTTTTGAAGTACTTGATTTCTAAGATTTGGCATGACCACGCCGGACGCATGTCGGTTTAGCCATTCAAGGGAATCATCTGTTGAAAGGAAGTAGGATACAAGGCTTGGGTCGGCTACTTCTTGATTCAGCCTTACGAGAAAACAGCCTGTTCCACAAAGCCAACCATGCTCTGAATCCTTGACCAGGGCATGCCTGCCAATCTCGCCTCGTCGAGCAAATAGTAAATCGCCGGAGCGAACTTTATGTTTGGCGAGTCGTTCGGCCACCTCGCCGCTGACATGCGGAACCGAATCATGGCTGACGCTGCGATTCTTGATGTGTGTTGGATTGATTACTCCAACTCCTTCTTGCTGGTACTCCCCTTTGTGAAGTTGGCTTCCGAAGGGGCCTGTCTGGATTACGCAGCCCTTGGCATTCGCGAGTTCTCCGAGGCTTGATTTCTTCCACTCACTCATACCCCCAACCTCCCCAGAATCTCCCGCAATGCACGATCCGCCTCGCGGGCTTCGGCTTCGATTGCATTCAGCTCCTTGACGATCTCGGCGATCGGCCGGTAAGTGGCGGCGTCGCTGGTGTGGATGAAGCGGCTGGGGGAGATGTTGAAGTCGTTTTCGGCGAGCTTCTCACGCTCCACCACGCGGCTGAACTTCTCCTCTTCACGCCAGTGAATCAAGGCTTCGGCGATGCGCGAGATGCCGGCCGCCGGAATGAAGTTCTTGGGATCGCCCTTCTCATACACCTGGCTGGCGTTCACCAGCAGCAGCTTGCCTTGCCGTTCCGCCGGCTTGGCCTTGTGCAGAAACACTACGATGCCCGGAGCGGTGGTGTTGTAGAAGAGATTTTCGGGCAGATAGAGCACGCTCTCGATCCAGTCCTGCTCCACGAACCACTGGCGCACGCTTTTTTCCTTGTTCGTGCCCGCATTGCCGGAGCCGCGTGACGCCGCGCCCGTGTCGAGCACCACGGCGCCGCGGCCGCGCTCGTTGAGGCTGGCGGCGATGTGCTGGATCCAGCCCCAGTCCGCCGATTGCTTGCCCGGAAAGCCGGCACCGGCCGGGAAGCGGCCCAATTCGTCGCTGTCGTAGTCCGTGTCGGTGAACCAGTCCTGGTTCCACATCGGGTTGGCCACCACCCGATCAAACGTGCGCAACCGGCCGCCGCCCACCCGGAACTTGGGGTTCTTGAACGTGTCGCCGATTTCGATCTCGCCTTCGAGGTCGTGGATGATCATGTTCATGTTGGCCATCGCCCAGGTTTCCGGCACGTATTCCTGGCCGTACAGCTTCAGCGGCGCCACCGTCCTTGATGCGTCGTCTCCGCCGTTCTCACCCCTGGCCCGCTCCTCCATCGCCACCTCGCACTTCACCAGCAGGCCGCCCGAGCCGCAGCAGGGGTCGTAGATCTCCATGCCCGGCTCCGGCTGCAGCACCTTGGAGATGATCTCGCCCGCCTCCGGTGGCGTGTAGAACTCGCCGGCGCTCTGGCCGCTGCCTTCGGCGAACTTGCGGATCAGGTATTCGTAGCTCTTGCCGATGATGTCGGCCTCCACGTCGTTCAGCCCCAGCCGCTTGTTGCTGATCGCCTCGATCAGGTTTGACAGCCGATCATCATCCAGATCGCGCTGGCCGTGGGTGGTGGCGTTGAAATCCACCCGGTCGATGATGCCTTGCAGCAGCGGGTTTTCGCGGGCGATTGCCCGCAGCTGGCTGGTTACCGCCTCGCCGATCCGCTCGCTCTGCAGGCGGATCACGCTCCACACCGGCTGCTCCGGTTCCTCCGGCCTCAAGGGCAGGTAGAAGCGCACCAGCTTCTTGTCGGCCTGCACCAGCTGGAACGCCTTCTCGCGGCTGCCCACCTCCACGGCGATGCGGTTGAGCTCGTCGTCGAACACATCGCACAGACGCTTGGTGAAGATCAGCGGCAGGATGTAGTCCTTGTATTTCGGGGCGTCCTTGGCGCCCCGGATCGAGCAGGCCGCATCCCAGATCCACGATTCCAGGGATTTGTCCTTCGGCTCAGCCGCCTTGCCCCTTCCGCTGCGGCTCACCCTGGTGCCGTTGCTGCCCCGCGGGGCCGGCGCCGCCATAGGCTCCGCCCCCACCAGGCTCACGCTATCGCTGCGGCCCCGGCCGCGCTTCACGATGCCCCGCCCCACCAGCTCGGCCTTCACCGCCTCGTACTGCGCCCCCTCCCAGCCCAGCGCCGCCCGCAGCACCCCGTTTTTCACCGGGCTGCCGGTTTGCTCCAGGGCCTCCAGGAAATCGTCGAGCAGCTCCTGATCGGGCATTAAAGGGCTCAGTCGTTTCATCCAGCTCAGTCTGCCGGCTTCGCTACCCGGATGTCACGTGTCTTGCTCCGTTGCGCCACCCCGCCGCTGCACCGGGCCCCCTCGTTCGCCCAGATGGGTGAGCGCCAGCTGGCGCATCGTTTCCCCCCAGGCCGCGCAGCTGGCCGCGCCGGCCACCACAAGCAC
>JBKDOR010000056.1:0-57629 GCA_046342775.1 Synechococcaceae cyanobacterium
CAGCTCAGGTGAACCGCTGACATGCATCCAGCTCCAGCCGAGACGATGACGCAATTGGTCAATCGCCCCCAAGCAATGCATGTCAATCAGAACCGCGGTCTATCAGGGTTTCTTGGCGCCGGCCTTTTCACAAAGCGCTGCCTTTTGGATTGTGGAGCTGCCGGTGGATCGGCACATCATCGTGGACTGGCCATTGGCTTTTTGCACTTTTTGCCAGAAATAGCCTTTCGAGGGCTTGCCTTCAGCCACCACCTTGGCCGAGGCCGGAATTGGGCTTAGCGATAGCAAAGCGGCAACAGTGAGCAACAGCGGCAGAGGGCGCATGGCATGCAGGTAGAGAACTCAGTTTGGCGAGCGAGGCGTGTCTGTCAATCGCTGGTTCGGCCGCCCGGCATGGAGCCCCTGGAGGCCTGACCTCAAGCCCCTGGAGCCAGGGGGATTTCAGCTTGTTACCACCAAGGTGTGGAACCAGCCCATCGGCACGGACCTTGCACAGGGTGGGGGAAGGGTTGCCCTGCTCCAGATGCCCTCCTCCATCCGCTCGAACGAACGTCAACACCTCGCGCCGAAAGGCCGCACGCCGAAGAGGTTCGCCAAGGCTCCCGTGCTGACAGGGCTCATGGCGATGGGCTTGCTCTGGGCAAGCCCAGTTTTGGCTGGGCCCCAACCGGCAGCGCCAGCGATCCCCCAGGCGGTGGTGGAGTGCAGGGGCGCCCACGCACTCTGCAAGGCCTCGATCGATTGCCAGCGACAAGGCACGTCGAAGGCCCTGTGTCCCTGCTGGAACGTCAACGAACCCCACTTGGTGCAAACGGAAAAGATTCAAGATGAGCTGGTGCGACTGGAAACGCAGCGGCGCTGCACCCAGGGCCGCCATGCGGCATCGATGAGGCCCCGGTCTGTCGGGTGATTCGTGAGGGGCGCTATCGGGTCGACAAGGTGACGTACCCCGGCGTCTCGACCTTTTCCTACCGCGGTTGGTGTCAAACCTTTCGTCCGGTGAGTTGCGAGGCCAACTCGGGCCCATGGGCCGATTGCATGGCGGCGCCTTGCACAAGAAACCCCAACAACCCCGATCGTCCCTGGACCTGCCAGTGCCGAATTCAGAACGACGCCTTCATCGGCATCAACGGCCGCTGCGATAGCCCAGCCGGTCAGGTGATCTCCACCTTCGAGCGACCGCTCTGGAATTTCAACACCGGTGCTTTCACGGTGCCGCTCCCCGGCAATGATTTCGTCAACATCGGTGCCTGCCGGTTCCTGCGATCCGATCCCTGAACGGGGCGGCGGCAGATCGGATCACTCCGCTTGCCAGCCCGATAATGCCTGTTGCCACACCCAAGCAGCCACATCCGCGGCGCCGCCATCGCCTCCGAGGGCCTCGCGATAGCCCGACATCTGGCCCCGACCTTGGGCGGCCACCTGGGCGATGGCGGCGGCGGAATCGAGGCCATTGCGCTGCAGCGCCTGGAGCTTGAGGGTGCGGCCACGACGGATGATATTGCCGCCGCCCACATGGCAACCAACGCAGTGGGCTTCGAACAACTGGGCGCCATGGGCCAGGGTTGCCGCCGAGGCCCCCGACGCAGCATCTTCACCCCCCCCTGGCACCGCGGCGGTCCGTTCGCCAGAGGCGAGCAGCACCGACTCCGCGGCCGTAGCTTCCGCGGCCATGGCTTCCGGCACCAGGGGACCCAGGCCCCACAGGGCCATGACCAAGCTGAGAGCGACGGCCAGGGGGCCAGCCCAGGGGCGCGACAAGGCGGAGGGGAATCGCATCGACAAGACAACGGCTACGCGGCTGACGGCGATCCTGCCAGCCCCCGACCCTGGCGAGCGCCAAGGGAGGTCGCAGCCTGCAGTTGTGAGGTGCTCACGACCAACGGGCTGCTTCCCTGGCTTGCGACTGAGACCGGGCCTCTGGGAGAGCCTGGCTGCGAGGCATGGGCCGTGTCAGGGATAGGCAGCGAGGGCTGTGAAGCCCGCCAACGAGCTGGCCGGCGCTGTGGATCAGAGTTGAGGCCAGAACGCCTGAGGGCAGGCCATGGCCGAAGCCGATCTGCAGCAATTCCTGGCCAAGGTCGCCCAGCTCAATGGCTTCGTGGCATTGAGCGAGCAGCGGCCGGAGCTGCGCCAGGCGCTGCGCGACTGCCGGCACCACCAGGAGGTGGTGCGGTTGGCACGGCAGTGGGGATTCGAGATCGGCCGCCGCTGGGGAGAGCAGCCGGGCCGTGAAGGGGATGGAACCAACCTGCTGTGCAGCGACTGTCCAGCCCCGGGGGAAGAGCGTGTGGACCGGCTGCTGGAGTTTCCGGGGTTGCGGCTGGAGCGTATTCATTCCTGTGAGGCCAGCAGCCCAGCAAGGTTTTGGTACAACCAACAGGACTGGGAGTGGGTCTGCCTGCTGCAGGGAAGCGCCCGGCTGCGGTTCGAGACGGAAGCGGAGGCGAGGGACCTCAACCGTGGCGATGCGGTTCTGATCGCTCCACATCAGCGGCATCGCCTGGAGGCCACGGATCCAGCTCCGGGGACGATTTGGCTGGCCTTGTTTTGGCCAGAGACTGGTTTTTTGCCTTTTGCTGACGGATGAGCGAATGCTGCACCAGCCACCAAGCCGCCGTCAGGAAAAGGGCCGTGAACCCGAGGCTGATCAAGAGCTGGGGTTTGTCCTCCGATCCTGGGGGCAGCACGATCACCTTCCTGGCCACGGCGGTGATCGCCGTGGCGAGCACCAGCTCGATCTGCACCACCCCGCGGCGCAAGTAGCCGGTGATGTTCTGCAGCACCTCCAAGGCGATCAGGATGTCGAGGAAATACCCGAGGGTGATGGTTAGGCGGGTGCCGACCCAACGGGTGCTGGGGTTGAGGATGGCGACGAAGGTCTCGAAGCCAATCTGAGCGGCAGCCACCAAGGTGACGATGCCCAGCACCAAGGCAAGGAACTTGGCCAGCAGGTGTTCACTGCGATCAATACCCTTGAGGAAGGCCCCGTCATCGAAGAGCGGCCTCAGGAGCGCCATGCGGGGCGCCATCAGTTGTTGAACGGCGAGAATTGAGGCCTGGCAGGAGTCGTGCCTGCGGGGTTGACCAGCTTGGTGTCGCAGCTGATCACGCCATCGCGGCTGCGATAGCAATTGGTGGGCACCACCCGGGTTTTAGGGCCCACGTTGCTGCCGGGTCCGAGGATGAACTTTTCCACCTGGGCGATCCGCAGCGGTGCCGCTCCAGGGCCGAGATTGCCCGCCACCACCAGCAGTAGCAGGGCGAGGGGGGGAAGGGCAGGGCTGGCAAGGGGCATGGAGGCTTTCAGATCCGTCTCGACCCACTCTGCCGGCTGAGCGTCAGTCCTGCCGGTCTTCGCGGATCTCCTGCAGCAACAGATCCAGCTGGCCGAAGGAGTCCAGCGGTCCATCCAGGTCCTCGATGCTGCGGTCGCCTCCCTGGTCTTCGTCCTGCCAGATCGCCTCGATGGAGCAGAGGCGATCGACCATTCCCAACAAGCCTTGGTCCTGATGGATGTCTTGCAACGCCTCCAACAGCACCGGCATGCGGATCGAGGCAGCCCGCAAGGCCCTCCTCAGATCGGCCTGGGTGCGACCGGTGTGGCGCAACCAGTCTTTGATGAAGGCCTGCAGATCCTCCAGCTGATCCTGGTTGAGGGGAGAGCTGGAGGAGGAGATCGCCGGGGAGGTCACCGGGGCGCGGGGGGGAACCAGAGGTCCAGTCTGCGCAGCGCTCGCTGGCGGATCTCCGGGGTGATGTGGCGCGAGCAGAGGCCCAGCAGGGCGGTGAGCGCCACCAGATCATCGGTGAAGCCGGCGGCCGGAATGAAATCCGGGATCAGCTCGAGGGGGAGCACCAGGTAGGTGAGGGCCGCCAGCACGGTAAAGCGAGCCTGGGGAGGGGTGTCGCCATCGAGCAGCATTTCGAGGCATTCCAGGGCGGGCCTGGCCAGGGTGCGACCAGCGCGCCGCAGCAGCCGCAGGAGCACGTTTTCGTCAACGACGGTGCTCTGCAACACCTCAGCATCCACAGCGGGAGGCTCCTGGGTGGCGTTCATGGTCGAAGATTCGGGGGGAAAAGGCAGGCTTTTGGCCTGGTTCATTCTCACGGGTCCCTGCCGTGAAGCGGAAAGGACGGTTGTCCGGAGGCTGTTGCCGTGGCCTGGTAGGGGTTCCCGCCCGGCACCCGTGGAAAGAGGGCTCAGGCTTCAACCAAACCGCTGTCGATGCCGGCTTTGCGCAACTTGCGCAGGGCGCGCTGCACCACCTGGCGGCAGTACTCGCGGCTGCAGGAGAGCTGGCGGGCCACCTCGGCGAGGGTGCGCCATTCGTTGCTGCCGTCGAGGCCAAAGCGCAACATCACCACAGTGCGCTCCTTGGGAGTGAGGCTGGCCTTCTCCAGCAGGGTCCAAACCGAATCACTGCGTTCGGCCTGTTCGGCCCGCTCCATCGGCGCCGGCTCCTGGCTGGGCAGCACATCCACCAACTCGGAGGGATCGGATTTGGAGCGCACCGCCCCCTGCAGGCTGACCGTGACACTGCGCAGCTCACATCCCAGCAGTTCCTCCACCTCAGTTCGCGGCAGGCTGAGGGCCTCGGCCAACTGGCCGATGGAGGGTGCCTGGCCATGGGTCTGGAGGTGGCGGGCCTTGGCCGCCCGCAGGCGGGTGAGCTTTTCGTTCACGTTCACGGGAATCCGGATGGTGCGGCTCTGGGTGGAGAGGGCCCGGTTGAGGCCCTGGCGGATCCACCAGTAGGCATAAGTACTGAAACGATGCCCACGGGTGGGGTCATATTTCTCAACGGCCCGGGTGAGGCCGATGGTGCCCTCTTGAATCAGATCGAGCAGATCAAGGCCCTTGCCCTGATAGCGCTTGGCGAGGTTCACCACCAGCCGGAGATTGGCGGTGATCATCTGGCGCTTGGCCCGCTCGCCGCTGCGCAAGGCACGCCTTTCGAGGTCGCTGTACTCGCAGGCGGGGCCGCTGCCCCCGGCGGTGGAGCAACGCTCCTGCAGGACCACCATGGCCTGAACCTTGCGGCCGAGTGTGAGCTCCTGTTCAGGGGTCAGCAGCTGATGGCGACCGATTTCTCCAAGGAATGCGCTAAGGGAGCTCGCCATCGTCGAATCGAGAGACTCTCTTGAAACTAGAGAAATCTGACAATTTTTCGAGAACCCACAGAAAGGCTTCAGTGTTCCTGATTGCTCCTGATTTCAGGCTTTCTTCCAACTCCTGCAGCTGCAGGCAGCCGGGGTCGCCGGGCTGGGCACGTGGCGGGCAATCGATCGGGACAGTCGCAACCGCTGAGGCGCTGGCCAGGCATGGATGCTGGGAGCAGGTCAAGCGGCAGACGCAAGCCGATCCCGACGCCGACGCCGACCCGACCAAAATGGCCTCGGCATCGGCTCGGCATGGGCACCGGGCTACAGCACACCATGGCGACAGCGTGGGCAGCGACCGGGGCCCCGGCCGCGCCTGAAGTGGGGATCAAGCCTGAGACGTGCCGTTGCGGCTGCGACGCAGGGAGCAATGGGCGAGACAATGGACCCCGGGCGGACGCATGACGCCCCCACCCTCCACGTCACCGGCGGCAAGCGAGACAGCTCAGCTAACGTTGCAGTTGCTTGAAACAAACCTTCATGCCTGGCTTCGCGCTGCTGCCTGACCAGATCCTGCCGAATGCGGCGGTAGCCTATGCGCATTACCTCAGCTTCATGCTTTGTTTCGCGGCATTGGTGCTGGAGCGCTGGCTGATTCGCCCCAATCCGGACCGCAAAATCGCCACGGCAATGGTGATCACCGACATCGTGTATGGCATCGCGGCGCTGGGGTTGCTGGTCAGCGGAATCTTCAGAGTTCTCTACTTCGGCCAAGGCAGCGCCTTCTACACCGAAAATCCCCTGTTCTGGTGGAAAGTAGGGCTTTACCTTGCTGTGGGCGGCCTATCACTCTATCCAACGGTCACCTATATCCTTTGGGCACTGCCCCTGCGGCGTGGTGAAACTCCCCAGGTCAGCGAAGCCCTGGCGACTCGCTTGTCTTGGATTTTGAATGTGGAACTGCTGGGCTTCGCCTCGATCCCGTTCATGGCCACGTTGATGGCCCGGGGCGTTGGCCTGCCGTCTTGAGGCCCAAACCCAGTGGATGTTGCTGGGGGGGTGGATTGGCTTCGGCTTGACCTGCTGCACCCTGGGCTTGCCCCAGAGCCTTGCGGCAGAAGCTCCGGCTGCTGATCTATTTCGGGGGATCTCCTCGCCAAATCAGGCGAATGCTTCTCAAGCCGCCGGCAACAGAGCGTCGTCATCCAGCTGTTCCCTGCCGCTGCGCAGAGAGCCTGTGCCCAGCGATCAGTCCCACAGCGGGCCGTCCAGCGCTCCCGTGCCGCTGGCTCCACGGCCCGATCTTCTGACACCCGTCAGCGCGAATGCCACTAGCACTCCCGCCACCGCCGGCACCACCCCAGCAGCACCACCAGTGGACTCAACGGCTGAGCCAGCGATGCCCCTGGCTCCGGACTACCGCATGCGGCTGCGGCCCACGGCCCTGGGCTGGCCGATCCTCCAGCAGTGGTGCGTCTGGGTGGAACCAGCCAGAGAGGGCCAACCAGCAGACCGCTGGCAGCGGCGCTGGAGCGAGGCGGTGCAGCAAGCACTCGCGCAGTGGCAGCAACTGCTGCCGTTGCAGCAGGTAGAGCAGGCCGAAGCGGCCCAGATCCGCCTGTGGCGCCGCCGTCCACCCCGGCAACCGGATGCGACGGGCCGCCTTCGAGCCAGCCACGGCCGAGCGCTGCTGAGGTTGATGCGGGTGGATCGGGGTGAAGGGCCAAGGCTGGAGCCGTTGGTGGAAGTGGTTCTCAGCCCGGATCAGCGGCAGGAGGCGCTGCAGGCCACGGCGTTGCATGAGCTGGGCCATGCCCTGGGGCTATGGGGCCACAGCGAGGCCAGAACCGATGTGATGGCAGCCCTGCCCGGGCCTCAACCGATTCTTCAACTCAGCCCTCGAGACCGTGCCACGCTGGCATGGCTATACAGCCAACCCACAGCCTTCGGCCAACCCACAGCCTTCAGCCAATCCACAGCCTTCGGCCAACCAACAAACTTCGGTCAACCCACAGCCGTCGGCCAACCGCGCCAGCTGGGAGCAGGGGCCGCCGGTGCAGCCGCCGACGGCGCAAGCGGCGGGCATTGACCAGGAGCGGCGGGTGGGACTGAAGCTGGTACTGCCATCGCGTCAGCCAAGACCTTGGCGGAGAACCGTCTGAAGCCCCGTCCCTGAGCTGGATGGGATGGCGCGTATGGCCGAGATCGTTTCCCCCCACTGGGTTGATGCCAACTGCGCGGGGTGAGATGGGGGCTCACCGCGACTGCATTGATCGACGCTTCACCGCAACGCGATTCCCAACGGACTGGAGAAGCTGGGCCAGCCCACAGGCTGAACATCAAGCCAGTGGCCTGTTGGCTCTTCGGGCCAACCATGGACAAGCTGAAGTTACGGCCGCGTGCAGACAGAAGCGGCGGGCTTCGGCGTTGATCCTTGGGATCTCGCCAGGTGAGTCACCCTGTTCACCCTTACCTCCAGCACTGATGACATTCCCAGACACCAACAACACCGCGAGCGCCAACGCATCGGCGCGGGGCGAAGGCGGCAGCTGTCCATTCAGCCGCGAAAGCTGGCAGGAGCGCCCCCAAGGGGATACGATTCCTTGCCCAGCCCTTTTAGCTTTTTATAATAATGGCTGGATAAATCCCGATGCAGATGGCAATATCTCAACGGCCCAATTAGATGCGGCACTGGCCCAGGCTGGCATCAGCGAGAAGGTGCGAAAGGCCTTGGTCAAAGGTGCCGACGGCACTGATGCGATCCCGGAGCATTTCAATCTGTTCAAGTTACGGGATTCACAGCTTGATCACAGTGGCAGCACTGGGATTCGCGATCCTGAGGTGAGTGCGGAGAAGCTGGAGTCGGCCCTACTGCGGTTCAGTGAGAATGGCCGAATGTATGCCGAACATTTTGCCGCTGCAGCCAACCAGGCCCAACGCAACGACCCCGGCTTGAAGGGAACGGCCATCGAAACCCTGGAGTTCACTGCCCTGCTGGAGGTGTTTGGTCGTCTCGACGAACAACAACACCGATATGTGACGAGCGACGATGTCAAACGCCTTTGGCTGGAGGGCAAGTTCCCAGCGGACTGGCAACCGCGAGCCGCCAATGACATCGGCGTGGACGATGTGCTCAAAGCAGTCGCCGTCATGGCGATCCAGCGGGTGCTGGACGGGATTGGCCGGAAGGGCTGACGCCATCGCCGCTCACGTTCAAACCACGACACACCCGATTCACCATGAGCGCAACACCCACCAGCCTTGGCTGCGAGCAGATTCCCGCCGATGAAGCTGAAGCGATCGCCAAGCTGGCGGCCCAGAGTGAAATCACGATGCGGAACAAATCGAGCCATCCAACCCAGCGAGACCAGCACCCCAAGAGCCATGGCTATATCCAGGGAGAATTGGTGGTGGAAGGTGATCTGCCGGAGAGTGTCCGGCAGGGACTGTTCGCCAACCCGAACAGCTATCCCTGCTGGGTGCGCTTCTCAAACGGCAGCTCGAAACGCGACCCACAGGGGAAGTTTTTCCCAGATGCCAAGCGTCAGGGAGACGACATTGTGGTCACCCCAGATCTCCGCGGCATGGCGGTGAAAGTGCTGGGCGTTACCGGGGAAATGGTGCCGGAGGCGGCGGGGCGACAGGGCGAGCAGGATCTGATCATGATCAACAGCCCGGTCTTTTTCATCCGTAATGTGGTTGATTATCTGGTGTTTTTCCGAGTGATGGCTGCCATCGCCAAGGGAACGATCAATCTCAAGGCCCAGCCAGCGGTGATTCCGGCTGAGGATGTCGCCGCTGTGCAGCAGGTTAAATATGCCCTAGATCTGGTAGCCAGGATCCAGAACAGCGAAGCCGGCGTGGTCCACAGCCCCTTGCAAACGACGTTTTGGAGCGCAACCCCCTACAAGCTGGGTGAAGGGGCAATGAAGTACAAGATGGTGCCGGTGACCACAGAACCGCAGTTTGATCCCAGCCACGTTGTCGATCTTGACAATGTGTTCAGGGAAGCGATCAGCACCCAGCTGGCCCGATCGGAGGCTCAGTTTGACCTGCTGGTTCAGGTCCAAACCGATGCGACGACAATGCTGATTGAAGATCCCACGGAGCCCTGGGATGAGACCAGCTCCCCCTATGTAAAGGTCGCCTCGCTGCGCTTGCCGCAGCAGGACATCAACAGCCCCAGCCGGCTGGCGGAGGATGAATGCCAATCGTTCTCGCCCTGGCATTCCCTAGCCGCCCACCGACCATTGGGAGGCGTGAACCGCGCCCGTCGCATTTATGGCCATCTGGCCCAGGAGCGCAACAAGGACAATCAGGCGGGGTAATCGGCACAAAGCAAGTCTGGAGGGGGGCGGCTGGCTGGCCCCTCCCACTCCTCAGGAGAACAGATCAAGCGGTAATGGGCCCCAGGTTTCCGAAGCGATGGGGCTGGTCGGATCCTGGCCGGTGATCAACAGACCCAGGCCCAGGCCAGCTTCGGTGCGGAGCTGGAATAGACCCGTGCGTTGGTTCCCTTTCAGGAACACTGGCAGCCCTGTGGATGGTGCTGGGGAGGTTTGTGGAGATGAGGTCATGTAAGAAGCTGCCATGGGTAGGGTCCCATTCGCTTGCAACGGCAGCCATCCGAGCGCCGCCTCCACCTCACGCAACACACCGATCGCTGTCTCCACGTCCGGAGCCATCACGCCCAGCGTGAACCAGCTGTAGGGAACGATCGCCTGCTCGAGCTCCCGGCGAAGCTGCAGGCGCTGGGGATCGCTGACCGGGGGAGCGGAGCGCAGACCGCGAAGATCGGCAAGCGAAAGGGTCTGAGACCCCGTCGTCATTGAGGCATCCCGGCGAGGGATGCTGCTGTCTGGTCCTGTCGCCGGGGGCTCTGCGGTCACGGGCGCAACGGAGATCAGGTATCAGTCTGATGCCCACCGGTGCAGATCAGCGATGGCCACAAGCACAGGCAGCGAAAGTCTTCGCCGCCGTTCACCTCGGAGCGAGCCCGTGTCCGCTCCGGAGTGAAACCATTGCAGGGCCTCCAAGCAGGCTGGCTCAGGGCGAGTTCCACACGAATCGCGATGATGCGGCGTAGTTCCAGATGAAGACAACGATGATCCCTGCGATTTGAGCCCAAAACGGATTCGGATCAATGCGAGCGTAAAAGGTTGTGGCGATGCCAACATTGGCCAACACGGGCAAGGAAGCGACGAGCAGGAAACGCGCCAGACCCTTCAGCAATGCCATCCCTCGCTGCCGCTGAAAGCGGAAGGTGAGGGCATTGTTAATCAAGTAATTGGAGGTAGCGGCCACCAGAGCCGCGGGAAACACCGACTGAGCGAAGGGGAACAGGGCCAGAGCCCGCAAAAGATAGGAAATCGAGAGTTGCACCACCACTCCAGATGCACCAACCAAAGCAAAGCTGATCATGCGTCGCGGGATCAGCCGGAAGGCAAGAGTATGCAGGATGGAAACGCCAAAGTCCCAGACGATCGCCAGATCCAGTTTGGAATCTCCTGATTGGCGTGGCATGAAGTTCAAAGGGATTTCCAGTGTTTTGAGGCGGCCCTTGCTCACAGCCAAGAGCTCGTAGAGAAACTTGAAGCCGTTCACGTCAACCGCTCGGACGTCCCTGATGACATGGTCAAGACGAAGCACAAAGAACCCACTCATGGGATCAGTCAACTGATGATAAAATGGCAGCGTGCGATTGGCGAGGCGATTGGCGAGGGTAGAACCCCGCTGCCTTGAACCAGATAGTCCCTGAATGCTTGCCTGCTGGTGGAAGCGGCTGCCAACGACCAGATCTGCGCCGCTCTCTAGCAACAGCTCCAAAGCCAGAAGAACAGCCTCTGGTTGATGCTGCCCGTCGCAATCCATCACAGCCACATAGTCGCCAGTGGCATCAAGAATGCCTTCTTTGATCGCACTGGAAAGCCCTGCCCTGCCGACACGACGAATCAAGCGGATTTCAGGATACTGCCGAGCCAGTCGCCGAACTTCGTCTGCAGTCCCGTCAGCGGAATCATCATCCACAAACAGAATCTCAAGCTTCAATGTTGCCCTCAGCCGCAGCAGAGCCTGGCTAACGGTTGCAACATTAAAACGTTCGTTAAATGTCGGCAGAATAATCGATAAATGTAGAGCTTGCCGCTGCTCAGACAAGCTGTCAGCCACGGAGTCGAGCGTGGCTGATTGGCGATGCATCACTGAGAGGAGAGCAAAAAAACGTACGACGCCCTATTTGATGTATTCCTTGAGAACACCGTTGCGGTTGGGATGCCGCAGTTTGCGAAGCGCTTTGGCCTCTATCTGGCGGATCCTCTCCCGGGTGACATCGAAGATCTGACCGATCTCCTCCAGTGTTTTCATCCGTCCGTCGTCGAGGCCATAACGCAGCCGCAACACGTCGCGCTCCCTTGGACTGAGGGTTGCCAAGACACCCTCAAGATCCTCTCGCAACAGATTTTTAGCAACATCCTGTTCAGGATTTTCGATGTCGGCTTCGATAAAATCACCCAGGCGAGAATCTTCCTCTTTACCGATCGGGGTTTCCAAGGAGATGGGTAGCTGAGCGGATTTGGCGATAAATCTCAGTTTTTCAATTGTCATTTCCATACTTTCGGCAATTTCCTCCTCAGTGGGCTTGCGGCCAAATTCCTGGCTCAAGGTTTTTGTTGTTTTTTTGATACGCGAAATGGTTTCGTAGAGGTGAACGGGCAGGCGAATTGTGCGGCTCTGATCAGCGATTGCCCGGGTGATGGCCTGACGGATCCACCAGGTTGCATAGGTCGAAAATTTGTATCCCTTTTCGTGATCAAACTTCTCGGCAGCACGGATCAGCCCAAGACTACCTTCCTGAATAAGATCCTGGAAGGACAAGCCGCGATTCATATACTTTTTAGCAATCGAAACAACTAGTCTCAGGTTCGATTGCACCATCTTCTCCTTGGCGCGTCGGCCGAGCATCAAGCGCCGCCTGAATTTGGTGAGCGGCATGTCCACTAAAGCTGCCCACTCTTTGGAATCAGGAAAGTGACCTTTGTCGAGTTCAAATTCTGCAGCCTTTTCCTCCAGTTCGAGCAGGTCAGCAATCTTGCGAGCGAGCTCAATCTCCTCGTCAGGTCGCAGCAGTCGAATCCGGCCGATTTCCTGGAGATAGACCCGGATCGAATCCTCGGTATAGACCCCCTTCGGACCAACTTTGATGCTGGAAAGTGCTTTGGCGGCTTTCGAATCCTTCAAGCTATCAGCATCGGCAAGGCCGCCAGCATCCTCAACAGAGGGCAGGTCAAAGGCAATGTCCAGATCCGATTCCGCAAGCAGAGCATCAGCCTCCGATTCCAGATCGGCTGCCGCGGTCGGTTGCTTGACCGCAGAGCTAACCACTGCTTTGGCAGCGGCACTGCGCTTGCTCTTGGGCTTGGCTTTTGCGGCTTTCGGCTGGAGCTGAGGCTCTGCGGCGTCCTGGAGGCTTGCATCGGCCGTTTTAGGAGCGCGGCGCTTGGGGCTGGTCGTCCGTTTCACCGCCACAACCTCTCCGGTGGCGCTAACCGTGGCGACGATCTCAGGCTGAGCGCCCTGGGTTTTGGCGACAACGGGAGTCATGGGACTGGGCTCGAAAATGGGTGAAAAGGCTGGAGGGATGCTGGAAGGAGCTACCTTCTCAGGCCATCAAAGGAATCGAACGGCTGTAGCGGTAGGAACGTGACAGATCAGTCAAATCGAGTGATGAAGAAATCAAGACCCTGGTGACCGACTTGGCAAGCGGGGTCAAGACCAATCTCAGATCGATCCGAGTCTGGTGCCGCAGAGCATGGCGCTGTTCCGTGTCAAACCTCAAAAGCGATGACCGGGGATGAACGATTGGCCAAAACCACAATCAAATCCACGGGAGGGGAAAACCGCAACCGATCCTCTGTCCGGAGCCCAGGCATCGTCACAGTCGACGGCTTCTGGAGGGCAGTGGGTGCAGGTGCAAGGATGACGACCTCTGAATGGATCCGGCCCTGGGCCGAGGCAGTGTTGCCGGGGTGGTCGCAGATCGGAGGATTCGGTGGACCGAACGCTCTTCAGATCTTCCCTCTGGACGGAAACCTGCCAGGTTCCGGCAGCAGCTTGATCGCCGCTCAACGGTTTCATTCTAGGAATGGGCAGTGGCAAGTGCAAGATTGGCTGGCGCTGTCGAGGATCCGACTTCTGGGGACTCAGGGCTGACGCCGCCTGAGCCGCCTGCCTGCGCTTGGCTTGATGTCTGGGTCGAAGCCGGTCGTGAAGGGCAGGTGTTCACCTACGCCGCCCCGCCAGACGCTCGACTCCGCACCGGTGATCTCGTTCAAGTGCGCCTCAAGGGGCGTCGCCAGGCCGGGCTGGTGGTGGCGGTTCTGGCTGAGCTGCCCGCCCATCTGCGCGACATCACCATCCTGCCGATCGAGCGAGTCATCCAGCCCGCGGCGGTGGATCCGCACTGGCAGGGCTTGATCGACCAAGTGGCTGACGCGTACCACACCAGCCGCTTTCGCACCCTCAAGGCTGCCCTGCCCGCCGGCTGGCTGGGGGGGCGTCCCGCGGCGCCGGGCCAAGGCGCCAAGCGGGGACGGCCGGTGGTGGAGCGCACGGATCAGCCGTTGGACGGCTCGGCCACCACGGCCGAACAGCTTCTGCTCAGCACCCTGGAACGCCATGGTGGCGTGATGTCCCAGCGGGATCTGCTAGCGACCCCCGGGGTGGGAGCTGGCAGCCTGCGCAACCTGGAGCGGCGCGGCCTGTTACGGCGACACCAGCAGGGGGGAATTCCAAGCTCCTCCGCATCAGAGCTTCTGGACCCCAACCCAGCGGTAACACCACCCCATCAGCTCAATCGGGCACAAGAGGCCGCTCTGGAGGCGATCCGGGCTGCCGCTCCCGGCCAAGCCCTGTTGCTCTGGGGCGTCACCGGAGCCGGCAAGACCGAGGTGTATTTGCAGGCGGCGACCCAGGAGCTCAACGCAGGTCGCAGCGTGCTGATCCTCACCCCGGAGATCGGTCTCATCCCCCAGCTGATCGACCGTTGCCGAGCGCGGTTCGGCGAGCGGGTGATCGAGTTCCACAGCGGCCTCAAGCCGGGGGATCGGCTGAACGCCTGGCGCGACTGTCTGCGCTCCGGCGAGTTGGCGGAACCCCGCCTCGCGGTGGGGACCCGATCAGCGATCTTCCTGCCGCTGCGGCACCTGGGGCTGATCGTGCTCGATGAGGAACACGACAGTTCCTACAAACAGGACAGCCCCATGCCCTGCTACCACGCTGGGATGGTCGCTCGCTTGCGGGCGCAGCGCGAGGGAGCCCGCGTGCTGCTGGGCAGTGCCACCCCGTCCCTGGAAACCTGGCTGGCCTGCCAGCACGACACCACCCTGCTGCGCCTGCCGGAACGGGTGGGGCGTCACCCACCGCCGCCGGTGCGCGTGGTGGACCTGCGCCAGGAGCTGAGCGATGGCCATCGCCGGCTGATCAGTCGCGCCCTGATGGCCCGCCTCGCCCAGTTGCGTGACCGGGGCGAGCAGGCGGTGGTGCTGGTGCCTCGCCGCGGCTACCGCACTTTCTTGAGCTGCCGCAGCTGCGGCAACGTCATGCAGTGCCCGCACTGCGACGTGGCACTCACGGTGCATCGTCGCGGCGATGGCCAGGAATGGCTGCGCTGTCACTGGTGCGACCACCGGCAGGACATCGCCCGGCGCTGCGATCACTGCGGCTCTGCCGCCTTCCGACCCTTCGGCGCCGGCACCCAGAGGGTGATCGAACAGCTGGGGCAGGAGCTGAGCGAACTGCGCCTGTTGCGGTTCGACGCGGACACCACCCGCGGCCGGGATGGGCACCGCCGGCTGCTGGAACGCTTCGCCGCCGGGGAAGCGGATGTGATGGTCGGCACCCAGATGTTGGCCAAAGGCATGGATCTGCCGCGCGTCACCCTCGCGGCGGTGCTGGCCGCCGACGGCCTGCTGCATCGCCCCGATCTGCGCTCCGGTGAGTCCTGCTTGCAGCTGCTGCTGCAACTGGCCGGACGGGCCGGTCGTGGCGAACGGCCGGGAGAAGTGCTGGTGCAGACCTACAGCCCCGACCATCCGGTCATCCGCCATCTGGTCGATGGGCGCTATGAACGCTTCCTGGAGGCTGAGTTGCGCTTGCGACAGGAGTCGGGTCAGGTGCCGTTTCGCCGCGCCTGCCTGCTGCGCCTCGCCGGCCCTTCCGCCAGCGGCACCGCGACGGCGGCGACGCTTTTGGCGGAACACCTGCGCGGGGCCGTGGAGCAAGCAGGTTGGGCCTTGGTGGGACCGGCACCGGCACCGATCGCCCGGGTGGCGGGCCGCAGTCGTTGGCAGCTGCTGCTTCATGGCCCCTGCGCGGCGGCTGGAGCCGTCACCCCACTGCCATTGCCGCAGGAGGCCGAGATGCAGGCGCTGTTGCCGAAGGAGGTGAGCCTCAGCATCGATCCCGACCCTTTGACCCTCTGAATCGGCAGGCATCCGGAGCTTGGGGTCGGATCACGCTGGAAGCAGCTGCACCGGCGCTGTCTGCGAACACCGCTCCGGAGAAGATCCAGCTCAGCGCTTTCATACCACCCATCTCTTGCGTTTAAGCCGGCAGCTCAGGAAAACCGAATCCAAGTCGCTGGCGGATGCGCTGCAGCCCCAGGGAGATCGCCAGCACCAGGGGGATCAGCAGGCTGCCCAGTCCCAAGGGGCTCCAGCGCCAGCAGCGCAGATCCAGCCGATTCGTCTCCCCCGCCCGCAGCGGCCAGACCAGGGAGCGCCCCTGCTGCACCACAGCGTTGGGGCTGGAGCGCTGCACGGCCCCTGGCCGCAACGGTTCCAGAGTCAGGCTGACGTTCACTCCGCGCAGATCGGCCAGAGCCCGCAGATCGATCTCCAAACCCAGGGATTGGCTCACGCCCAGCACCCAGTTGCGCTCCCGCCAGCGGATCTGGGGGGCAGGAAGGGGGCGACCGCTGAGATCTCCGGCCAGACGCACGCTCGCCACCAGGGAGTCAAGGACCCGCTGAGCCGGCAACACGGATGTGGTGAGCAACTCCTGGCCGCCACTGCCCTTGGCCTCAAATCCCTGGGCGGTGAGCGCCTGAGCGAATCGCCGTTGCCACGGCGTGGCCGTGCCGCTGTCGCTGATCAGCTGATGCTCAAGCTGGAGTCGGCCCGGCCCCGCGAAGCGCAGATCGCTGCGCACGTCGAGGCAACCCGACAGCAGGGCCGCCAGCAGCAGGGTCAGGACCAATCCCAGGCTGAGTAGGGCGAAGCCCACGGGAGCCTTGGTTTCACCGACAGGGGGCGGTGGTGGCGGCGGTGGCTTGCGGCGCGACCGGCTGGCCTTGCCTCGGAATTCCTCCAGGGCCCGTCCCTGGGTGAGGTCGGGCATGGTGAGCGACCACTCGCGCGGACGTTGCAGCGCCGGCGCCTCGAGCACCAGCAACAGATCACGGGCCTGGGCCCGCAGGGTCGGATCCGGGCAACGTCGCAATTCGCGGCAGTAATCGGCCGCCGACTCTGAGCGTCCCTGGCCCATCAGGGCCGTGGCCAGCAGCAGACGCAGGCTCGCTCCGGTGGGGCTGGTCGCTGGACACCGCTCCAGAAGCGGTTCCAGGCAACGCACAACTCTGGCGTACTCCCCACGCTCCAGGGCTTGCTTCGCCTCCCTCAGCTCCTGCTCCTCCATCAAGGCGTCAGGTGGACTGCAACTGGGTTGTGGAGCCAACCACCATGGTGCCGATGCCAGCGTTGGTGAACAGCTCGAGCAGCAGGGAATGGGGCACCCGGCCATCAATGATGTGGGCCGCCCCCACGCCCTGGGCCAAAGCTCGAATGCAGCATTCGGTTTTGGGCGTCATGCCACCATCGACGATTCCCGCGGCGATCAGCTGACGCGCCTCGGCGAGGCTGAGCTGGCGGATCAGCGAGTTGGGGTCGTGACGATCCCGCAGGATGCCGGCCGTATCGGTCAGCAGTACCAGCTTCTCGGCCTGCATCGCGGCCGCCAGCTCTCCCGCCACCGTGTCCGCGTTGATGTTGTGGGCACGCCCCTCCCCATCCGGGGCCACGCTGGAAATCACCGGCATGTAGCCCGCCGCCAGAAGGGGCTCCAGCAAGCCAGGATTGACGCTGGCGACCTCCCCCACCAGGCCATGGGATCCATCCCCCAGGCTGCGGGCGTTGATCAGGCCGCCATCGCTGCCACACAGGCCCACCGCCCGGCCCCTCACCCCGAGGGTGCTGCGATCGCGCACTCGGTGCAAGCCGTTGACGATCTGCTTGTTGACGCGACCGACCAGAACCATTTCAACCACATCCATGGTGGCGGCGTCCGTGACGCGCAGTCCATCGCGAAAACTGGGTTCAATCCTCAGACGCGTCAGCCACTGATTGATTTCAGGCCCGCCGCCATGCACGATCACCAGCTGCACGCCCACGCTGGCCAGTAGGGCCAGATCGCGGAACACGGCCTCGCGCAGGTCCTCCCGCGCCATGGCGGCGCCACCGTATTTCACCACCACGCGCCGGCCGGCGAAGCGCTGAATGTAGGGAAGCGCCTCGCTCAGGACCGAGACCCGCAGGCTGTCGGCCTGGCTGACGAGGGGATCACCGAGGCTGGTGGAGGTCATCGAACGGTGGTGGTTGCTGGTCAGGCCGGGAGAGACACGAAGGTGGGTCGGTCAGGCGGCCTTGCCGGCACCAGCGGATTCCACCGCTTGGGACGCCGAACTGGGCAGCAATCGCAAGTTGAGGCGACCGGCCCTGGGCTGATCCAGTTCGGCCCGCAGGCCTCGGCCAAAGAACCGCCCCAACCTCTCCTGGCGTTCGAACCAGCGATCGGCCGGAACGCCATGCAGATCGAACTCCAGACGCAACCCGTAGCCTTCGGGCAGCGCGAGTTCCTCAACGCTGAGCAACTGGGGCGGATCATCGTCATTCCAGAGCTTCAGGGCCTCCAGCGAGCTCTCCAAATGAGCCTTCTGGCCATAGCGCCAGCGGCTGACATCGGCGAGCAGGCGCTTCAAGGGTTCGTTGTTCGGTTGGTCACGCAACTCTTTCAGCTGGCCCGGGGGGGTGACTCGAACAGCGGGCGCCAGCTCCGAGGACTTGAGGGCAAGCCCGGCGATCAGGATCGGCAAGCCATAAAAGATGGTGGGCAAGCTCAGGTTGGCGTCATCCCGCAGATACGCGAGGGTGCCCACCAGCGTGAGGGCCGTTCCGGCCAGAGTCACCCAGGTGCCCGGGGAACGCAATGCTGAGGGAGGGGAGGGTTGCATCACTCCATCTTCCCGCAGCGACGGGCAAGATGGCCGCAAGCGCATGGGCTGGCTTGATGACCACCTCCGATCCCCCGCAACCGCCTCCGCAGCCGAGCACGGCGGAGCTGCTCGAGCAGCTGCGCCAGGACAGGCTCTGGTTATTGCGCCAGCTGGACGCCGGCCACTGGCCGCAATGGAGACTGGATCTGGCCGCCCTGGAGCGGGAGCTGGGGCAGATGCTCGAACTGGCGTCGGATCGCCTCGGCTGAACGCGCTGGCGCCGCTTCAAGCCTTGGGGGCGCCAGGCGAGCGCCAGTCGAGGCTCCGCCTGGACAGCCTCCGGAGCCCTGATACCAGCACCATGGTCAGATCGGGTTGATCGGCTTGGCTTGAGTGCCGCCAGTCCCCGGGTCAAGCCTCTGTTCGGCGACCACCCCTTTGCGGCCGATCACGGCTGAACAACGGTGCAGCAAGGAAGGCGGCAACGCGATCACGACTACCGGACGTCAACAACCGGCATCGGCGGCCTGGGGGATCATCGATTCACGCCGGCTGACGTTCAGGGCCTGACCAAGGCGGACGGTTCAACAAGCTCAGCGATCATCGGCGAGACAATTGAAGTTGACCTGGCCTGCGGTTGACCAGGGAGAACGGTGCTCCCTCCAGGCTTCGCAGGCTGAGGACAGTGGGGCACTCCCCGGGGGGCTGCCCTTCCCCACACGGAGGCCGCTCAGAACGGAATGTCGTCATCGTCGGGGCCCTCCCGTGGCACCAGGGGTGAGGGATCCCAGATTGGTGCTGGAGCTGCCGCAGCGGCAGGGGGTGGGGGAGCGGGCGGCGGCGTGGCCTGGGCGGCATTGGCCCTAGCCTGGGGCGCAGCCGATCTGGGCGCGGCCGGGGCAGGCTGGGCTGGCGCTGGCACAGCTGCCGCCGAAGCATCGCCCAGGGGATGCAACCTGGACAGGACCAGTTCGGCTCGCTTTTCCTTCACACCATCCGGACGGGGCACGGTGTTCATGCGCATGCGGCCTTCCAGGACCAAGCGCTGGCCCACCTGCAGCCGGTTCTGGAGATCCTGAGCCAGGCTGCCCCAGCCCACCACCTTGAGCTGGCCGGAGGGATCGTCGGGCCGGAGGCCATCAATGCGCACGGTCAGTTCCGCCACCGGAGTCTGATTGTCCTGGGTGTAGCGAAGCTGGGGGAGCTCCAGCACTTCAGCTTCCAGCAGACAGTGATTCACGCCCCTACCAAGGATTGAGGACCCCATCCTGAATCATCACTCCCCTGGAAGGATCTGGCTGGTTTCCGGCTGCGGCGAGGGCCCACCACTGGCCCGGGCCCTGCTCGCGGCGGGCTGGCAGGTGCGGGTCAGTGTCGTCAGCCCGGAAGCGACTCGGGCCTACGGCCAGCAGGCCAATCTGGAGTTGGCGATCGGGGCCATCGGGCTCGATCAACCCTGCGTGGCCGACCAGCTCCAGGCCGCCCGAGCCGCAGGGGATCCCTTCTCCTGGGTGATCGATGCCAGCCATCCCTTCGCCAGCCGCATCAGCACCCACCTGAGCCAGGCCTGCAATCGGCTTGGACAGCCGCTGTTGCGCCTGCGACGCCCGCTGCTGCCCCCGGGGAATGCTGAGCTGCTGACGCGGCCGCAAGACCTGAAGGGGCGCTGCCGCAGGGGCGAGCGGCTGTTGCTGGCGATCGGTGCTCGCCAGCTGTCCCTGGTCCGGCGCTGCTGCCCTGAGGCCTGCCTCCACGCCCGGGTGCTGCCCCGTCCGGGGGCGCTGCGCCAGGCGTTGGCGGCAGGGTTGGCGCCGGAACGCCTGGTGGCGCTGCAACCCCAGCCAGATCCAGAGGTGGCGATCCCGCTGGAGGAGGCGCTCTGCCGACGCTGGCGAATCGAAACCGTGCTGCTGCGTCGCTCCGGCGGTCCCGGGGAGGCGCAGTGGCTGCGTCTGGCGGACCGCCAGGGATTGCGTCTGCTGCTGTTGGAGCGTCCCGGCGAGAGCGAGCCGGAATCCCTCAGCCTCAGCTACGAGGCCTTGCTGGAGAGGCTGACGCCATCCCCGGGGGCCGGGATCGCCTGGTCGCGACCACCAGTCCCAGCGGAAGACGCTGACGCCCCCCTAGCGGGCCCGGGGGTCCGCTTCCATGGCTCCAGCCACAGCGGCACAACCCCATGACCACAACCCCGGACCGGGAGCGGTTCACTCCGCAGAACGATCGAACTGACGGCAACACAATCGAGCCGATGATCTGCGTGATCACCACCGAGGCTGATGCGACCAGGGCTGAACAGCTGGCGCGCACCCTGGTGGAGCGGCGGCTGGCGGGTTGCGTCAGCCTGCTGCCCCTGCGGTCGCTCTACATCTGGGAGGGAAACCTCGAGCACAGCGATGAAGTGCAGCTCTTGATCAAGACCATCCCCAGCCAGCTGGAGGCGCTGAAGCAAGCGGTGCTGGACCTGCACAGCTACGTCACCCCGATGTGGGTGCAGTGGCAGGCCCAGACCACCACCGGCTATGGCGCCTGGCTGGCCCAGCTCAGAGCTCCCCAAGGTGCTCCGCAACCAACTGACGCAGATTCACCTGAGACCGGGGACCGAGCTGGGTGACCACCTGGCCGGCACACAGAGAAGCGAGATGACCGCATTGGTCCAGGGCCAGGCCTTGGGTGTGGCCATAGAGGAAGCCGGCGGCGTAGAGGTCACCCGCGCCGGTGGTGTCGACCAAGGGGCCGAGCCGATAGGCCGGGATCTCGATGCTGGCGTCGCCGGAAAGCAGCAAAGAGCCATCACCGCTGCGGGTGAGGGCGGCGATGCCGCAACGCCCTCTCACCTGGTCCACCGCTTCCGAAAAACTGTTCGCCTTGTAGAGCGAGGTGATCTCCATCTCGTTGGCAAAGAGGATATCGACATGACCATCGACCAACTCCAGGAAACTGTCGCGGTGCCGATCCACGCAGAACGCATCGGAGAGCGAAAGAGCGACCTGGCCGCCATTGGCACGAGCGGTCTCAGCGGCGGCGATAAAGGCTCGCTTCGCGGCTTCGCTATCCCACAGGTAACCCTCCAGATAGAGAACCTTCGCCTGGGCAACGAGTTCGAGATCGAGATCCGAAGGGTCCAGCAGCACAGATGCCCCCAGGAAGGTGCACATCGTGCGCTGGGCATCCGGGGTCACCAGGATCAGGCAGCGGGCGGTCGTGGGGCCTGAGCTGGCGGGCGGGGTCTCAAAGTGCGCCCCCACAGCGCGAATGTCGTGGCTGAAGATGGTGCCGAGTTGGTCATCGCGAACCCGACCGATGAAGCCAGCCCGACCCCCCAGTTGGGCGATGCCGGCGAGGGTGTTGGCGGCTGAGCCTCCAGAGGTTTCCAGCCCCGGGCCGACGCTGGCGTAAAGGAGCTCCGCGGCGGCCTCGTCCACCAGAGCCATGGTGCCCTTGCTGAGCTGATGGGCCTCAAGCACATCGTCTTCCGCCTGAACCAGAACATCGACGATGGCGTTGCCGATGCCGACGACGTCGAATCGGTGTGCGGTGGTGGTGGGCATGGGAATGGGGAAAGGGGGTTCGGGCCCGATGGCACGGGCCTGTGGGTCAGGCGCTCAGCAGAGCGCGCTTGGGTCCGTGGATCGGATCCTCAACCACGATGGTTTGCTCGCGCTGGGCGCCCAGCGACACAATCGCGATCGGGACTTCCATCAACTCTGCCAAAAAGCGCAGATAGCTCCTAGCTGTGGCGGGAAGATCATCAAGGCTGCGGCAGTCAGCTGTGGAACATTGCCAGCCTGGCAGGGTTTCGAAAATCGGCCGGCAGCGGGCAAAGTCTTCGGCGCTGCAGGGGAAATGCTCGATTCTTTCATTCTCCAGCTCGTAGGCCACACACACTTGGATGGCGTCAAGTTCATCGAGAACATCCAACTTGGTGATCGCCAGGCAGTCGAGGCCATTCACCTGCACGGCATAGCGTCCGATCACCCCGTCGAACCAGCCGCAGCGACGGCGGCGTCCGGTGGTTGTGCCGTATTCACCACCCCGATCGCACAGATGATCGTTGAGGCTGCCCTCGAGTTCGGTGGGGAAAGGGCCTTCGCCGACGCGGGTGGTGTAGGCCTTGGCCACACCGATGACGCGATCGATCAGGGTGGGGCCGACACCGGCGCCGATGCAGGCACCACCGGAAACGGGATTGGAGGAGGTGACATAGGGGTAGGTGCCGTGGTCAAGATCTAGCAGGGTCCCCTGGGCCCCTTCAAAAAGAATGTTTTTACGTGCTCGCGCCGCCTCGTGGATTGTGCGGGTGCAATCCACCACATGGGGAGCCAGCCGGCGCCCATATTCCGTATACTCTTCAAGAACGATTTCAGGATCGAGCTGCTCAAGTCCATAGATTTTAGATAGCAACTCATTTTTTTCGGCCAAGGGTCCGAGCAGGCGATCACGCAACCTCACGGCATCGAGCAGATCGATCACGCGGATGCCATTGCGCTCGGATTTATCGGCGTAGGTAGGACCAATCCCGCGACCGGTGGTTCCGATACGACGGTCACCGCGGCGCTGTTCTATCGCCTGATCCAGCAGGCGGTGGTACGGCATCGTGACGTGGGCCGTCGAGGCGAGCTTCAGTCCCGAGACATCGATGCCGTAATCAATCAACATATCAATCTCTCGCAGCATCACCGCTGGATCAACCACGGTTCCAGCGCCGATCAAGCAGGTGGTGGAGGGATAAAGAATGCCGGATGGGATCAGATGCAGCTTGAGAACGCGATCGCCCACCACGATCGTGTGACCGGCATTGACGCCACCTTGATAGCGAACAACGAAATCGGCCGAGCGGCTGAGTAGATCGGTGATCTTTCCCTTCCCCTCGTCACCCCACTGCGCACCGATGACGACGACGTTGGCCAAGAATGGAACGGCCTGTGGCCGCTTTCGAGCACAAACAAATATGTTCTCAGGTCATGGGCCCTTCTGTAAACCCACGATGGCCTAGGCGCCCCGCACCACTCCGGCCTCCGCTTGGTGCAGCTCCTTATCGATTCGGTTGCGCAGAGCCTCGGGCAGCGGGCGGTTCGGATAGTTGGCGTAGTGCCCAGCAAGAGAGTTGAGGGCCGTCTGCATGGTGGTGAAGGAGGCCAGGCCGTTGACGCTGTTCCTCGGGCGGTAGCGCGCCATGTAAGCGTTGATCAAGGTCCGGGATTGGTTTTCCGCGTCGCCCCGAGCCGGATCATCAGCAGCCAGGGCGATAGCCCCCTCAAGAACCTGGGCCACTTTGACGGTGTCGTCCACATAGTTGCCGCTGAGCAGGCTGGTGGAGCTGCAAGCGCTCAAGGTGAGGCTCACACAAAGACAAAGAGGCAGGAGCAGGACCAGCCCAGGGCGGACGATCAGCCGACGCAGGAAGGCGATCAAGGCAGGAGAAGGCGGAGCGCTGGATTCTAGGCGGCCATGTCGTGAGGTTCACACACGCCGGATCAATCCTGCTGCAAACCCAGGCGTTGGGGGCGGATCCTCTCGACAAGGCTCTGCACAACCTGATCCGCCGGCAGCTCCTGCTGTTTGGACTCGCCGCATCGATCCACCAGCTCCACCATCCCGTCTGTGGCGCCACGGCCCACCACGATCCGCCAGGGGATGCCGATCAGGTCAGCATCTTTGAACTTCACGCCGGCGCGCTCGGGGCGATCATCGAGCAGGGCATCCACACCCACCCCCCGCAACTGGCTGTAGAGGGTCTCAGCCAAGGCACATTGGTTCTGATCCTGCAGATTGGCGATCACCACGATCACTTCGAACGGGGCGATCGAGAGCGGCCAGCGGATCCCGTCGTTGTCGTGATGCTGCTCCACCGCGGCCTGGGCAAGACGGGAGACTCCGATGCCGTAGCAGCCCATCCAGAGCGGCTCGAGCTGCCCGGCCTCGTTGGTGAAGCAGGCCTCCAAGGCCTCGGAGTATTTGCGACCGAGTTGGAAGATGTGCCCCACCTCGATGCCGCGGGTGGCTTGCAGCAGTTGGGCTGGATCGTGCAGGCAGCGATCACCGCTCTGAGCCGCCCTCAGATCGAGCGCTACCGGGGTGAGTCCCAGCCCTTTCCAGCTGGCCCCTACCCGGTGGGCATCGCTCTGATTGGCGCCGCAAACGAAGCATTCCAGCTCTGCGGCAGTGCTGTCGACCAGGCGAAGAAAGCTGGCAGAGATCTCAGGGCCTCCGTTCTCAGGCGGAGAAGCGATGCCGACACCAGCGCTGGATCGCGTGACGCTGATGGTTGCATCCGCCAGATCTGGTCCCAGGAAGCCGAAGGGAATCCGGCTCAGATCGATGGGCAGGTTCGATTGCCGCACCAGTTCGGCGGTCAGCGGCTCAATTCCGAGCAGGGCGCCATGCTCCTCAGCCAACCGCCTGGAAACGGCATTGGCGAGCTTGACTTCATTGAGCAGTTGATCACCTCGCAGACTGACCAGCAGGGGCTGATGCAGGCCTGAGGCGAAGCGGGCGAGCAGCGCCAGCACCTTGACGATCTGGGAAGGGTGATAGCCATGAAGCCGTTCCAGATCCTCAATCGAACTCACCGCTGGCGTGGCAAGCCGTTCGCCTTGCCCCCCGGATCGTTCGCCTCCCTCAAGCGGAACGGCATCCGGGGCCAGCGAGACCGCCCGCTCCTGATTGGCGGAGTAGTCCCCCTGGCTGCTGGTCAGCACCCAGTCCTCGCCCGCATCGGCCGTCACCATGAACTCCTGACTGGCGGAGCCACCAATCGCTCCACTGTCGGCCTCGACCGCGACGGCCTGGAGGCCGCAACGCTGGAAAATACGCTTGTAAGCCCCATCCATGCGGGTGTAATACTCGCGCAAGTCAGCTTCGTCCGCATGGAAGGAATACGCATCCTTCATGATGAACTCCCGACCCCGCATCAGGCCGAAGCGCGGACGAATCTCATCACGGAACTTTGTCTGGATCTGATAAAGACAAACTGGGAGTTGGCGATAGGAGCGCAACATGTCACTGGCCAAGGACGTCACCACTTCCTCATGGGTGGGCCCCAGGCCCAGCTCACGCCCCTGGCGATCGTGGAGGTGGAACATGATCCCTTCGCCTGCGGTGTAGCCCGACCAACGCCCACTGCGCTGCCACATTTCGGCAGGCTGGAGCTGGGGCAGAAGGGTTTCGAGGGCATCAACGGCCGCCATTTCTTCCCGTACGATCGCTGAAATCTTCTGCAGCACTCTCCACAGCAGCGGAAGGTAGGCGTAAACCCCGGCCGAGACGCGCCGCATGAACCCGCCACGTAAGAGAAGTTGATGCGAGATGATCTCGGCATCGGCTGGAACGTCGCGCAGCGTCACCAGCATCAAGCGCGAAACGCGCATCAGGCCTAGATAGTCACAGTTCAAGAGAATATCACCGAGTCCCGCCATCAAGACGGTGGAACAGGATGGTGACCGTCACAACAGGCAGCCCCACAGCAAGCCTGCTATTGTCCAACGATCATTCCAGGCGATCTCAGCCAAGACTCATGCTTGCCAGTTCCGGTCAGCCCGTTGGTTTGGTTCCATCTGCGGCCGGTAGTCCTTCAGGCGTTCTCGTCCAGCCCCATGCCCTCACAGGGGTCAGTTCTCTCCCAGCGCACAGCGCCCCCGCTGGCGATTCGGCTGAACTCTTGATTGGCATTGATGAGTTGCAGAAATCTCTCAATCGCTCACGGGCATCTGTTTATCGATACACCAATACGGATCCGCGCAATCTCAATCCTCCATTCAATCCTCGCAAACTTAATCCTGAGTACCGCAGCGATCAAAAAGATCCCCTACTCTTCCATCCCAACGAAGTTGCTCGTTTCGCTCGCGATGTGCTGCGTATCAAGGAGGTCACGGTTGAGGTTTTGAATTCCCCGTCAACGGCAACCCAACAGCTGCTGTCTTCCATACTCGACGAGTTGCGCCAGATCCGCGCCCATCTCAATAGCTCCCCCGCTCCGTCTGAGCTCCATCCCCTGCAGCAGCCTCACGCCCATTCGCGTCCCGCAGCCTAACCAGCACGTTGCCATACGCTTCCGGCAATCCTATTGACTCTAAGCGATCTGGATCCCTCGTCGCTAACCAGAGTCGTCAACGTCTTGATTGCGACTCCGTCTTATTCCATCACTATTTCAGAGCATCCTGGCCTTAGTCGTCATTGGGCCCAACTTATCCATTGGCGATCATTGCGCTTTGATTGGCATTTCTCCTTGCAAAATTCCATGTTGCTGGCAATAAATTGATCATCCAAACGTGGAACTAAGCGCGTCGCTGCGTAAGATAACCAGCAAAATTCAAAGCCTGGAAAATCAATGCTGGATCGCCGAATCCGGCGGCATTCAATAACGATGACAGTCGAGGGGTCCCGATGGGGTGCCAGGCATCTCCAAGGGCCGCCCCGGCGGCTCCCGCTGCTGAAACCCCCGCCAGACCGCTGGCCCGCTGAAAGCCCTGCCAGGCACGGTCCACCTGATCCCGCAGCGGCGAGCGCTCGGCCTGCATCAAGTCCACCAACACCAACTGGCCGCCGGGCCGCAACAACCGGGCCAATGCGGCCAGAAACGCCAGCTTCGCTCCGTTGTCAGGCAGCGATTGCAGCACCAGCACCGCCAGGGCGCCATCAAAGCGACCCAGGGACTCCGGCACCTCCTCAACCCTGCAGCAGCACCAGTCGATGGAGACAGCCGGACCAAGCCGTTCCCGAGCCAGGGTGAGCATCGCTTCCGAGGGATCCAGTCCCGTCAGACGCCAGTCGGGCCGCTGCGCATGGGCCTCCTGCAGCTCGGCGCCAGTGCCGCAGCCCGCCACCAGGATCGAAGCGCCTTGGGCGGCAGCCAGTGGTGATTCGGCCAGCAGGGCCACAGCCAGACGGGCCAAGCTGGCGTAGCCGGGGATCAGCGCGGGGACCAAACGGTCATAGGCCGCCATCGAGGCGCTCCGATCGCTGGTCAGCGACGTCGGGGAGTGCGCGTCAAGCGGGCTGGCCACACCTGGGAGCAGAGCAGGTGATTCCGCCATGGGAATCGGGTCGGGGAGAGGTCCTGCCGCTTCCACACTCACAGCCGGCCGATCCCTTTAAAGCCTGAATTTTAGGCGGTGTCACGGAGACATCCAAGCCGGTCTTGCTCAGCCGGCGTGGCCCGTGGCGCCGATCGCGGGGACCGCGTGCCTTAGGGTTGGCGGCGCCTATCCCCCCACATCGGCCGTGCCCACCATCCGCTTTGAAAAGGAAGGCCAGCAGGTCGGTTGCATCGAAGGCGCCAACCTGCGCAAGGCGGCTCTTGATGCCGGCATCAACCCCTACACGGGGCTGAACAACCTCAACAACTGTTCCGGTCTTGGCCAGTGCGGTACCTGCGTGGTCGAGGTCGTTGAGGGAGCCCGCAACCTCTCTCCCCGCTCCGACGTTGAAGAGGTGTACCTGGCGGACCGACCCGCGAACTACCGCCTCAGCTGCCGCACCAGCGTCAACGGCGACGTGACGATCCGCACCAAGCCCGATGGTGGCGTGGGTAAGGGTTCCAACAGTTTGGTGGGTGCCCTGAAGGCACTGGTCAAGCGCCGCTGACCAGCCCCTCAAGCTCTTTCCACAGGCCCTGATCTCACCACGCCTGGAGGGTATTTGCCATGAGCGATCCTGCAGCGCCCCACCGGCTCTACAGCTACTCGGGCTGCTCCACCTGCCGCAAGGCTCTCGCCTGGCTTGCCGGCCAGGGATTGCAAGCCGGTCCACACCTTGACGTCATCGAGATCACCGTCTCTCCGCCCGGTCCGCAGGAGTTGCGCCTTGCCCTCTCCCGGCTCGGGCGTGCTCGCTTGTTCAACACCAGCGGCCAGAGCTACCGGGCTCTCGGTGCGACCCAGGTCAGGGCGATGAGCGATGAACAGGCGATCGCTGCCCTGGGCGCCGATGGCCGCTTGATCAAGAGGCCGTTCCTGATCACCTCCCGGGGGGACGTGCTCACCGGCTTCAAGCAGGAGGAGTGGCAAGCGTTGCTGGGTTGACGGCTGGTGCAGCGCTGGAGCTGGGTGCTCCAGCGCCATCCTGGCGGGTGATCAGCAGATCGAGCTCGTCGATCAGGACCTCGATGCTGGCCCGGTTCACCTGGCTCACATAGCTGCCCTTCAACTCCTCCAGCACGGCACAGAGAAGCTCCTGGGATCGCGGCAGCGCGGTGCCGCTCTCCAGGGCTGCGGCCAACTCCTCCCAGAACCGATCCACACAGCGGCGCAGCAGATCCAGCTGCTGATCATCCCGTCGCCCCAACCGTTCGCCGGTGCTGCGGCTCAGATCCAGCAAGCTATCCACCATGCCTGCTGCCAACTGGCGGCTCAGCCCCTGCTCCATGCGCAGCAGGGGCTGAAGGCGACGCAGGGGGCCTGGCACCACACCCACCTCCAGGCTCTGCTGCAGAGCATGGCCCAGCACCCCCTGCAATTCCGGTGCCAGGCGGGGAGCCACCTGAACCAACAGCAGGGGCGCCCAGATCCGCAGCAACTCCACCAGCTCCTGCCCATCGCTGGCCAGCACTGATTGGTGGCTGCGCAGGCCGCGCAGCCGGGCCGGCCAGCGCCCGGAGCGGATGATCTGCTGCGAACCATCCAGGATCTGCAACACCAGGACCTCGAACAGCTCCACCGCCAGCAGGGCCACCACCCAGCGGGAGATCACAGCCCTGAGCGGTTCCAGGTTGATCAGACCGCTGGTCTGCAGCCTCTCCAGCGCCGGCAACACCCGCAGCAATCGCCAGAAGGGCAGCAGCAGCGGCAGATCGATCCAGCGGCGCAGCAGGGCCTGGTTCCAACTCAATCCAGGCAGACGACGGCGCAGACGCACGCTGCGCAGGACAATGTCCAGCAGGAATACACTCTGGAATAGCAACAGGTCGTACCGCCAGAAGTGATCGGTGGGCTGACCGTTTTCATCGATTGATCGCCAGTAGTTGGTCTCTACCAGAGGTAGGATTCGTTGCTTCCAAAAACGACGCTCCTGGTCCCAACTTCGCGTCGCCAGCCAACCCGGACCAAGCAACACCTCGGAGGACTGGCGAGCGGAGGGATTGCCGGTCCGATCGCGCAACCTGTTCTTCAGGCGCTCCAGGGTCCCGGATCCACCCGAACTCAGAAATGGATTGGTTTCGATCATCTCAGCGGTGAGGCGCACCTGCTGCCGCAGCAACTTGATCTGCTCCGGGTTGAGGAGTTGGCCGGGCCGATGGCCGGCCATGGCCTGATCGAGCTGGTCAAAGGCCGCCGTGTAGGCGAGCGTTTCCCGATGCGGTTCGATCCCTTTGATCGGATCCACCCAGGGGGTGACATCGGGCAGAAATGTCAACGGGACCGACAGCGGCACCCCCGGAAGCGGGTAGAGATTGCGCTGCAACCAGAAGCTGCGCAACGGCACGTAGCTGATGTCAAAGACCACCCACAGCAGGTTGAGCGTGGCCCAGATCGCCACGAAGCGATCCCAGAACAGCGCGAGCCGAAAGCTCGCGCGTGGGGATGGCCGATGCCAACGGGGACGCGCCATGGAGGCCCGGAGAGGGTGGATGCTTAATCTGCCCAGGATCCGACAACGCCGCATCCCCGGGACCTTGAGCTCCTCTGACCCCCAGTCCCAGGAAGACCGCTCCCAGGTCGCGGGCCCCGACCCGAATGGCTCCAAAGCGGCGAAGGGGCAGCCTCCGGCTGGCCAGGAGGAGGATTCCTGGGGCTTCTGGCGCAGCATTTTCATCACCCTGGCGCTGGCCCTCGGCATCCGCCAGTTTCTGGTGGAGGCCCGGTTCATCCCCTCGGGCTCGATGCTGCCGGGGCTCCAGCTTCAGGACCGCCTGCTGGTGGAGAAGCTCTCCTACCGATCGCGTCAACCCACCCGTGGAGAGATCGTGGTGTTTCACGCCCCCCACCATTTTGATCCGGTGCTGAAGCAGCCCGGTCAAGGGGGGCCCCTCAATTGCCTTCTGGTGAACCTTCCCTTGATCGGGGCCCTCAGCGGCATTCAACAGCCTGCTTGCGATGCCTACATCAAACGGGTGATTGGTCTGCCGGGCGAGCGCGTCAGCATCAACCCTCGCGGCCAGGTGAACATCAATGGCGAACCGCTGGCTGAGGCCTACGTGCAGAAGTACTGCCCGGTCGATCCTCGCGGCATGGGTCCTTGCCGCAGCCTGAATGTGACGGTGCCGCCTGGCCATGTGCTGGTGCTGGGGGACAACCGTGCCAACAGCTGGGACGGCCGCTTCTGGCCCGGCGGTCCATTTCTGCCTCAGAACGAGATCATCGGTCGGGCCTTCTGGCGGTTCTTCCCGTTCAACGCCATGGGCCCCCTGGGAGCCTCCAGTCATCAGGGTCGCTGAGGCCGGAAGCCACCACAGCTCCGCGGAGGGTCTCCCCCCAGAAGGGTTGATTGGCGGCCAGAGAGGGGCAACTTGAAGCATCCCAGCGCCAGGGGTGATCGGGATCGAACAGGATCCAGCGCCGTTGATCGAGCCCTGCTTGCTCGGCGGTCAATCCCACGAAGGAGGCAGGGCCCCAGCACAGCACCTGCCAGAGGCGACCCGGATGCCATTGACGCCGCTCCACCAGCTCCCGCCAGAGCAGGCTCAACGCCACACCATGGCCAGCCAGACCAGGCCGACGCTGATCCAAAGGCAGCAGCCGCTCCTCCGCATCCAGGGCCTGATGGTGCACCGCCACCGCGCTGAGGGTGCCGTCGGCCAGGGCGGCGATCAAGGCCTCGCGATCCCCCGGTCCTCCCAAGGACGGCACCATGCGCCATCCTTCCGCGCAGGGATCCAGATGGCCGGAATCAGCCACCAGATGCCACCAGCAGACACTGGCCGGCGGGCGCTGGGGATGCTGAGCCAGGGCCGCCACCGCTTCAGCTGTCGAGAGATTCAGCACGCGCAGCTCCAGCTCCGGAAAGGCCTCCCGCAGCGTCAACACCTGTCGCAACGGCAGCAGCTCGCTCAAGACAGGATCGGGGGGCCAACCAGCTCGCAACGCCTGCACCCGCTCCCGCACAAAGCCCTGCTGGGTCAACGCGACGTCTCGGGGGGCGAGCAGCACCGGCCGCGGACCCATTTCAGCCAGGCGCAGGCCCCGCTCCAGCAGCTCCAGCGGCGGCATCCCGTCAGCGCTAGCCAACCCGATCGCGCCGGCATCAAGCTGGTCGGCATGGGGGGCAAGCGCTGGGTCGTGGTCCCCCGTGCTGAAACTTCCCCAGAGATGCAGCCGCATCGGTTCCGGCCAGCGCAGCCGCAGCCGTTCTGGACGATCGCGCCAATCGACGGCCCAGGGCAACAGGGCGACCTGGCCGTATCCGCCAGCCGCTGCCGCGCGCCAAAGACTATCCAGGGTCTCAGCCCTGCCGAGGTGCGGATCCTCCAGCACGCTATGGGGATCGATCAGAGGGGGACCGAGCCACATCCGCGATCCATCGAGCTCCTCCACTGGCGTATCAGGAGAGGGTTCATCCGGCTCGCTGGGGCCGGACGCCTGGGCGGCCACCAACACCTGGGGAGGAGGTGCTCCCAGGCTGAACGCCGGCTCAATGCGCCTGAGGCACCCGGCTTCGATCCAGACATCCGCCCGGCGGGATCGACCATCCGGCTGGTCGATCAGATTGACCTGGCGCACGAGCAGACTTTTCATCTTCCGCTTCCGGCCCTTGGTGCCAAGGGCTCAGAGGGCTCCGGCGGCGGTGCGGTCGAGCACCCCGCCCAGATGGCCCATGAAGTTAAGGCCGCTGACCACGGGGCTGGCGTCGCCGCCGCGGGGGTAGTCCACCACGGTGACGCCGCCGTTGCCCTGCTTCACCGACCAGATGGATTCGGGGCCCAGGCCGAGCAGCGAACACAGGATCGTCTTGTTGACAGCGTCATGGGCGACGACCAGGGCTGTTTCCTCAGGATTGAGACTGCGGGCAATGCGTTGCCAGGCCTCCAGGGAACGATCCCATACCTGCTGCAGATTTTCTCCCTCCGGCATCTGCACCGTATGGGGAGCCCGCTTCCAATCGGCCAGCAGCTCGGGCCAGCTGGCGGCGATCTCTCGCTCCAGCTGGCCCTCCCAGAGCCCGTGCCCGATCTCCACCAAGCCGCTGTGGCAGGTGAGGGGAACCCCGGGGTGTTCCACCAGAATTCTCTCAGCGGTCTGGCGCGGCCTGGCCATGGGGCTGGTGTAAGCGCGGCTGAGCGGCACGTCCGCCAGGAAACGGCCTGCGGCCTCGGCTTGGGCCACCCCATTGGTGTTGAGCGGGATATCGATCTGCCCCTGGAAGCGTCCCTCACGATTCCACTCGGTTTCACCGTGGCGCACCAGCACCATCCGTGGGCCTTTGGCCCGGGGTGGCAGCGGCAGGTTCAGGTGGAAGATGCTGTTCAGCGACTCGATCTGCACGCTGGGATCCGCTCCAACGGAACGGTGCAGGTTGAGCACCGAAATGGAGCCGTTGTCGAGCCGCAGCCTGGAGAAGCAGGAGGCGGGTAAGCCCAGCAGCCTCAACAGCACACAGCGGAGGATGCCGTTGTGGGCCACCACCAGGATGGTCTCTAGAGCCTCCCCCTCCACGACATCGGCATGACGCCGCAACAGCGTGTCGACGAAGTCGCCCGCCTGCTCCATCAACTCCAGGACTGGGTTGTAGCGCCGTCCGTCCGTTCCCTGCAGCTCAAGGCGATGGGGCTCTTCGCGCCAACAACGTTCCCCCTCGGGATCGTGCTGCCGCAACTCATCGCGACGCAAACCACTCCAGGGCGCCAGGTCGATTTCGAGCAGGTCATCCCGCTCGATCAGCTCTGTGGCCCCAGCGTGGCTCTGGATCAACTGGCGGGCTGTGTCCCGGGCACGCCGCAGCGGTGAGCAATAGGCGACCGAGAGTTCAATCCCCTGCAGGGCTTGGCCACAACGCCGGGCTTGCTCCAGCCCCTGATCGCTCAGCAGGGAGAGATCATCGCGACCTTGGATGCGACGTTCGAGATTGAAACTGCTCAGCCCGTGGCGGACCAACACGAGGCGAAGGGGCACGGACCAGCCGACCGCAGGCGACCCCATCGTATGGGAGCAGAATCGCCGCCTACAGCGCCAACACCAGGATTGACCGGTCCTCTCTCGCCCCAGCGGCCGGCTCCGGCCTGGAAGACCTTGCTGGCGCTGCTGTCGTTGGCCCTGACCGGTCTGCTCTGGATCGATGGGATGGTCAGCAGCCTGGAGAGGCCGTCCGCCGTGGATGCCCTCGGCCTGCGCCAGATGGAGCTCACCGTCCTGGCCGAAGAAGGCCTGCCGCAGTCGATACGGCCGTTGCTGGTCGGCGACGGTCCTCGCGAAAGTCTGGCCAAGGAGCTGGCGCGCCAGATCCAGAGCTCCAAAACACCGCCACTGGCCATCCAGCGCCTGGAACTAGCGCTGTTGCAGCGGGGCTCCGACCAGGCGGAGCTGGCCGCCCAAGCTGATCAACAACTGCGGGAGCTGATCCCCAGCGTCGATGGGGCGAGGCGTCCGCTGCTGGAAGCCCTCAGCGAGCCCACTCCCAGGTCGGACAGCAGACAGGCCGAGCTGCTGGAGCCCTGGGCACCGTCACTGCTGCTGCGCCAGCTCAGCTGTGAACAACTGGGGGCGCCTCTGGAGAGCTGCCCGGCCCAGCGCCAGGGGTTGTCGCTGGCGCTGCGGCTTGTGGCCATCAGCCTGGGGCCCGCTGTGCTGCTGCTGGTGGGGGCGGTGGTGTTGCTGGTCCAGCTGTGGCGCGCCAGCCAGGGACAGCTGGCCCCAGCCGCGCCTCTGTTAGGGCCTCCGATCACCCCCGTGGACGCCACCTTGCTCGTGGCTGGGGCGTTCGTGCTGCTGGGCGAGGTGCTCACACCCCAACTGATCCAGGCTCCGATCCAGCAACTGCTGGCCTCCCTGTCACTCCCCTCAGCCACGGCTCAAGGCCTCCAGGTGTTGATGCTGTACCTCGGCCTGATGGTTGCCCCCCTGGGCGTGCTGCTGTTGCTGCTGGCGCAACTGGGCCCTACACCGCCCCAGGGGTGGCTGCAGTGGCGCTGGCGCCCCCCAGGTTCCGCCCTGCTGCAAGCCCTGCGCGCCTTGTTGATGGTGCTGCCCGCCGTGGCCTTCGCCGGCTGGCTGGTCGAGCGGCTCTGGAACGATCCCCGCGGCAGCAATCCCCTGCTGGAACAGGTGCTCACCAGTGGCGATGGCCTGGCGCTGCTCTGTTTTGCCGTCACGGCAACGCTGCTGGCTCCGCTGTTTGAGGAAACCCTGTTCCGCGGGGTGCTGATGCCGGTGGTGGGCGTTCAGCTCGGTGGGGCGATGGCTGTTTTGGTCAGTGCCGCAATCTTCGCGATGGCCCACCTCAGTCTCAACGAGTTGACGCCGTTGTTCGTGCTGGGGCTGGGGCTGGGCTGGTTGCGCTGGCGCACGGGGCGGCTGGCCTGCAGCGTGCTGATGCACGCCCTCTGGAACGGTCTCACGCTCGTGAACCTGTGGTTGCTGGCTGACTGATGCCAGGCGTCCCTTGCCGGGCGCCCTCCTGGGTGGTTCACTTGCGCATTGCGTTGTGCCGCCGCCTTGGTCGCCACCCTCAGCCCAGCGCCTGAGCGCTCCGTCGCGCGTCCGGCTCGACGCCGTGCTTCGTCTTCGCGTGGTGCCAATCCGTCCTTGGAGATCATCCAGGGCTCGCTGTCGGCCCAACGCATTGAGCGTCGAGCCCCTTGGCTGGCCCATCTGCATCGGGCCTCAACGGGTGCCCTGGCAGGCCTTGGGCTGTCGATGCTGGGGATGAGTGCGCTGACGCTGCATTGGCAGGCGCAGTGGGCAGACAGCTTTGCCAAACTCCAGGCCGCGAAAGTTCTCACCCACCGGCTCCAAGAGTCCACGGCGCTGCTGGAGCAACACCATCTCGGCATCGCCCATCGCCCCGGCCAACTGGTGCCCACCAACAGCGAGAACCTGATTCACCTCCACGAACCCAAGGCTGCGCCCACCAATGCCGGTCTGACCCTGCTGGCCAACCTTCAGCTCCGTCCCATGCCAGCGGGCTACTGATGAGCAGGGCCTCCGAGAGCCGCCATCCTCCCGGCGGCATCCGAGCGGCTGGCTCCTCCCCCAGCCACCAGAGGCCCGCCTCAAGGCCGGGGCGGAGTGAACGGCAATCCCGGGTTGTGGAGATACAGCCCCTGCCCCGCGGTCGCATGATTGCGGTTTATTTGTTGTTGTGTGCTGCACTGACGGGCCTCGCAGGGCGTTTGGCCTGGCTGCAGATCGTCGAGGGGTCTCGACTCGAAGCACGCGCCAGGGCCATCCAGACCCAAACGATCAAACCCATCGGAACGCGGCGCACGATCGTGGATCGCATGGGCCGCCTGGTGGCGATTGATGAACAGCGCTACAGGCTCTGGGCCCACCCGCGTTATTTCAACATTCCCGGAGATGAACCCCGCAGCGTTCGCCCAATCGCTGACGTGATGGCCAAGCTGGCCCCGGTCCTCGGCCGTTCCAGCCAGGAGTTGGTGGGGTTGGTGGGGCAGCAGCGCACCGGCGTCAAACTGGCGGCGGCTCTCGATCCTGAAACAGCGCAACGGGTTCGCGATCTTGGCATCAGTGGACTTGATCTCGAGGCTTATCCCCAGCGCATCTACCCCCAAGGCTCGCTGTTTGCCAACGTCGTCGGGTTTTTGAATCTCGAGCGTGTTCCCCAGGCTGGGCTTGAGCAAAGTCGCGACCAGGATCTGCGGCGCCAGGAATCCACGATCAGCATGCGCAAGGGAGCGGACGGCACGCCCCTCCCCGACGGACTCATCCCTGGATCTCTCTACGATGACGACCTGCGTCTCCAGCTGACTCTCGATGCCCGCCTGCAGCAGGTGGCTCAGCAAGCTCTGACTCGTCAAGTGAAGCAATGGAACGCCAAACGGGGTGCCGCCATGGTGATCGACGCCCGCAGCGGCGAGATGCTCACCCTGGTTTCCGCTCCCGGCTACAACCCCAACCGCTATTGGAGTTTCAACCCCGGCCTGTTCCGCGAGTGGTCTGTTCAGGATCTCTACGAACCAGGATCAACATTCAAGCCCATCAATCTAGCCATCGCGCTTCAGGAAAAGGCCATCGAAGCCAACGGTAGGGTCAATGATACGGGCAATCTCTCGATTGGTGGTTGGCCAATTTTCAATAACGATCGTCGCGCCAATGGTGTGATCGATTTTCCAACCGTTCTGCAAGTGTCGAGCAATGTGGGCATGGTCCAAGCGATGCGCAATGTGAAGCCCCAGCGCTTCTGGCACTGGCTGCATCGGATCGGCATTGATCAAACTCCAGACACCGACCTTCCCGGTGCTGTAGCTGGACAGCTGAAAACCCAGACCGTATTCAAGGAAGCTCCGATCGAGCCGGCGGTTGCCTCCTTTGGTCAGGGTTTTTCGCTGACCCCCCTGAAACTTGTACAGCTGCATGCGATGTTGGCCAATGGAGGGCGGTTGGTCAGTCCTCATATCACCAGAGGATTGCGATCTGGCGATGCATTAGCCAGCACGGATCGTCCCACAGGGCTACAGTTGCTCGACCCAAAAGTGACTCGCACAGTAGTCGAATGGATGGAAACGGTGGTTGAAAATGGCACCGGCAAGGGCATGCGAATACCGGGATATCGGATTGGCGGGAAAACCGGAACTGCGCAAAAAGCACACAATGGTGTCTATATACCAGGAGCCAGAATTTGCAGTTTTGTTGCTATACTTCCAGTCGAAGATCCTCGCTATGTGGTGGTGGTGGTCGTGGATGAGCCCCAAGGTGGCAATGCCTATGGGTCCACCGTGGCCTTGCCCGTCGCCCGTCAGATCGTGGAAGCGCTGTTGGTGATCGAGAAGATCCCTCCGAGTCGGTCTGTCGCCGGCCTCAATGCCAAACCCGCCAAACGCAGCTGAATCGCTCAGCGCAAGCCGTACCCGCCTGTAGGGATTCCCTCAAGCGGATGCTGAGAGCCTGGGCAGAGCTGTCTGCGTAGCTACTGTTGGGGTCAATGTCCATACACCCAGAACGATCGACCGATGGCGAACCTCCTCGACCAACTGGCCTCTATGACCGTGGTGGTCGCCGATACCGGCGACATTGAGGCCATCCGCCAGTTCACCCCCCGGGACGCGACGACCAATCCATCCTTGATCCTGGCGGCGGCTCAGATCCCGACTTACCAGGAGTTGATCGATCGTTCCTTGCACGAGTCACGTCAGTTGCTGGGTCCAGAGGCTTCAGCAGAGGATGTGGTGGCCGAAGCCCTCGATGAGATCAGCGTCACCTTCGGCAAGGAGATCCTGCGAATCGTCCCCGGACGGGTGTCCACCGAGGTCGATGCGCGACTCAGCTACAACACTGAGGCCACAATCGCCAAAGCTCGCAAAATCATTGCTCTCTACAATCAAGCCGGCGTCAATAACTCCAGGGTGCTGATCAAGATCGCCTCCACCTGGGAAGGCATTCGCGCAGCTGAACAGCTCGAGCGAGAGGGAATCCATTGCAATCTCACCCTGCTCTTCGGCTTCGCCCAAGCCGTGGCCTGCGCCGAGGCCGGTGCCACGCTGATCTCCCCATTTGTGGGGCGAATCCTCGATTGGCACAAAAAGCACTCAGGCCGTGATCATTATCCAGGGCCCGAGGATCCGGGCGTCATTTCCGTCACCAAAATCTTCAACTACTTCAAAACTTATGGGTATAAGACGGAAGTCATGGGTGCAAGTTTTCGCAATATCGATGAAATCATCGAGCTCGCTGGCTGTGATCTGCTCACCATCTCTCCTGCCTTGATGGAGCAACTTCGTGGCACCGAGGCTGCGCTTGAGCGGCGTCTCGACGCCTCATCTCCAGCGGAGACATCAGCGCAAATCCATGTTGATGAACCCACGTTCAACACCATGATGGCTGCCGACAGCATGGCGACCGACAAATTAAGCGAAGGAATCCAAGGATTCTGCAAAGCCATCGAAACCTTGGAGGCTCAGCTGGCCCACCGACTCGCCGTCGTGGAGGGTGGTGCAGCCTTCAGCCATGCCGTGCATGAAATCTTCCTGCTCAACGACCTCGATGGTGATGGTTGCATCACCCGCGAAGAATGGCTCGGCAGTGATGCCGTGTTCGATGCTCTCGATACGGACAAAGATGGTCGGCTCGCCCCTGATGACGTGCGGGGAGGATTGGGGGCCGCGCTGGCCATCAGCCGCTAGGCCTCTTACGATCGTTGAGGCTGATGCCAAACAGGTCCCCTTACTGAGTGCATCTTGAACGCTCTTGATACTATGCGTGCCTTGGCTAGCCAAGGCGAGGTCCTTGACATCCCGGAAGGTGAGGTTATCTTCCGGTCCGGCGAACCGGGAGACTGTATGTTCGGCCTGCTCGAAGGCAGCGTCCAATTGAGCTGGAGTGATGATGGTCAGGTGGAACAGATTGAAGCTGGCGACGTCTTTGGTGCCGGAGCGCTCGTCACCCACGACCACCGCCGCTTCGGCAACGCCATCGCGCTAAGCCCCTGCCGGGTTCTGGTGATGAACCGTGAAAAGTTTCTTTTTGCCGTACAGGAATCGCCGATGTTTGCCATCGAGCTCCTGGGCTCAATCGAGGAGCGCCTGCGCCACCTCAAGGATTGCCTGCGCTGAGCTGCCGCTTCGCACGTTGCCATTTCCCCCTGCGTCCCAGCTGATTGGAAAAACTGCACGACGCGTCCTAAGGGCACCCAACAACCGTATTGTCCTGCTGCATGCGCGGCGTGGAACTGAATCGATCTCTAGATCGCAGCACATGCACAACAGACTTCTTCTGGGACAGCGATCGCCCACAAATGTCCTGATCCGCTCATGCTGGTTCACCCAACTGCGAGAAGAAAATCAACCGCGTTGAAACATCAATCGCCTGATTACGCGTTGGGCGATATCTCCATAGCCCACTTCCCCCGACAAAATCTCAGCAATGCGCTGGGGTGCGGTCGGACGTTTGACCCCAAGCTGATAGCCAACCTTAGGCAATCGGTAGAACACCTGGGCGATGCGGCTGCCCCAGGCCATGGAATCTCCCCACTCTCGACGCATCGCCAGGCTGTAGTCAGCCAGGGCGCCATGCTCTCCGGAGAGCCAGCGATCCAGTGCAGCCGCCGCTCGGGTGGCACTGAGCAGGGCCGGGCGCAAACCCTCCGCCAAAAAGGGGTCGCAAAGCGAGGCGGCGTCGCCGACGGCCACCAATCCTTCGCCATGCAATGGATAGTGACCTGACCACAGCCGTAGTCGGCCTTGACGGCGCTGGGTGGCCTGGGGATCAATACCCAGAGAGGGCAACAAGGCGGCAAGCACGGCCTCCGTGTCGGCTTCCTCCTGACCAATAAACGTGCCCACGCCGATGCTCCAGCCGGCACGGCGGGGAAACCCCCAACAGAAGCCGTGATGGACAAGGCCGAAATCAAAACGGGCCTGATCGGGTTCCCTGACCGCTGATTCGCATTCGACCGACAACGTGGCGGCGAAACGCGGCCGAGGCGGCCCCAGGCCCAGCGGTGCGGCAAAACGCGATCCAGACCCATCAGCGATGACCACCGCCTGAGCCGTGTGCAGGCCCCCATCCTGATCGCGAACCTCCCACCCCTGCCCAGTGGACTCGATGCTTGTGATGGCGCAGGGTTGCAGCAGGCGAGCGCCGGCGGCCACGGCCTGCTGCGCCAGGAAGGCATCAAAGTTGGAACGTTGCACGATCCAGAAGTTGGCGGTTCCAGGCAACTCGGCGATGACTGGGTCGTCCAGGCACCAGGTAAACCGCACCCGCTGGATCACCTGCTCGACACAAGGGGAAAGATCGAATGGAAACCAGCGCTGCACCGAAGCCGCCATGCCTCCGCCGCAGCTTTTCGCCGAGGCTGGGGTAGCGGCATCACACAGCAAGACCGAACGACCACGCAGGGCCAACTGGGCTGCTGTGGCCGCGCCGGCGGCACCAGCTCCGACAACCAGGACTTCGACTTGATTCACACCTTCAAGATATCGGCTTCTTTTTCAGCAAGATGTTTCTCAACCTCGCCTATAAATCGATCGGTGAGTTTCTGAATACGCTCCTGCTGATCGCGACTCTGATCTTCAGAAAGTTCACCATCCTTCTCTTGCTTTTTCGTTTTATCGATCGCTTCTCGCCGAATATTGCGCAACGCCACCTTACCTTCTTCGGCATAGCGAGATGCCAACTTGCAAAGCTCCTTGCGGCGGTCCTGGGTCAGCGGAGGGATATTGATGCGTATGGTACGACCATCGTTATTAGGGGTAAGGCCGAGATCGCTCATACCAATTGCCTTTTCGATGATGTTGATCGAACTGCCATCAAATGGTTGGATCTGGATGGTTTGGGAATCGGGTGTTGACAGGGTTGCCAAAGACTTCAGCGGCGTCTCAGCACCATAATATTCGACAACAATTTTGTCCAACAGGGTAGGATTGGCACGTCCCGTGCGGATGGTGTTGAAGGTTCGTTGGGTGGCTTCCACCGTCTTGCGCATGCTGGCTTCGAGATCCATGGCGGGGCTGCTGAAACGTTGGGAGGATAGGGGAGGAAATGCCGACGGATTTACTGTCAGCGATGGGGCACGATTCTGGTGCCGATAGGGTCACCGGCCACCGCTTTACAAATATTGCCGCGAACGAACACATCGAACACCACGATGGGGATCGAGTTATCCTTGCAAAGGGCAATGGCTGCACCATCCATAACGGCCAACTCACCACTCAGAACGTCCAAAAACGTCAGCGTGTCGAATCGCTTCGCATCGGGATACTGCACAGGGTCACGGTCGTAGACACCATCAACTTTGGTGGCTTTGAACACCACATCAGCGCCAATTTCAGCGGCTCTCAGAGCGGCCGTGGTATCGGTGGTGAAGAACGGGTTACCGGTGCCTGCGGCGAAAATCACCACGCGACCCTTTTCCATGTGGCGAATGGCGCGGCGACGGATGTAAGGCTCGGCAACCTCCTGCATCGAGATCGCGCTCTGGACCCGGGTCGGGACTCCGACCCGCTCCAGGGAATCCTGCAGGGTGATGGCATTCATCACGGTGGCCAACATGCCCACGTAATCGGCTGTGGCGCGATCCATGCCGGCAGCGGAGCCCTTGAGTCCGCGAAAAATGTTGCCGCCACCCACCACGATGGCGAGCTGCGTGCCAACAGAAACAACCTCGGCCACATCTGTGGCGATGGCAGAGACAATCGCTGGATCAATACCATATCCCTGGTCCCCCATCAGCGCCTCGCCGCTGAGCTTGAGCAGAACGCGCCGGTAAGCCATTGGTGCCTCAATCTGGCGAACAGTAGCAAGCGGCCCGGGGGCAGGCCTTCAGGGCAGAGCTCGCAGCGGTGGCCCCGAGCTCTGCCCTGCACAGGATCAATACTCGATGCCGGGTTGAGCTCGAACACCTTGCTCCCGGAAGGGATGCCGCAGCAAGCGCATCTCCGTGACCAGATCAGCCCGGGCGATCAGCTCCGGCGGCGCCCCCCGGCCGGTCAACGCCACATGGGTCAGCGGCGGCCGTCGACCCAGCCCCTCCAGCAGCTGGTCCAGGCTCAGGTAACCCAGCCGCAGCGCCACGTTCACCTCATCCAGCACCACCAGGCGTCGCTGCCCATCCTCGAGATACCCCAGGGCACAGGCCCAGGCCTGCTGCACCAGCTGACGATCTCGCTCCCGGTCCTGGGTTTCCCAGGTGAACCCCTCGCCGAGGGCGTGCCAGGCCAGGTCATCGCCGAAGCGCATCAAGGCCTTGGCCTCGCCGGGTTGCCACCCCCCCTTGATGAACTGGATCACCGCCACCCGCTCGCCATGGCCCAAGGTGCGCAGCACCAGTCCCAACGCCGCCGTGGTCTTCCCTTTGCCATCGCCGGTGAACAGCAGCACCAGGCCCTTTTCAAGGCTTCGCTCTCCAACCCGTTGGCGCTGCACCGCCTTGCGTCGCTCCATGCGGCGCCGGTAGGCCTCAGGATCACGCTCCGGCGCCAAATCGCCGCCAGGGCCAAGGGTTTCGGCCTCGCGGTCAAGCGAGGGCTCGGCCAGGTCAGCTGGACCCCCAGCCGGAGGCACTTCAGGACAGGGGGGATCCAGGGTGGAGAGAGCCGCTGGATCCCAGTTTGCGCCACTGCGCCTGCGACCGTTCTGGATCTCAGGCTTCCTGCCGCCTGGCCAGCGCCGCATCCACTGCCCGCTGCTGATCCCGGCGGGTGATCCAGTGGTGATAGGTGCGGGTGTGAATCGCCACGGAGTGCCCCATCATCCGAGCGGCCACGGTGTCCGGCAGGCCGATATGGATGGTGCGCACGGCCCAGGCGTGTCGCAAGTCGTAGGGCGTGATCGGCAGGTCGTAACGGCGGAACTGTTCCGCCACCCGCCGACCGGCATGGCGGAGGGTGCTGCGGCTGAGGTCGCGGCTCACCGGCGGCAGGGCCGAAGGGTCGCGGCCCAGCCGCTCCAACTCAAACCATTCCACCCATTCGGGCTGAAAGGGCCAGACCTGATGCTCCCCGGTCTTGCTGGTGGGCAGCACCCGCAGCACCCCATCCCCGCCCGGAGCGAGGCAGGAGAGGTCGCAGAAAAACACCTCGTGGTTGCGCAGCCCGTAGGTGGCCATCAGCCCGTAGGCGAGTCGCCAACCGGGGTTCGGAATCTGCCGCACCAACTGCAGGATCTGCTCATCGCTCGGCAGCTGGCGAAAACGGGCCGCATGGAGTCCGTAGCCACCGCTGCGTTCGCGCCAGTCACTGGGCAGGGTGACCCCCTGCTGCTCGGCCAGGGCCGCCAGGGCGGAGGCGCAGCGCTGCCGCCCGGAGCTGCCTGGCGCGTAACTCTCCAGGGTGCGCAGCAGCAGGTCGGCGCTGAGGCGATCAGCCGCGTCGGCGTCGGCGAGCGCCAGCAGCCGACGCAGGTAAGGGCGATAGGCGGCGGTCCAGGTGCTGCGACTTCCGGCCCGATGGCGACGCCGAGGAGCCTGGTTGAAGTGGTGCTCGAAGCTTTCACAGGCCGCGATCAAGGGCGCCAGCTGGCGCTCCCGGCTTTGGTGGAAGGTGCCCCAGCGCCCCGGCGTCAACACGGCTGCGCCAGCGGCGGCGGAGCCAGCATGGAGCGGGCGTGACGGGCTGCGGCGATCCGATCGCCGCGGAGCGAGCGGGCTGGCGGCTTGGCGCAGCCCCCCCCCGCCGGGGTCAGGGGAGGATCGCCGGGGAATCCCCGCCGCCGTATCGGTCCACCTCAAGTCGCCACGCCCGGCTGCCCCCCGCTTCGGCCGCCCAGTGGACCGGTCCGGCCAATGGAAACCGCCCACTTCCAGCTGAGCCGCCACAAGCCGCAGTTGGGCCAAGGCGGCCTCCAAGCCCTGGCCCGTGGCTGGCAGGCCCAGGCTGAGCCGCTGGACCCGCTGTCCTGAGCCCTGACGCAAAGGCAACGGGCCGCGCAGGCCGATCCGACCTCCGCGTCGCTCCAGCCTCAGACTGATGCCCAGTTGGCCCAGGGTCGTGTTGTAGGCCTCCAGACGGGCATCGAGCGACCCGAGATCGACGGCTTGGTGATCAACTGCAGCTCGGGCCACCTCGCCGTTCCCAGCAGGCCTAGGAGCGGACCTCCGCGCGGCGTTCCGGGGCCCCATGGGTGGTCTGCCGCATGCGCTGCCGCGACCATAACGGTCCCTGACGCGGCTAGCCAGGCGCAAAGGACCTGAAGCGTCGGCGTGGTCGCACAAGAGCGGGGAGCAGCTCCTGGACCGAGCCACGCCGGGGACCCCGCCCGACCAAGGCCCGCGCCGGGCCTCCGCCCGCTGGGATTACGCTACGCGCTTTGCAGGCTTGGGGGGCATGGCCAAAGTCGGGGTGCTGCTGCTGAACCTCGGCGGTCCGGAGCGCATCCAAGATGTCGGACCGTTCCTTTACAACCTCTTTTCCGATCCTGAAATCATCCGACTGCCCACCCCGGCGTTGCAGAAGCCCCTGGCCTGGCTGATCAGCACGCTGCGCAGCAGCAAGTCCCAGGAGGCGTACCAGGCGATTGGAGGCGGTTCACCGCTCCGCCGGATCACCGAGCAACAGGCGCGTGAGTTGCAGAGCAGCCTGCGGCAGCGCGGTGTGGAGGCCACCAGTTACGTGGCGATGCGCTACTGGCACCCCTTCACCGAATCGGCGGTGGCGGACATCAAGGCCGACAGCATCGAGGAGGTGGTGGTGCTGCCCCTCTATCCCCAGTTCTCGATCAGCACCAGTGGCTCCAGTTTCCGGGAGTTGCAACGGCTGAGGCAGGCCGATGCCACGTTTCAACGCCTGCCGATCCGTTGCATTCGCAGCTGGTTCGATCATCCCGGCTACATCGACGCCATGGCTGGCCTGATCGAACAGCAAGTGCTCGCGGCCCAGCATCCCGCCGAGGCCCATGTCTTCTTCAGCGCCCATGGCGTGCCCAAGAGCTATGTGGAGGAAGCCGGAGATCCCTACCAGCAGGAGATCGAGGCCTGTGCCGCCTTGATCATGACGCGCTTGCGGGAACGGCTCGGGCATGCCAACCCCTACACGCTGGCTTACCAGAGTCGGGTGGGGCCCGTGGAGTGGCTCAAGCCTTACACAGAAGATGCCCTCAGGGACCTGGGCAAGGCGGGGGTGAACGATCTGGTGGTGGTGCCGATCAGCTTTGTGAGCGAACACATCGAAACCCTGGAGGAAATCGACATCGAGTACCGGGAGATCGCCACTGAGGCCGGTATCCGCCACTTCCGCCGCGTTCCCGCCCTGGATACGGATCCCACCTTCATCAGTGGCTTGGCCGATCTTGTGCAGCAGGCGCTCAGCGGCCCGGAGATCAACCTGGAGCAAGCGGCCCGCCTGCCCACCAGGGTGAAGCTTGATCCCCAGGACACGTGGGCTTGGGGATGGAACAACAGCAGCGAGGTCGGGAATGGCCGATTGGCGATGTTGGGCTTTTCTGCTTTCCTACTGGAGTTGATCAGTGGCCGCGGACCGCTCCATGCCCTGGGCTTGCTCTGACCGGCTGCGCCACCGCGCCATGGTCCTGCTGGCGGCGGTGCCCCTGGTGCTCTTCCCTGGCGGGGCCCGCGCCAACGGCTGGTTGGCCGGAGTGTTCCCGGTGGCCAGCTTTTCCGGATACACGAGTGGCTATGGCTTGCGCTTTCATCCGATCGGCGGCGACGCGCGCCACCATGACGGGATCGACATCGCCGCTCCTTTGGGCTCCCCCATCCTCAGCTGGTGGGCCGGAACGGTGGTGGAGGTGATCGCCGATGGTGGATGCGGCAATGGGCTGGTCATCCGCTCGGGCCATTACGAGCATGTGTATTGCCATCTGGCCGGTGAGTCGGATGGGCGCTTCTATCGCAGCGGCCCCGTCCAGCTGGCCCTGGGTCAGAGGGTGGGTCGAGGCGAGCTGATCGGCCATGTTGGGCTCAGCGGCAGCACCACCGGGCCCCATCTGCACTGGGGCATCCGCTACAAGGGGATGTCATTGGATCCAGCTCGGATCCTGCAGGCGATGGCGGCCAGCCGTCGCCAGACTGCACCACGGGTTGTCCCCCGTTCTGGTTCGAATGTTGCCCCACGGGTCACGCCCCTTAATCTGAGACAGTTCCGCTGATGCGGTGCTCCGGCACCAACGCAGCCCCTCCATGTCGGTCCGGGACGTGCCCGGGCCCCCAGGCTCCTTCTCCGTCGCTCGAACGCCGTGACGCTCACGCCCTTGAACCCGGCTGCCACTTCAGCCAGCTCAGGATCTCGGACATCCGTCAACGCTGACGGTGCCTATCCCAGGCGGGTCAGCGGCGCCTATGCGCTGATGGACGCCCTGCATCGCCACGGGGTCCGGCACATCTTCGGCTATCCGGGTGGGGCGATTCTGCCGATTTACGACGAGTTGTACAAGGCGGAAGCCAGGGGCTGGTTGCGCCACATCCTGGTGCGGCATGAGCAGGGCGGCACCCATGCCGCTGACGCCTATGCCCGTGCCACTGGACAGGTGGGGGTTTGTTTCGGCACCTCGGGCCCTGGCGCCACCAATCTGGTCACCGGGATCGCCACCGCCCAGATGGACTCGGTGCCGATGGTGGTGGTCACCGGCCAGGTGCCCCGTGCCGCCATCGGCACCGATGCCTTTCAGGAAACCGACATCTTCGGCATCACCCTGCCCATCGTCAAACACTCCTGGGTGGTGCGCGACCCCGCGGACATCGGCCGCATCGTCGCCGAGGCCTTCTTGATCGCTGGCAGCGGCCGTCCAGGCCCGGTCTTGATTGATGTTCCGAAAGACGTGGGGCTCGAGGAGTTTGATTACATCCCGGTGGAGCCGGCTACCGCCATCCCCGCGGGGTTCAAGTCACCGCCGCAGCCGCGTCCCGAAGCCATTGCTCAAGCCCTGCAGCTGATTCGGGAGGCCCACAGACCGCTTCTCTACGTGGGTGGTGGAGCCATCTCCGCCGGCGCCCACGAGCCGTTGCAGGCCCTGGCTGAACGCTTCCAGCTGCCAGTAACCACCACGTTGATGGGCAAGGGCGCTTTCGATGAGAACAACCCTCTCGCGGTTGGGATGCTGGGCATGCACGGCACCGCCTATGCCAACTTCGCCGTCACTGAGTGCGATCTGCTCATCGCAGCGGGAGCGCGCTTCGATGATCGGGTCACCGGACGTCTGGACAGTTTCGCACCTCGAGCCCGGGTGATTCACATCGACATCGACCCTGCAGAGGTGGGCAAGAATCGCGTGCCCACGGTGCCGATCATTGCCGATGTGCGCGCCGCAGTTGAAGCCCTGCTTGAGGCGTCCAGCGATGAGGATCATGCCGGCCGCACCCAGCTGTGGCTGGAGCGGATCAACTCCTGGAAGCAGCACTACCCCCTGGTGATCCCCACCCCCAGCGGTGAGATCGCCCCTCAGGAGGTGTTGATTGCTCTGCGGGAGCTTGCACCCAAGGCGATTTACACCACCGATGTTGGACAGCACCAGATGTGGGCTGCCCAGTTTCTGAACACGGGCCCGCGCCGCTGGATCAGCAGCGCGGGTTTAGGCACCATGGGGTATGGCATGCCTGCCGCCATGGGGGCCCAGATGGCCCGGCCTGAGGAGCAGGTGATCTGCGTGGCGGGCGATGCCAGCATCCTGATGAACATCCAGGAACTCGGCACGATCGCCCAGTATCAATTGCCAGTGAAAGTTGTGGTGATCAACAACGGCTGGCAGGGCATGGTGCGCCAGTGGCAGGAAAGCTTCTATGACCATCGTTATGCCAGCTCTGAGATGACTCAGGGCATGCCCGACTTCAAGGCCCTTGCCAGCGCCTTCGGGGTGCAGGGAGTGGAGATCCGCGACCGCGATCAACTGCGCAGTCAGCTGCAGGCCGCTCTGGACCACCCCGGCCCTGCCTTCGTCGATGTGCGGGTGCGTCGCAACGAAAACTGCTACCCGATGGTGCCCCCCGGGGCCAGCAATGCCCAGATGGTGGGCTTGCCCAGCCATCCTGAACTGGCGATCGATACGGTGCGCCAGTGCGGCTCCTGTGGCACCACCACCGCCAGCGCCCACCACTTTTGCCCAGCCTGCGGCACCAAGCTCTGAACGCCCCCCTCCCCCGCGCCACCCCCTGGCTACGACTGCGAAGGCTGCTGGCTGGCCTGCTGCTCTCTTTGGAGTTGTTGGCTGGATCGCTTGCTCTGACGGCTGGCCTGGTTTCGCATGCCGCTGAGGCCCACGCCGCCGAGGTGCTGCAAGTGACGGGGCCTGATCGGGTGCTGATCGGCGATGGCAATCGCAGCAGCACGCTGCGCTTGGGCTGCGTGGTGGTTCCTGCCGAATCCGCGGGGGAAGCCACCGAGCTGCTGCGCCAGCTGTTGCCTCGCCACCGCCGGGTGAATCTTCGACCGCTGGGGTTCCGCGATGGCGAGATGGTCGCCCGGATCAATGTTTTCGATGCTGAGGGCAGGGATCCGGCGGAAGCGCTGCTGGCCGCTGGTCTCGCCCAGCCCGCCCCCTGCGCCTAGCCTCCTCGCCATGAGTCTCAATCGCACCGCCAAAGGCATCGTTCTGGTCCCCAGCCTGCTGCTCGGTGGAGCGTTTTTGGCAGCCGCCGCCTGGGTCGGTGACAGCCCGGCAGCGGCGAATCGTCCGCTTGCCCTCGGTCTGGGCGGGGTGCTGATGGCGGTGGGCTTCCTGGCCCAGCTGTTGCCCGAGCCCCATCCCGAAAAAGACCCGGGCGATTGACACAATCTTGCAGTCGCTCAACTTCGCCCATAAGCCACCCATCTAGGGGCCCATTATCCCTCTTTAGGTCTAATTCGAAAAATCAGGGAAGAACTCGATGCTCAGGAGTCAGGGGAGGGCACCTCGATCAACCCCAAGCTTGAAATGATGGGATCTAAACCCTCGGCCAGTCTCGGCACGAATAGATCTTGGGGCCGCAGCAGTTGAGGAGTTGCCACGCTCTGCTGAGATGGGCGAGGTGATCGCGTGGGTCTCGACAGCATGCGACGCCTCGCTGTCGCCTCAGCGTCGCGCCTCCTTCAGCAGCGGGAATCCGAGTGCTTCCCGCTCGGCCAGCCAGGCCTCGGCCACCTGGCGCGCCAGATGGCGAATGCGGCCGATGCTGGCGGTGCGCTCGGTCACCGAGATCACGCCGCGGGCCTCCAGCAGGTTGAAGGTATGGCTGCACTTGAGCACGAAGTCGAGGGCCGGAGCGGGCAGGCCCCTGGCGATCAACTCACCGGCCTCGGCCTCATAAATCGCGAAAAGTTGCTGCAGCCGCTCAGGATTCGACACTTCGAAATTATAGGTGCATTGCCCTTTCTCGAAGGGCAGCCAGATATCGCCATAACGACGTTCAGCGTTCCAGCGCAGCTCCCAGATGCTTTCCACATCCTGCAGATACATCGCCAACCGTTCAAGGCCGTAGGTGATCTCGATCGACACCGGTCGGCAGTCGAGCCCGCCGCACTGTTGGAAATAGGTGAACTGGGTGACTTCCATGCCATCAAGCCACACCTCCCAACCCACACCCCAGGCCCCTAAGGTCGGCGACTCCCAGTTGTCCTCCACAAAGCGGATATCGTGCTCGATCGGGGCGATACCTAGGGCTTCAAGCGACTGCAGATAGGTCTCCTGGATACCGGCCGGCGACGGCTTGATGAGCACTTGGTACTGGAAATAGTGCTGGGCTCGGTTGGGATTGTCGCCGTAGCGGCCGTCGGTGGGGCGGCGGCAGGGTTCGACATAGGCCACCGCCCAGGGTTCCGGACCGATCGCCCGCAACACCGTGTGCGGGCTCATGGTGCCGGCACCTTTCTCGGTGTCGTAGGGCTGGAGGATCAGGCAGCCCCGCTCACTCCAGAAGCGATTGAGGCTGGCGATGATGTCCTGGAAGTGCATCGGGGAGTCGGGATGAGGGCCGGACGGCCCGGCGGCGAGGGCGGCCTGACGAGCGGGCGGACCCCGGCACGATCTGGGCCGCGGCGCAACGCGTGAGCTGCCGGCACAACCGCGGACGCAGAGCCATTGTCTCCTTTCAGGGGCGGCGACCTGCGCCCCTGCCAGCAGGGGCCCAGTGCTGCAGGCAGAAACCAGGCGTAGGACCCTGGCGGGCCTTCAGCCGGAAGAGACAAGTGGTCGTCTCCGGTTCCCAGATCGATCAGGCCGTCAGACACAACAACCCCATCAGACCGCCGGCCAGGGGTTGGTGGCGGGCTACCTGGAATCCGGCATGGCGTGCCAGCCGTTGCTGTTCCGGCCCGGTGGGGAAGCGCTCCAGACTGGCCTCGATGTAGGCGTAGTGCTCGGGCAGGCCGAACCAACGGGCCGCTGGCACCACCAGGCGCCGCAGGTAGGCCCGCTGGAAGGCGGCGATCGCGCGGGTGCCCGGGCCCACCTCGGGGTCGGGGCGGTTGAAATCCAGCACCACCGCCCGACCGCCCGGGCGCAGCAGGCGATGCAGCTCCCGCAAACCTGCCTGGGGGTCCTCAAGGTTGCGCAGGCCATAGGCCAGAGCCGCGCCATCGAAGGAGCGGTCGGGCAGGCCAGTGGCCAAGGCATCCCCCTGGCGCCAGCAGATCGGCAACCAAGGGCGACGCTCTGCCCGCTGTCGGGCCAGCTGCAGCGGCGCCGCGGCGGCATCGAGGCCGAGCACGCTGCCCCCCGGCCGCACCCGTTCGGCCAGCAGCAGCGCCAGATCCCCCGTGCCACAGCAGAGGTCGAGGTAGTGGCCGCCTGGACGTGGCTGCAACCGCAGCAGGGCCTGGCGTTTCCAGAAGCGATGCAGCCCCAGGCTGAGCAGATCGTTCAGCTGGTCGTAGTGGGGGGCGATAGCCTCGAACAGGTCGCGGATCGCGGCCGGATCACCGGGGCGCAAGGGACGGTCGTTGCAAAGGGGCGTCCCAGGGAAGCACGATGGCATCAAGGCTGATGCCGGTTTGTTCGGGCCGATCCCTCAGGCCACCGGCATGAACCCGCTCGGGGCTGGTGAAGGTGAGCACCATCACCGTGGCCAGTCCCACGGCGGCGGAACACACCATGCAACCGGCCAACATCAGCGAGAATTCGCGGCTGTCGTTGGCGGATTGCATCAACTGCAGCGCCCAGGCAACCAGGGCGATGACCGAAGCCACCATCAGCAGGGCAAGCATGGTGGCCAGGGGCGCAGGCAAGGTAGAGAGGGCGGTCACGGCCGGGCGAGACACAAGTCTTCTCACTACTGAATGTAACGACACGTGGGACGTGGGCGCGAGTGACGTGCCGCACGGCCGCGACGACGGTTGGTCTCTGCCGCACCAGCGTTCGAGGTCCAAGCCAGGGGCATGGGCGCTCCGCGCCAGCGGCGCCACCGGCGTTGGGCTTGCGCCGCAGTCTCGATGACGTCTGCAGTCTTTTCGAGGGGGGAACGGGGGCAGTGACGACGGCAATGGGACGGTGGCAGCTCAGGGTGCTGGAGCGGAAGTGACGGTCGGGTCTGGGCTGTCAGCCGTCAACGCGCTACGGGTCAGTGGAAGGCTGCAGAAGCAGCGGCCGCAGCGGCAGTCCCCGCCCCAGCAGATCCCGCTTGATCGCCTCCACCGTGAGCACGCCGTCGTGGAGCAGCGAGGCCAGCAGAGCGGCGGCGGCCTGGCCCTCCTGCAGTGCCGCGGCAATGTGATCGATGCAGCCAGCGCCGCCGGAGGCGATCACCGGCACCTCCACCGCTTCCGCCACGGCGCGGGTGAGCTCGAGGTCGTAGCCGGCCTGGGTGCCATCGCCATCCATGGAGGTGAGCAGGATCTCGCCGGCCCCCAGGGCCACCACCTGGCGGGCCCAGGTCACCGCATCCAGGCCGGTGTTCTCGCGACCACCCTTGACGTACACATCCCAGCCGGCGGCCCCTGCGGCTGGGCCGCCGGCGCTGACCCGGCGGCGGGCGTCGATCGCCACGACGATGCATTGGCAGCCGAAGCGCTCGGCGCCACGCGCCACCAGATCGGGATCACGCACGGCGGCGGAGTTGAGGCTCACTTTGTCGGCGCCGGCCCGCAGCAGGGTGGTGATGCCGGCCACGCTGGTGATGCCACCGCCGACGGTGAAGGGAATCGTCACCGCCTCAGCGGTGCGTTGCACCAACTCCACCAGGGTGTCGCGCCCTTGGTGGCTGGCGGCGATGTCGAGAAACACCAACTCATCGGCGCCGGAGGCGCTGTAGCGGCAGGCCAGCTCCACCGGATCGCCGGCATCGCGCAACCCCACAAAGTTGACGCCCTTCACCACCCGGCCATCGGCCACATCGAGACAGGGGATGATGCGCTTGGCGACCATGGGCGGGGGAACAGGGGCTGGCTGGTAATGTTGCGCCGCCAGTTAAGACGCGCAGGCGATGTCCCAGGCTGCCATCACGATCGGCTCCAAGGTGCGGGTCACCCGGGTGCGCGATCGCATTCCCGCCGACCTGGTGGCTGCCCTCAAGGCTGACGCCACCGGCACCGTCACCGACTTGCGCGTCACCGATGGCAAGGGCATCGGCGTGGTGGTGAAGCTCAACAACGGTGCCACCACCTGGTTCTTCGATGACGAAATCACTCCTGCCTGAGGCGAGCCGCCGTGCCTGAAGGTCCTGCCGCGGACGCGGCATCCCAAGACCCGGAGCAGAACGAGGTCCCTGCAAGCGGCACAGCCTCAAGCCAGGGCGGCTCCGCCGCCCGCCAGCTGCTGGGGATGAAGGGAGCGGCCCAGGCCACCAACCTCTGGGCGATCCGGTTGCAGCTGATGAAGCCTGTCACCTGGGTTCCGCTGATCTGGGGCGTGCTCTGCGGCGCCGCCGCCTCCGGCCAGTTCCATTGGACGCTTGCCAACGTGCTGGCCTCGCTGGCCTGCATGGTGATGAGCGGCCCGCTGCTGGCTGGATACACCCAAACTCTCAACGACTTCTACGACCGCGAGATCGACGCGATCAACGAGCCCTATCGGCCGATCCCTTCTGGGGCGATTCCGCTGGCTCAGGTGAAGCTGCAGATCGTGGTGCTGTTGCTGGCGGGGTTGGCGGTGGCCTGGGGGCTGGATCGCTGGGCGGGCCATGGGCGGCCGGTGCTGCTGCTGCTGGCGCTGTTCGGATCCTTGGTCAGCTACATCTATTCCGCCCCGCCGTTGAAGTTGAAGCAGAACGGCTGGCTGGGCAACTATGCCCTGGGGGCGAGCTACATCGCCCTGCCTTGGTGGGCGGGTCAAGCCCTGTTCGGCCAGCTCACCTGGACCACCGCCCTGCTCACCCTCGCTTACAGCCTGGCTGGCTTGGGTATCGCGGTGGTGAACGACTTCAAGAGCGTGGAGGGGGATCGAGCTCTGGGGCTGCAATCGCTGCCAGTGGTGTTTGGCGTGCGGCGAGCCAGCTGGATCAGCGCCGCGATGATCGATGGTTTCCAGCTGATGATGGTGGGAGTGTTGATCGCCATCGGTCAGCACTTCGCCGCTGTATTGCTGGTGCTGCTGATCGTGCCTCAGATCACCTTCCAGGACATCTGGCTGCTGCGCGATCCGATTGCCTTCGATGTGAAGTACCAGGCCAGCGCCCAACCCTTCCTGGTGCTCGGCATGTTGGTCACCGCCCTGGCCATCGGCCATAGCCAGCTCACCGTCTTCAGCCCATCCGCCCTGACGTTTTGACCCAACAGGCCGCCAAGCCCCGTCGCTCCGATGCCACTGGTTCGACTGCCGTGGAACGCCTTGGCGATCAACGCTGGATCAAGGCGCGCCAACTGGCTGGACCCTGCCTGGTGGCCGGGGTCATCGGCGCGGGTCTGGCCATGGCCCAGGTGGGGGTGTTGAGCGTGGTGGACGGCTTCCTTCCCGATGCCCGCCGCATCAACAGCTTCAATCGCCCCGGCACGATCACGATCCTCTCCTCCGACGGGCAGGTGGTGCTCAAGCAAGGCCCTGTCACCCGCGAGAAACTGGCCAGCGGCAAGATGCCCGCCCTGGTGCGCAAGGCGTTCATCGCCGCAGAAGACCGCCGCTTTTACCAACACGACGGCGTCGACCTGCTGGGCATTGGCCGCGCCATGTTGCGCAACATCAGTCAGGGCTCGGTGGAGGAGGGGGCCAGCACCATCACTCAGCAGCTGGCCCGCACCGTGTTCCTCAGCCAGGACCGCACGCTGATGCGCAAGCTCAAGGAGGCGGCGCTGGCTGGCAAGATCGAGCGGCAGCTCAGCAAATCGCAAATCCTTGAGCAATACCTCAATGTTGTCTATCTCGGCTCCAGCGCCTATGGGGTTTCCGATGCAGCCTGGGTGTATTTCTCCAAAACCCCAGCCCAGCTCAATCTCGCTGAAAGCGCGCTGATCGCCGGCCTGCCACCAGCTCCTTCGGTGTATTCGCCGCTGGTGAATCCTGACCTGGCCCTGCGGCGGCGCTCAATCGTGTTGCGCCGCATGCGCGAGGCAGGCTTCATCGATGATGCTCAGCTGGATCGGGCCGAATCCACCCCCCTGGCCCTGAAACCAGCCACACCGAAATATTTCATCAGCAGGGCGCCCTGGTTCACCAGCTGGTTGCAACAGGAACTTCCCAAGGTGCTCAGCAAGGAGCAGCTGGAGGTGGGTGGCCTGACGATCCGCACCGGTCTCAACCTGGCCTGGCAGGACCTCGCCCAGAAAACCATCAATACCTATTCCCCCGAGCCGATGCAGGGGGCCTTGGTGACGATGGAGCCCGGTACCGGCCTGGTGCGGGCGATGGTGGGTGGCCACGACTTCAGCAAAAGCCAGTTCAATCGCGCCACCCAGGCGCTGCGCTCTCCGGGCTCCACCTTCAAGCTGTTCACCTACACGGCCGCCATTCAGGCGGGTCTGAAGCCGGAGGATACGGTCAGCAACAGCGACCAGTGCTTCGCGGGCTTCTGCGTGAAGGGCACGGGCGGCACCCGCACCCTCTTGGAGGCGATCACCCGCTCCCTCAACGGTGCTGCCGTGGCGACGGCACGCAAGGTGGGTTACCCACGCGTGATCGCCACGGCCCGCCAACTCGGCATTCCCGGCGAACTCGGTGAATACCCCTCGATGGTGATTGGTTCGAATGAGCAATACGTCCTCGACATGACTGCGGCCTATGCGGCAATCACCAATCGCGGCATCTTTGTCAAACCGACCCCATTCGAGGAGATCTACGGACCCAATGGCGAACTGCTGTGGAGTCGCCGCCTCGACAGCAAAACCAGCCATCGGGCCGTATCCAGCGACATCGCTGATGCCGTGCTGTGGATGTTGCAGCAGGCGGTGCAGGCCGGCACCGGCGCTCCGGCGGGTCTGGCGGACCGCCCGGTGGCCGGCAAGACCGGCACCTCGGAGGGGGCCCGCGACCTCTGGTTCATCGGCTCGATCCCTCAGCTCACCACTGGCATCTGGATGGGCTACGACGACAACGGCAAGACCGGCAGCAGCAGCGCCCAGGCCGCAGTCGCCTGGAATTCCTACATGACGCCCGTGGTGAAGGGCCTGCCGGCGCTGCGCTTCCCCCCCAAGCCCGTTCTGACCGGAAGCTTCGTGCCTTACAAGGCGCCGAAGCGCAAGGACCAGCAAGCCACCGGCCCCGGCGGCGAGCACAGCCCCACCAACCAGCTGGAACCCTGGCGCCGCTGGGACGATGGGCTGGATCGCCGTCGCGACGAAGCCACCCGCTCGGAGCCAAGCCAGCGTGGCGAATCCACCTGGGAGCCGCCGCTGCCCGAGCCGCCCAGCTACCGGCCGCCCCGCGACGAAGCGCCCAGCTACCAGCCCTTACCGGCCGCCAGGCCAGCGGCGCCTGCAGCCGCCAGCACCCCGGCCGCACCGGCCCCTGCGGTGCAGATGCCAGCACCAGCACCTGCTCCTGTGGCGCCGCCACCACCTCCACTGGCGCCGCCGCCGCCGGTCAGCGCGCCACCGCCTCTGCCCTGAAGCCAGGCGGCGCCAGCAGGGAGGCGTGGAAGCCATCGCCGCCAGCGGCCTCCCCCGGCCACCACTGCTGTTGATGCAACAGCCGCCAGTCGCCATGGCGTTCCAGGAACCCCTGGGCCTGCTGGTCGTTCTCGCGCGGATCAACGCTGCAGGTGGCGTAAAGGAGAAGGCCGTCCGGGGCAAGTCGGGAGGCCAGGCTGTCCAGCAGGCGGCTTTGCAGGGGAAGCAGGTCCTCAAGCGACGGCAGATGCCAACGGGCATCGGCATGGCGGGCCAAGGTGCCCAGCCCCGTGCAGGGGGCATCCAGCAGGATCCGATCGAATTGCCCATCCGGCAGGGCCTTGGGATCGGTGGCGTCGGCTACGAGGCAGCGTATGCAGCTCAATCCCAGCCGCTCGGCGTTGGCCCGCAGGCGCTTCAAGCGACTGTCGGAGCGATCCACCGCCCAGACCTCGCCCTCATCCCGCAGCAGTTCCGCCAGGTGGGTGGTCTTGCCACCGGGGGCGGCGCAGGCATCGAGCACGCGCATGCCGGGGCGCACGGCCAGGAGCGGGGCGATGTGTTGGGCGCTGCGGTCTTGCACGCTCCAATGGCCTGCCGCAAAGCCGGGCAACTGGCTGAGATCTCCGCGCCGACCCGGCAGGCTGAGACCGTTGGGCAGATCCTCCCGCGCTTCGGCGGCGACGCCAGCGGCGGCAAAAGCCTCCAGCGCCGCCTGACGACTGCTGCGCAGCGGCTGCACCCGCAGATCGAGTGGCGGTGGACGGTTGCAGGCCTCGGCAAAGGCTTCGGCCTGAGCGACGCTGCACCAGCCGAGCAGATCCTCCGCCAGCGGTAGCGGCAAGGAACGGCGCAAGCTGAGGCTGGAGGCCGGATCGAGCGGGAGCTCCAACCCAAGCCAGGGGTCGGCACAGGCCTCCAGGCCCAAAGCCTGGCGCCGTTGCACCACGGCCCGCAGCACGGCGTTGACCACCGGGGCCAGCCGCGCCAAACCCTGGCGCTTGGCCAGTTCCACGCTCGTGCTGATCGCCGCCGGCACCGGCACCCGGCTGCAAAACAACAGCTGATAGAGCCCGAGGTGAAGCAGCCAGCGCAGTCGGGGCGGCTGACGCTGGGCCGGCACCCTGCCATAGGCATCAATCCAGGCATCGAGCAGCAGGCGCTGGCGAATGGCGCCGTAGGTCAGCTCCGTGGCCAGACCGCGATCGGGTCCCACCAGTCTGGAGCGTCCCAGTTGCCGCTCCAGGGCGACATCGGCATAGGCACCGGCCGCTACCGCCTCCAGCACCTGCCAGGCGAGCAGCCGTGAGGCCAGGCCAGGCATCGCGGGGGAGGAAGGACCAGGGGACGAGGAGACAGAGGAAGCCAGAGAGCCGATGCCATGCTCCTCCCAGATTGCGCCAACGAGCGGCGGGTCCACACCGCGCGATGGCCGATGGACAGCGACAGGGCGCTGGATGCGGCGGCCAGCGGTTGGCCATGGGTGCAGGAGACTCGGGCGCCTCCAGGCGACCACAACCTGGCCGGCAACCAGCTCCCAAACGCACTCCCCCTCAATCCAACCAGGAAAAACCGGCTAAATCGAGACTATCTCAATTATCAAGACTAGGCCTCGACATTACCAATAATTACAGGATAAATGTTGCCTCAATACAGAATAGCCGAGCCTTTAAGCTTGAAACCTGCAACTGTCCATCACTCTTTGCTCCGGAGAACGACGACCACTTACCAGCAGGAATATCCATGCTCGCTGGACTATTGCGAGCGAGCATCAGCTCCTGGGCAGAGAAGCAGTACAGGCCGATGTTTGGCTTAGAGCTTCAGATG
>JBKDOR010000057.1:0-5136 GCA_046342775.1 Synechococcaceae cyanobacterium
AAGTGGCCTGCCGGATTTTTGGGGTCCGGCAGTGTGTTGTTCCATTCCGTGCAGATGAAGGTGTTGTCGGTTGGCTTGTTGGTGACGGCTGGGGTTGGAAAAAGGTCTGAATCACAGGGTTGTCCGCCGATGAGTGCCGTCCGGCTGTAGCGGAAATTCGCTTGGCGACTGTCTCTGCTTGAATCGGAGCCATCACATCTCACCGTGATTTTTTCGTCGGTGCTTCCATCCAGCGTACAAGCGCTGGACAACTTCATGGGTATGTCATCCACGGACACCCCTGTGATCTGGCCATTATCCTTGATCAATTTCACCCTCTGCCCTCTCCAGCTCGCTTGGCGTAGCGATTCCACGATCGCATCCGCCTCGGCCTGGGCGCTGAGCCTGGAGAGGGCGATCGGCGGATCGATCAAAAAGTACGCCGAGGTCAATGCCCCTATCGACATCACAGCGACGGCGACCATCAGACCCATCAGGTTCATGACCTCCTCCTCCCAAACTCCTAAACTGATTGTAGCGGTGCTCACACCCATGGGCAGTCGGGCAAACCGAACGCGGACCACGGAACCTTCTTGTAATCTTCAGCAAACTTCGTCAAACTATCCAATGCCCTGGCAAGTGATCCGGGGTTGGGACAAGCGTTGTCGCGGCAGGATCGCCTCCAGGCTGCCGATCGGCATCTGTTGTTGAAGCTCCTATGCAACACCTAAATTCGAACCAATTTTAGCTGATGAGCTCCAAACCCCCGCGTTGGGAGGCTGTCAGCAGCGCAGGCCCTGGGCTTGGGGCGTCTGCTCCGCGCCACCTCTCCCCTGGATCAGGCTTGACACGGAGCCGCCAAGGCTGCCCAGGCCAGTATCTGTGCTGCATCATGGCTACCAGCTCCCGAGCAAACCAGCGTCTGCCCCCATGCCCTTGGCTGGCCCAGCCGATTCCCATGCTGAGGCACCGGCTGGCCGAGCGCTTGAACCGCTCGCCGCAGCCGAATCCAGCCACTCCCCTGGGCCAGAGCCCCTGCCGGGTTGTCTGTACGTGGTGGGCACGCCGATCGGAAATCTTGACGACCTCAGCCCTCGGGTCCACAGGGTGTTGGCTGGGGCTGACCGCATCGTCTGCGAGGACACCCGCCGCAGTGGGCTGCTGCTGCATCGCCTCGGCATCCGCTCCCGCCTGATCAGCTTTCATCAACACAACCAGGCCCAACGCCTGCCCTCGCTGCTGGAGGCCTTGGCATCCGGCGAATCCCTGGCCTTGATCAGCGACGCGGGGCTGCCGGCGATCTCCGATCCCGGCGAGGCGCTGGTGGCGGCGGCCCGCGCCCAGGGGCATCCCGTGCGCTGCATCCCCGGTCCCTCGGCCCTGACCACCGCGCTGGTGGCCAGCGGCTTGCCCAGCGGACGCTTCTGCTTTGAAGGTTTCCTGCCGCCCCGTCCCGCCCAGCGTCGCCAGCGTCTGGAGGCGTTGCGCCAGGAACCCCGCACCCTGGTGCTGTTCGAGGCACCCCATCGCCTGGTGGCCTTGCTGGAGGACCTGTTGGAGATCTGGGGCGATCGGCCGCTGCATCTCGCCCGCGAACTGACCAAACGGCACGAAGAGCACCTCGGCCCCAGCGTCGCCGCCGTGCTGGAGCATGTGCAGCGCGTCGCTCCCCAGGGGGAATGCACGCTGGTGGTGGGCGGCGCCCCCGAGCCCGTCGCGCTTGCCTGGGATGAACGGGCCCTGCGGCGGGAGCTGCTCTCCTTGATGGAGGGCGGCCTCTCCCGCTCGCAAGCCTGCCGGCGGTTGGCCGAACACAGCGGCCAGCCGCGCCGCGCTCTCTACGCCCTGCTGCACCAGCAGGCCCCTGGCGCCGATGGCGGTTTCGCTGCCGAAGCGGCCGGGGAGCCGCTCGCCGATCCCCAGCAGCCCGCCAGCGGGGATTCCGGGGTCAGCTCGGAAAGCAGCCGTGGCGGCGGCCCTGGGGCGGGCGGGGCAGACTGAAGCCAAACACCGCTGAACCATGCTGTTGCGCCTTCGCTTGTTGTGCACCACCTGGCTCGGTGCCGGCTTCCTGCTGCTGATCCTGTGCCTCGGCGCCCAAAATCTTGAGGACCGCCCCAGCCTGCGCCTCGGCATCACCCGCTCGGTGCCGCTGCCCAGCGGCTTTCTGGTGGGGCTTGCGCTCGTCGTCGGGATGGTCAGCGGCGGCAGCGCCATGGCGTTGCTGGGTGCTGGCGGTGGTGCTGATGGTGTTGCTGATGGTTTTTCCGCGGCGGCCCGCGACGACTAAGGAGACCTGGATCACCCGGGTCGCGGCCCAGGCAATCCGCTGAAACTCAGGCCTGTGCCTAGACAGGGCTTGGCTTCATGGCAGTTGTTCAGAGCTTCCCGAAGGCTCTATGGGATCGATGCAGGGGCTCCTCGCTTGCTCAGACACCGCCATCCCGGCGAGTTGCAGCGTCTTTGACGCGGTTGCCCCGGGCCCGGGGGCTGCCGCGACTTCGATCAGGTGTGCGGCAGCCCGGGTTGCCCCTAGGCCGAATGTCCCTCCCAGCCGGGACCGGCGAACGCTGCAGGCGATGAACCCCGAGTGGCTTCAACAACCCGGCAAGGCGAACAGCGAGCCTTCCACCACCACCCGGGTGATGCCCTGGGCGACAAGCTTGGGGGCCGTGAGTTCAAAGACCTGGATGTCGGGAATGCGGATCACCCGCTGATTGCGGCCGCACTGGCGCTTGGCCTGGCGTGGGTTGACGAACAACACCAACGCTTGGCGCTCCTGTTCATCTTCCGGCAACTGGCCCAGTTCCGGTAACTCCCGCAACACCTGGGGCTGAAGTTCCACGGTCTTCTCCACCAGCATGTACGCGCTACTCGGCAGCGCCGCCGACCCCCAGGCCAAGGGGCCGGTTGCCGTGGCTTCAATCCCGATCTGCAGCAGCGGCACGGGCAGGAAGACCTCATTCAGCGGCTGGGAGCCATCGCCGAACAAGTCGTCTTCGTTGAGATCATCGTCTCCGCTGAGGTCGTCATCGTCCTCGTCGTCGCCGAAATCATCGGCGTCCTCGATCGCCAGCACCGAGGGCTCGGCCTCTTGGGGAGGCTCCAACTCCAGGGGGCTGGGGACCTCAGGAGCCACCGCCAACGCGGGGGCTTCGGCAAGGGTGGGGCTGGGCGCCGAGGAGGAGGACTGCGGGGAAAGGACCTCCGGCCGAGGGGGCGGCGGTGCAGGCTCGGCGGAGCTGATCTCCAGTAGCCCGGGCAGTTCAGGCTGGCGTGAGCTTTCCGGGGAGGGTTCCGGTTGCTGAACCGCGGCGCCAGGGGAAGGATCAAGGGGCAACTGGGATCCAGCCGCCTGCAGGTCCGCGGCGAGATCCAACGGCGCGTCGAGCTCGCTCGCGGGTTCATCCATGACGTCCGCACGGCGCTGGCGTTGACGCTTCAGCCGCTCGTATTCCTCCCCGTCCATCGCGGCCTTCACCAAGCGGCTCACGGTGTTGGGGCTGCAGTCGTACGTGTTGGCCAGCACCACCGTGGCGACGCCCTGGCGGAACTTCTCGACCATCTCAGCCCGTTGCCCCTCGGAAAGCCGGCTGGCAGGCATAGGGCAGTTGAAGGCACCAATCCCGATCGTAGCCTCCCTGCCAGGCACTGGTTGTCGCGCCAGGAGCTTCGGCCTTGCCAGGCAAGGGCCATGATGAGAGGCCTTGGCGGCCTGCCCCACCGTGCCTCGCCACGGGTCAAGGCAGCACCAGGCTCCCTTAGCTCAGCTGGATAGAGCAGCTGCCTTCTAAGCAGCCGGTCGTGTGTTCGAATCACACAGGGGGCGTCTTCAAAAAGCAAGCCAGAGCAAGGGTTCTGCCTTTGACGGGGTCAGGGCTGCTGAGGCTTGCATGGGCATGTTCGCGCGATTCTGCGCGAGAATCTGCGCGAAGCGACCGGGCGCCTCAATGCCTTCCTCCAGCCCCCGCTGGGTGATCACCCTGCGCGATGCGATCAAGCGTGAGCACGGCCTCGGCTGGAGCGTGCGGGAGATGAGCGGCCGGATTCAGCTGACCCGTCGATTCGATGACGGCACGCGCAGCAGCGTGACCCTCGATCTCCCCTGGAGCCCGGCCAGCACCACATCCGCCCTCAGCCAGATCAAGGAACTGCGCGAACGGATGGAGAGCGCAGGGCTCTCGATCAAGGAGGCCCAGCAGTTGGTGTCCTCCCCGGTAGCCCGTGCCGAGGGGCGCATCGACTGGGAGCTGGTGATGCAGCGCTTCGAGAAATACAAGGTGCTCGACAGTGGCGATGTCCGCCCCAGCACCTTTGAGCGCCTGTACCGGCCCGTGCTCAACCAGGTGCGGGAGGTGGTGCGCACCAGGCCGATTCCGCGGGATGGACGATCGGTTCTGGCGGCGCTGCGGGACACCTACGGCGGGGCTCCGGGTAGCCCTGGCCGTCGCCTGCGGATCATGTATGCCGCCCAGCTCCTGCGATATGCCGTTGGTCAGATGGGCGCGCCAGCTCGCTGGGGCCCTCCTGATGACCTCGTGCCACTCATCGGCCGGCGCGATGCCGCGCAAAAGAATCCCGCCACCCCCCTCAAGGACGATCAGCTGGCCAGGCTGCTGGAAGGGATCCCGGATCCCCGCTGGCGCTTCGCGGTTCAGCTGATGGCCACCTTCGGGCTGAGGCCGGTGGAGCTCCGCTTTCTGCGGGTGAGCGGGCAGAAGCTGCGGGTGGAGTATCAGAAGCGCACCAGCCGGGGGATGACCAAGCCGCGGGAACTCTCGGGCCTGGATCCACTCGGCATGCCTGGGCTGGCCCAGCGTCTGATCGGCCGACTGGCGATCGGCGATGCATTGCCGCCTCTCGGCAACAGCGATGCCACGACGGCCACAGCCCTGGCGACCTACTTGAAGCGTCGTCCCCCATGGAACAGCCTCAGGCAGGAGATCGCCGCGACCGGCGGGAAGCTCTCGGTGTACTCCTGCCGCCACGGCTTTGCCCTGCGGGCTGCCCAGCTCTACGGCCTGAGCCCCAGGGTGACCGCTGCCCTGATGGGCCACAGCCTGCAGACCCATGTGAATCACTACGGCCACTGGACCGATGCCGACACGCTGGACGAAGCGGTGGCAGCAGCGATCCAACGAACTCAGGCTTTGCACG
>JBKDOR010000058.1:0-12889 GCA_046342775.1 Synechococcaceae cyanobacterium
GGAGCTGATTCCCGAGATCATCCGCGATGGCCTGCAGCGGGTGATCCAGCTTCAGCTCGCCGCCTTCCTTGGTGCGTCTTAAGCGCACCGAGGAGCGGCTCGGCCGCCGCAACGGCTACCGGACCCGAACCCTGACACGAGGTGAGCGACAACGCGTTGCAGATTCCCGTGGACCGAAGGTCTTCCGCTTGCGCTAACTGCGGGGCTGAACGTCCAATTGAGTCACTCCAACAGGAGATCCTCGATGCCTGGCCCAATCACTTCGGGAGCTGAGGTCTCGAAGGTGTTGTATCATTGCGTCTGGATATTGATTGATGATGAAGAGCTGACGCCTCCTTATTCAGAGTTCCCCTGGTTTAAGGCGGCCACGATTCAGCAGATCCTCAATGTCCCAGCTCCGACAACCGATCATCTCTATTGGCCCGCTTTGGATGTTGAGTTGTCTGTTGAGTTGATACGACATTCTGAAAGATTTCCGCTGAAGGCGATGCGCACTCTCCAGCCATGTCATTCACCCGAGACGCCACCTGAAATTCACTGATGTCATTGAGCAGGCTGCGACGATGCTCACTGCGGTGAGGTGATGGCAAGCATGGCAAGGCTGCTCGTTGAAGGCACAGGCGTTCCAGAAAGCAGGGTCGTCCCGACTCCCCTCATTTGACTTGGAGTAAGTGCCAGACTTTTAAGGTGATGTGACTTGGCAAAGCCGAAAGTGACTGGCAAGGCTGTCGCGTCTCAGGCTTCACAGGTCGCAAGCAGTGCCTCAAGCGGATCTCAAGCTCGCACAGCAGCCGCGAGTGCTTTTCGCAAACTCGCTCGCCCGGGCGTCAGGCCTCAGCGGCTGCAGCGTCAGCTGCAGGGAGGACTCGCTGTTCATGGAGGCGCTGAATTTTACGATCCTTGCTTGTGGTTTCATCACACATTCAGCCCTTGAAGCCGAGGACTCGGCCGACGTGCACATCGTTAAAATAGGTAATACAGCGGACAGACCACGCCAGCACTGAGCTCAAATCGATTTCCTCAAACATTGACTCCAAACCAGACCGCCGAAACCTCTGCCAACAAGGCCTCTTTCACTCCCCTACCGCATTCCAACCCTCACGATCCCTGGCCACCCGCAACCAGCTCAGGTGGGATCGCGGCTGGGGTCAAAAGCCCCCCGGGCCTCCGATTCGTTCCAGGGCGCCAGTTGGGCCAGCAGCAGAAATCCCGGCAGGGCTGCCGCCACGGTGAACAGGAAAAAGCTCGGCCAGCCCAGCCGTTCCGCAGCGGCCCCGGCCGGGGCGGAGAGCAGCGATCGACTCATCGCATACACCCCCGACAGCAGGGCGTATTGGGTGGCGGAAAAGCGGGGATTGCAGAGGCTCATCAACAGGGCGACGAACACGGCCGCCACCATGCCGCCGCTGAGGTTCTCCAGGCTCACGGCGGTGATCAGGCCCGCCATGCCTGCATCGAACTGGGCCAGGGCCCAGTAGCTCAGGTTGCCCAGGGCTCCGGCGACGGCGAACAGCCACAGGGAGCGGTTCATGCCCAGCCAGGCGAACAGCACCCCTCCCAGCACGGTGCCGACCATCGTGGCTCCGATCGCCCAGCCCCCCTGCACCAGGCCGATCTGGGCCTCGCTGAAGCCTTTGAGCTTGAGGAAAGGGATCGCCATGGCGCTGAGCAGGCCATCGGGCCAGCGGTAGAGCAGCACCAACAGCAGCAGCTGCCAGCTGCGCCTGGGTCCGGCCCGATGCAGAAACTCCCGGGCTGGCCCCAGCACCGCCTGGCGCAGGCTGGTGACGGCATGTTGCACCGGCTCCAGCCTTGGCCCCGCCAGGGTGAACGGGATCACCGCCGCCATCAGCAGCGCCGAGGCGAAGAACGCCCGCGACCAGCCGAAGCGGTCGGCCAGCAGGAAACCTCCCGCTCCCACGGCCAGCATGGCGGCGCGATACCCCAGGGCCGAAGCAGCGGCGCCGGGCCCCCGCTCCGCCTCGGGCAGCAGGTCGGTGCGGTAAGCATCCACCACGATGTCTTGCGTTGCGCTGCAAATCGCCAGCAGCAGCGCCATCTCTCCGATCAGCAGCAGATTGAACGGATCGGTGCCCGGATGCATCAGCCCCAGGCCGGCGATCACCAGCACCAGCAGCCCCTGCATCACCAGGATCCAGCCGCGGCGGCGATCCGGCCAGGGGATCGGCCAGCGATCCAGCAGCGGTGCCCAGAACAGCTTGAGGGTGTAAGGCAGTTCCGCCAGCGGGATCAGGCCGATCAGGGCCAGGGGCACGCCACTGGCGGTCAGCCAGCCCTGCAGCAGCTTGCTGCCCACCATCAAGGGAGTGCCGCTTGCCACGCCTAGGGCCATCACCGTCCCCAGCCGGCGCCAGCTCGAACCGGGAGCAGCCGGACCGGTGGACGGCATCGCGGGTTCAGAGGCAGGGAGCCTCCACGATGCAGCATTCGGCAAGGGGGCTCGCGGCTTGCCAGGCGGCGTCATCGCCACCCTTGCCCCCGCCCGTCGGGTCGGCGCTCTGGCTCGCGTCCGGCCCAGAAGCCGAGGGCAGAGGGACCCAGGGTCAGAGGTCCAAGCTTCAGCGGTCCAGACCAGAGGTCATGGCCAGAGACCAAGGCCAAAGGCCCAGGCCAGGGCCGGTGCAAAGGTCCAGAGCAGAGATCCATTGGAGACTCGAGGCCCAGGTCCGCCAGGCACAGGCTCCCAGGCACAGGCTCCCAGGCCGAGGTCACAGGCCAAGGGCAAAGGCCGATGCCAGACAGCAATGCCAGAAACCAGAAACCAAACTCAAAAACCCCAGGCCAGAGGCCCTGAATCCCAGACCAAGCCCAGCGGCCAGGGCCACAGCCAACAACCCGGCCACAGCCAACGACCCGGGCACAGCCAACGACCCGGGCACAGCCAGCGGCCAAGGTCAGCGACCAGGGCTTGCCCTGCTTCCTGCCTGATGGGTCCCTCCGCAACGGTTCGGCAGATCGGGGGGGACGACAATGGCGGGACGTTGCCTTGGAGCGCCCCGCCAGCCGGGATGGTCCGCGGCGCTCCATTCCCCAGCCCCTGGCCCTGACCCTTGAACGTATTCCGCTCCGTGCTGTTGCCGGCCGCCATCGTGCTGCTGTTCGTGTTGGCGTTGTTCGCGGTCAGCGCCCGCATCTGGTTGCCGGGTGACATGGCCGCCCCGGCGCCCTTGGGCTGAGACAATCGAGCCGAGTCGCGGCGCAGGAACGCCCCATGCCGGACGAGTTCCTCCCGTTTCCCGAAAGCCCAGCCGAGCTCGCCCTCGATCCCGAGGTGCTGGCCCGCGAGCTGGCGGCCGAACTGCTGGGCGATCCCCTCGACGACCTCGACGCCGTGGACCCGGCGGCGGTGGATGTGGCAGCCGAATGCGACCTGGGGTTGCAGCTGTTGGCCGGGGGCCAGCAGGAGCGCATGCAGGGCCTGCGCATCTTTTGCGAACACCGCGACCCCCGCGCCATCCCGCTGCTGCTGCCGCTGCTCCAGGCCGCCTGCCCGATCCTGCGGATGAGCGCCGTCTATGCCCTCGGTCGCAATCCCCACCCGATGGCGGTGGAGCCATTGCTCGGCCTGCTGGCCGCCGATGACAACGGCTATGTGCGCAAGGCGGTGGCCTGGAGCCTCGCCAACTATCCCGACGCGCCGATCCTCAACCCGCTGATCCGGGCCTTGCAGGTGGAGGTGGCCGCCGTGCGGCTCTGGGCCGCCAGCTCCCTGGCGGATGCCGGTGCGTCAGGCCCAGCCAAGGCCGATCCCGCCGCCTCCCAGCTGCTGCTCAGCCTGCGCATCGATAGCGAGCCGGCGGTGCGCAGCAACTGCGCCTGGTCCCTGGGCCGCCTCTACGGCGATCTGGTGACGCCGCGCCAGCAGGAGGTGGTGGAAGCGCTGCTGCACACCATGCTCCAGGACGCCGACTCGGCGGTGCGCGATGAGGCCCGGCTGGCGTTGGAGCAACTGGAGCAGCCGGAGGTGCTGGACCGCCTGCAGACGCTGGTGGAGGAGGGATTGATCAGCTGATCCCCCAGCGCCTGATCCGCCACACCCGATCACTCCGGTGAACAGCCTCTCGGATTCGTCTCAACGCGGCTAGCATCCGCCAACCCTCGGTTGACCTGGATGGCCCAGCGCACCATCCGATTCCTGATCCGACCCGACGGCCGGGTGGAAGAGCAGGTGGAAGGCGTGGCCGGCGATGCCTGCACGGCGCTGTGCGACCGCATCGAATCCCGCTTGGGCAGCGTGCAGCAGCGCCGTCCCACGGCGGAGGCCTATGCGGCGCCGGTTTCGGCCGCCGCTCAACAGCATCAGCCCCTCAGCCAGCCGTCCTGAAGGGTCTACCCGGCTCCCTTCTGTCGTCCCATTTCCCCCGCGTTTGCTCCGATGTCGCACTTCAGCACCATCAAAACCGAGCTTCGTGATCGCGCTGCCTTGGAGGCCGCCCTCAGTGATCTGGGGTACACCCCCGGAGCCGAACCTCGGCCCGTGCGCGGCTATCAGGGCCAAACCGTGGAAGCCGAGCTGGCCATCCCCCAGGCCAACGGAGCTGACATCGGCTTTCGCTGGAACAGCCAGAACGGCTGCTACGAGCTGGTGACTGATCTGGAGCTCTGGAGCCAGCCGGTGCCGGTGGAGCGCTTCCTCTCCCTGCTCAACCAGCGCTATGCCCTGAACGCCATTCTGGCCGCCAGCCAGGAGGAAGGGTTCCAGGTGTGCGAGCAGAACGAGCGCAATGATGGCTCGATCGAACTGGTGGTGACCCGCTGGGACGGTTGAAGCCGAGGGCCTGGCCCGCTCCCTCCGCACTGTTCCCCCTCAGCGCAGTGTTCAGGTCTCAGCGCACCCGACTTCAGCGCTTCCTTCAGCATCGGTGCGGTTGACGGCCTCGCCGGCGCGTTTTTGTTCCCCCTCACGCCAGGTCGATGGATCCAGCAGTCCCTGCCGTTGATCCTCAGCTCGCCTTCAGCGCTGCGGCCGAAACCGCCATCCCCGCTTCCGGGATGGAACCCCTGCTCGGGGGCGTGTTGCGCCAGAAGGCGGTGTGGGTGGACGAAGCGGTGTGCATCGGTTGCCGCTACTGCGTCCATGTGGCCACAAACACCTTCATGGTGGAGCCCAGCTGGGGCCGGTCGCGGGCAATCCGCCAGGATGGCGACAGCACCGAGCGGATCCAAGAAGCGATCGACACCTGCCCGGTGGACTGCATTCATTGGGTGTCCTATGAGCAGCTGCCCGAGCTGGAGGCCCAGCTGGCTGAGCAGGAGATCCAGCCGTTAGGCCTGCCCAGCCCCTCCCGCCGCCAGCGCACCCTGCCAAGACCCCTGCGTTCCTGACCCCCGATGGCTTCTCCCACCCGTGGCGCCGCGCTGCCGGACGCGCCCGGATCGGCCAGCAGCGCGGCGATCCCCACGCGCCGCTTCGGCCGCACCGGGCTGGAGATGCCGGTGCTGAGCCTGGGAGGCATGCGCTTCCAGCAGAGCTGGACCGATCTGCCGCCGGATCAGATCGAGCCCGACAGCCAGCGCAACCTCCAGCAGCTGCTGGAACGGGCGGTGGCCAGTGGGCTGCATCACATTGAGACGGCCCGGTATTACGGCACATCGGAGCGGCAACTGGGCTGGTTGTTGGACGCGGTGCCCGATCCGGCCCGCATCCTTCAGACCAAGGTGCCACCGGTGGCGGATCCCGAGCAGTTCGAGGCGCAGTTGCGCACCAGTGCCGAGCGCCTGGCCTTGGAGCAGCGGCGCGACCGCATCGATTTGCTCAGCATCCACGGCATCAACACCCCCGAATTGCTGGACTACACCCTGCGACCCGGCGGCTGCCTGGAGGTGGCGCGGCGCTGGCAGGGCGCCGGCCGGGTGGGAGAGATCGGCTTCTCCACCCACGCGCCGCTGCCGCTCATCCTGGAGGCGATCCACAGCGATCAGTTTTCTTACATCAACCTGCACTGGTATTACATCCGCCAGCAGAACGCCCCAGCGATCGCCGCCGCCGCCGAACACGACATGGGGGTGTTCCTGATCAGCCCCACCGACAAGGGCGGCCATCTCCACACTCCGTCGGAGCGGTTGCTGGAGCTCTGCGATCCCCTGCATCCGATCGTGTTCAACGATCTCTTCTGCCTCAGCGCCCCGGGTGTGCACACCCTCAGCGTCGGCGCCGCCCGGGCTTCGGATCTGGACCTGCACCTGCAGGCGGTGGCGCTGTTGCCCCGCGCTCAGGAGTTGCTGCCGCCGATCCTGGAGCGCCTGGATCAGGCCTTTCGCCAGAGCCTCGGCGAGGCCTGGTGCTCCAGCTGGGAGCAAGGGCTGCCGGATTGGAGCGCCACCCCGGGAGGCATCAACCTGCCAGTGCTGCTCTGGTTGCATGGCCTGCTGCAGGCCTTCGACCTGGAGGGCTTCGCCCGAGCCCGCTACGGCCTGCTGGGCAACGGCGACCATTGGTTCCCCGGCAGCAATGTCGATCCCCTCGACGCGTCTGTGAGCGAGGCGGAGCTGCTGACCGTGCTGGCGGACAGTCCCTGGGCAGAGCAGATCCCCGGCATCCTGCGGCAGCTGCGCCAGCGGCTCGGCGGTGACCCCGTCAAACGCTTGCAGCAGGAGTGAGCGAGCGCCCTCAGCGATCCAGCCTTGGTTGGGGTGGTTGTCCGAGGGGCTGGCGGGACGGGATTCCCACCGCTCTTGGATAGGCGGCGGGGCAAGGCTGGCGGGGGCGCAGGCTCAAGGCATGGCGCACCCCCCTGCCGGCTGGCAACTCCATGCGTTCCATCCGCCCCAGCTCGGCCCGCAACACCCTCAGGGCAGCCTGCAGGGCGATGCCATCCGCCTCGCTCCACTGGCCGCGATAGAGCAGGGCCTGGCCATCCGCAGCCAGCAGCGGCACCAGATATTCGGCCACCACCGGGGCGGCGGCCACAGCCCGGGCGAGGGCGAGCTGGAAACGGCCTCGGCACTCCGGCCTTCGACCGGTGCGTTCCACCCGCTCGCAGCGCAGGCTGAGGCGATCAGCGATGCCGAGCTCCGCGGCCATCGCCGCCACGGCGTCGAGCTTGCGCTTCACCGAATCCACCAGGGTGAGCCGGGCCTCAGGCAGGGCGATCGCCACCGCCAGGCCCGGGAAGCCGCCGCCGGTGCCGACATCGATCACGTGAAAGGCCTTGCCGTGGTGCGGCTGGGCAGGAGCCAGGCGGCAACTGGAATCGCCGCGGGAGGGCCCCGGGAGGCTGCCCGGGTTCTGGCCGGCACCGTGCGCGGCCACCTCGCCCGTGCCGACCTCAGCCGCGCTGGCCTCGCCCGCCCTCAAGGCACCGATCGGCAGCAGCGATTGCAACGGCCAGAGGCTGTCGAACACCTGGGCGATCCAGTAGTCGTCGCCTTCCACCAGGCGGGTGAGGTTGACTCGCTGGTTCCAGTGGCGCAGCAGCTCTTGCAGGGCCATGAACTGGCTGAGCTGCTGGTCGGAGGGCTGCCAGCCGAGCCGCGCCCAGAAGGCCTGATCCGGCAAGGCGCCTGCGGCGGCGGGTGAGGGCGTCGCACCCGGCTCCACGGGGGGGCTCGCCGGCGACTGCGCGCCAGGGTCGACCTCGCCATCGGCTGGAAGCGGCACAGGCTGCAATGGCTGGCGGGCCATCCTTGGTCCCGGAGGTTTCTCCCTAGGATCCTGCCGCTTCGGCCGTTGCTGGGTCCGGATTCCCGCTGCGGCCTCCTTCCTCCGTGCCGAGCTCCTCAGACGGTCCCCGCGACGACGGCCCCAGCCACTACGAGCTGCTTCAGCTCGCGCCCAACGCCGATGCCCGGGAGCTGCGCCTGGCTTTCCGGCGCCTGAGCAAGCGCTACCACCCGGACACGACCCTGCTGCCGGCCGATCAGGCCCAGGAGGCGTTTCGTCGTCTGCAGCAGGCCTATGCCGTGCTCAGCGATCCCCTGGCGCGGCGGGCCTACGACAGCCGCCGCCTGGCGGCGCTGCACCTCGCCGTCTCCCGTCCGTCCCAGCCGCCACCGCAGCGCCTGGGGGAGCCCAAGCCGGTGCCGGTGCGCCGGGCCCTGTCGGGGGGCGAGTGGTTTGCGCTGTTGCTGCTGGCTGTGGCCTTGGTGCTGAGCCTGGTGCTGGGGATCGGCGTGGCCTGGGCCCGGGGCGCCGAGTTGGTGCGCCAGCCGAGCTGGTGGCCGCCAGCTGGCACCGGCAGCGCGGCTGGCACGAGCAGCTTGGCTGGTCCAGTGAGCAGCCCCCTCGCCGCGCCCCTCAGCAGCTCACGCCCGGACACCCCGCCTCGGGCAACGCCCCCCAGCTCTCCCACCGCCAACGCGGCAGCCACGGCCCCCAGCGCTCCCCTCGCCATCAGCGCGGCGGCTGCACCCGCCGGGACCACCATGGCCGGCCGGCCGCCATCCTCCTTTCTGCCCGAGCGTCCATGAGCCCGATGCCCACCAGCGCCACGCCGCTGTACAACCATCCCTTGCCGCAACTGGAGGACTGGCTGCGCCAGCTGGGGGCCCGCCAGCAGGCCTCCCGCTCCGAGACCTGGGACCTGCATCGCCCGGACTGGAGCGCCCGCATCACCTTCCAGGTGGAAGCGCTGCAGGTGACCTGGCATCAGGAGGGCCAGGAACGCCAGCGCTTGTTCCCCTATGGCCTCTCCCGCGCCGATGTGGAGGACGCCATCCTGGCTGGCCCGTGAGGCTGGCCCGTGAGGCGGAGCCGCGAATGGCTCTCAGGCGGCGGGCTGGGCAGTTCCGGCGGCCCATCTTCGGATCAAAGCTCGTTCAGAGCCTCTTCAAGGGCCGCGTAGCACTGATCCAGCTCGGCATCGCTGAGGCATAGCGGTGGCATCAGGTACACCACATCCCCCAGCGGTCGCAGGAACACTCCTTTGTTGAGCAGCAGCTGTTTGAGCTGTTGGCCGGCGGGATGGAGGTAGCCGGGCTGCTGCACTGCCAGATCGAAGGCGGCGATGCCGCCGAGCAGCCGCGGCCGGCGCACGGCGGGGTGGTGGGCCAGGGCTTCCAGCCGCGGCTGGTGGCGCGCCTCCAGGGTTTGGTAGCGGTGGGGCTGGGCCTGCAGCAGATCCAAACTGGCCAGGGCGGCGGCGCAGCCCAGCGGATTGGCCGTGTAACTATGGCCGTGATACAAGGTGAGTTCGGGATCGGGGCCGATGAAGCCGGCGTGGATCCGCTCGCTGGCCAGGGTCACGCCCATGGGCAGGAAGCCCCCGGTGAGGCCCTTGGACAGGGCCATCAAATCCGGCTGGATGCCGGCGTGCTGGCTGGCGAACAGGGAGCCGCTGCGGCCGAAGCCCATCAGCACCTCATCCGCGATCAGCAGGGCGCCCGCCTGACGCAGCCGCCGTTCCACCTGGCGCAGGAACTCCGGCCGCACCATCGCCATGCCGCCGGCTCCTTGCACCAGCGGCTCCAAGATGACGGCGGCAGTCGGCACTTCCAGCAGCCCTTCCAACACCTCCAGGGCCTGGCATTCCCGCTCCTCCAGCCGCTCATCGCCCCACCAGCTGGCGGGCCAAGGGGCTCGGGCCACCTCGAACAGCAACGGCTCGAACGGGGCGGAGAACAGGCCCCGGGCCCCCACCGCCATCGCCCCAAAGGTGTCGCCGTGGTAAGCCCCCTCGAAGGCGATCAGGCGTTGGCGCGGGCTGTCGCGGTTGAGCCACCACTGCCAGGCCATCTTCAGGGCCACCTCCACCGCGGTGGAGCCGTTATCCGAGAAGAACAAGCGCTCCAATCCGCTGAGGGCGCTGAGCCGATCACCCAGCCGCTCGGCCGGCGGATGGCGGAAATCCGAGAAGCCCACCTGCTCCAACGTGTGGGCCTGGGTGGCGATCGCGGCGGCGATGCTGGGCTCGGCGTGGCCGTGCAGGGTTACCCACCAGCTGCTGATCCCATCGATCAGGCGGCGGCCGTCGGCGAGCTCCAGCCAGGCGCCCTCGGCGGCCACCACCCGCAGGGGCGGAGTGGCGGTGGCCACCTGGGTGAAGGGGTGCCAGAGGTGGGGATGCCAGGTCATGGCCGGAACGCGACGGAAGCTGGGCAGCTCTCCGGGGCCGGGGCTGCCCTGGGGGCATCAACCCTGAGCAAGCTGCTGGTAACGGGCCTCGATGGCGGCCACGGCGTGGAGCAGCGGCGAATCGAGCTGCCCCACCCAGTCGGCTACGCCGCGGCTGAGGCCCAGGCTGGCGCCGCCGACGCTGGGTTGGAGGGTGCCGGCCTGCACCTGGGAGCGCAAGCCCTCCAGGATGCCGATCAGCTGGGTCACCCGGTCGCCATCGGCGCCCTGGCCGTGGCGATCGGCCACCGCCAGGGCGCCGTCGATGAGGGGGAGGAGATCGTGGAGGGATGGCGCCATCGGGAGGGTTCGGTGGAGGTCAGGGTTGGCTGCACTGGAAGGTGTACAGCTTCAGGCGAGGCCCATCGGTCCAGACGATCGCGGGGTCTTTGGAGTTCTCAATGAAGGTCTGCTGGCCGCCGCCGGGGTAACAGGCGACGGGCGTTTGCGGTCCGACCACCCCCTGATACACCACGGTGCCGGCCGGCAGGGTCACCTTGAGTTCCTGTTCCGCCCGGTTGCCCCAGTCCTGATGCAGCGCCAGCTTGCTGATCGCCTCCACATTGGTGCTAAACCGATCAGTTGTTAGATAGCGCCCGTAGCGATTTTGCGAAGAGTGGAAGTAGCGGTAGAAGGTCTGCGCCGCCGGCAAGGTGCTTTTGGTGCAGGTGGCATTGGCAAAGGTGGTGGCGATCGCGACGGGCAACGGGCAGTTCGGCGCCAGCTCCTGGGCCTGGGCGCTGCGGGAGGACACCACGAGGTCAGCTCCGCCGCAGCCAGCCGCCAGCAGGGCACCCAACAGGGCTCTGCGGAGCCGCCGCCGCGGCTGAACCGCGCGGTTGGCCCGTGCGGGGCGGTCGCCGGGGCGAACAGCTGGTCTCGAAGTTCCTAGAAGACCTCGAATCGGCATCGGGGACCACGGCATCGCCAGGCTCCGGGTAAGGGGACAAGCTGGTCTTAGCCAGCCCCCATTCCCGGGTGCTCAGCGTTCAGCTTCTCTTTCTGGGTCGCGCCTGGCAGCGGCCCTGCCGCCCCAGCAGGGACCCACGCCCCCGCGAGGCCTGGCCGAAGCGCTGGCGGCACAGCCTTGAGGCGCGGAGCCAGCTTGCGGGGCGGAGTCTGCCCCCTGGCGGCTGGCCTGGACGGGCCGGTGCAGCTGGGACTGCCGCGGGGGGGCGCCAGGCCCAGCCTGGCCTTCAGGGGCGGGCAGCACCGCCGCTTGCGGCTTGATGGCTGGAGCGGGTCCTGGAGAATCTGGCCTCAACCTTGACCCAACCCCGGCGCATGCTGGGTTCAAGGACGTGGGGCCCATGAGCATCTCTAAGAAGCAGCAGCCAAGCCCAGACCAAGCTAGGCAGAATTGCTGGGTCGGCACCGCAAAGGAGAGGTCCGACAGAAAGCACAGAACTGCGGCAGGGCCAACGCTCTCGGCAAGAGACAGTCTGGTGGCCTTTGTCGGGCACGCTCGCACGACAAGCGGGCTACGGGGGCCGGGACGGACTATGAAGAATCAAGAACGCAGCTGACAGTGCATGGCCACGTACATAGGCTGGGCTCTGGTCCGCAGAAGGTGACGCAATATCTTCTTTAGAAATGCTTTTTATCGGATCCAGGATCATGTAGTTATCTCCAGGTTTCGACTCGCCTCCATTGACACGGTTGCATCGATGACCCGAAGCGGTGATCGGCTCGCAGGGAAGCCGAAAATAGAGCTGCCGAGCATCCCGCTCGGCCAGCACCCAGCTCTCTACGCCACCGCCAGCGATCCAACGCCAGATTGGCGCACACAAGCTTCCTGATTCATGGCTGAAACAGTCGACGATAGAAACAAATCAGCAGCAGTGATCAAGCTCCCCACCGCATCCACTCGCGATCACAAGCATCCTCCTATCGCAGCATCAGCCCCATGCGGGAAGGGCGCTAGCCCCGCCCCCGCCTTACCTGCGATCCAGCAGGTCTGGAGAGCACTCACCCCCTCCTCCTCGGACCATGTCCCCCCTGCCGCCCGCCGAGCCCTCCAGCATTGTCCGCCTTCCCGGCCAGGTCCAGCGGCTGGTGGGGTTAAGTCGCAGGGCACCCTTGGTAGACCTCCGCGAAGTCGCCAGACCGCCCAGAGTTGCGCTGCCATGATCGGTAAGAGCCTGAATTTCCTACGCCGACGGCTGGATGCCCACCTCCGTGTGGTCGCTGGTATCGATGGCGACAGCGGCACCGCAGATCGGGTGGTGTTTGTGGAAGGAGACAAGCTCGAACCGCTGAGTCTTCCCCAGGGGTGTATCAGCATGCTGGTGGTTCATGTCCAAGAGGATCGCCAGTTCAGGGATGCGAATCGCTATCAGCGATGCTTGGCTCAAGATGCTTCGCCTCATGTTGAAACACACTATCCCGATGTTCACCTTGACATCGGCATTCTCTTTGCCGCCCGCTTCAAGGACTATGCCAATGCCTGGGATCAGCTGAGCGAGATCATCCTCTTTTTCCAACAGAATCCACTGTTTGACGCTTCAGATGCCGAGATATCCTTGGATATACCCCCTGGAGTCAGTAGGATTGGCGTCGAGCTGTTGTCTCCAGCGCTGGAGCAACAGCAAGACATCTGGAGTGCATTAAGGCTTTCTATTCATCCAGCAGTTCTCTATCGACTCAGATTGATGGCGCTGCGTGGCCCCGCTTGGCAGCAACAACCGCAGCCGGTGCATGAGCTGCGCGGCTCGGTGCGTCCCATCCCATCCCCAAAGCACGACCGCTCTCCACCGACAAGCCGTTCCACAGCAACTCCGCAGCCCCAATAACGGCTTAATAGATTTAGTCCATTCC
>JBKDOR010000059.1:0-3263 GCA_046342775.1 Synechococcaceae cyanobacterium
CCATGGCATTTGTAGTCATGTGCGCGGAGAAGATCCGGAGGCTCCTCCGCCTCTTTTTTGTCACGATTTTTGCCTGGTTATTCGCCTGGAAGCGGACAGGTTGCCTCTGGACGGAGCTGAGGCCATTCTGGCAGCTTGAAACGACTGAATTACTGGTCGTCGGTTAATCGTGCTTGTGCGCGTTCTGCGAGCCTCGCCCCTGCCAGATCGGGACTCAGAATGCGGTCCGCTTTTTCAGGAGTCCCTAATGTAGGAATAATAGGAATTCCCCCAAGTCACGACGGAGCCATCGCTCTTCAGTGCCGCAAAGGCACCTGCGGCAGTAAAAATCTGCTGAACCCCTGAGCTGAGCTGACTTGCTACGGTGCTGCTGTTGCCGCCCGAGAAGTTGCTCCCCCAGGTGACGACGGAGCCATCGACCTTGAGCGCCGCAAAGGCATCATCTGATGGGAAGATCTGACTGACGCCTGAGCTGAGCTGGTTGGCGACAAGGCTGCTGTCACCACCCGCGTTGGAGTAGGTGTAGGCGGGGGCACCCCAACTGACCACGGAGCCGTCGGCTTTCAAGGCCGCGAACGCCTGTTCTGTTGAAAAGACCTGGCTGACGCCGGAGCGCAGCCGGCTGGCCACCGTGCAGCTATCACCCCCATAGAAGTCGTTTCCCCAGGTGACGACGGAGCCATCGGCTTTGAGGGCCGCGAAGGCATCAGCTGTGGAAAAGATCTGACTGACCCAGGAGCTGAGCTGGCCGGCCACGACGCTGGTGTTGTAACTGTGCCCCAGAGGCCCGAAGCTGACGACGGAGCCATCGGCCTTGAGCGCTGCGAAGTTGAATTGATTTCTGAATTCACCACTGCTGCGGCCTGGTGAGGCGGGGCGGATTGGCGTGCTGAGCAGTTGCGCCGCTTGCTCCACCGCCAGCTCGTGGCCATTCAGCCCAATGCTGCCCTGGTCGTTGTCCGCCAGCAGCCTCTGCCGCCGTTCATCGCTGAGTGGCTCGGCTTCTGATAACAAGGCCGCAAACAGTTCCCCCTCATCCCCCGGTGTGTCGCTGCTGTTGAGCAGGGCATCGAGGTGATGGCCCAGCTCCTCCGTGAGCACCGCCAGCGCCTGATCGCGGCTGGCACTCGCCAACCACTCCTGGTTGAGGACAATCGTGCCGGTGCTGCGGGCATAAGCGCCAGCCGCCCCCGCCATGGCGCTGGCGGGCAGCAGTTGAACCGCAGGCAAGTCGCTGAACTCGGCGTCCAGCAGCCGCTGATTCAGCTGCAGCAGGGGAGCTGGCGCATCAGGCAGCCGCACCGCCCGTTGAGCCGCCAACACGAATTCACCGCTGCGGGCCCAGGAGCGCAGCAGGTTGCGCCAGTCTTCAAGAAGGCTGCTGAAATCGGGGTTCACAGTGAGGGGCTGAGCTGGCACCACCATGCATCTCGATTGCGCCGATGAGTATGCCTTAAGATGGCCAAGATGACAACACAAGAGCATTGGCCCCTTGCCGCAGGTGGGCGGCATTTGTTCATGGTGAACCGATTAGCTGTGGTGGTGGAGTGAGTAGAGGTCAATGGTGAGACCCCTCTGAATCCACTCGGTCTTGCCAACCCGAATGCTGCAGGAGAGCTGAGGCCTGCTCCTGGGGACTTGGGGCCTTCAGATGCTAAAGATCCCACACCGCCTCACAGCACAGGATTGCGGCTGTGGACCATGGTTCGAGCTTGATAACAGTCAGTCTGCTGCTCTTTGGCGTCTTGTCCCCAACTTGGAGGGGCAATCAGTCCTCCCAGCAAGGAGCCTTAGCGGCGCCGAATCCCTCAGCCGATCACGCCATTGCCGTTGAGATCGAGCTGGAAGTTCGTTTCCAAGCCGAGAGCGGCCGCGGAGGAGGGGGCAACGTTTGCGGAGGACGACTGCCAATGCCAGGAAGCATCAAGCGTCCACACGTGCAGGAAGGTGCCGGGGTTGTTGCGCCAGAGGATCTGGTTTTGGTTGCCCACTTTTTCAGCGGCCAGTATCTGCCAGGTGCTGCTGGCATTGCCGGTACCGAGGCCGAAGGGGGAGGTGACGGAGAATTGATCGGTGCCCACTCTCACCACCGCCAGGCCATCGGACTTGCGCAGCAAAGTTGCATTGCCATTGCTTTCCAGGGTGGTGAAATTGCCCCCGATGATCGAATCGCCATTGAGATCAGCGTTCACCACCGTTTCTTCGCTGATCAGTTGGGAAGCGGTCAGCTGAGCTCCCGATTGGTACGCCCCGCTGCCGTTGAGCTCCCAACGAACTGCTTCGCGGGTGTTGCCATTGCGCCAAAAAAGTTTGTAACCGCCACCTGAACTTGTGGCGGCCAACGTCCGCCAGCCATTGCCGGGGCTGCTCTCGGAGGCATTGATGCCCGAATAGGTCACCTGAATCGCTGCGCTGCCGCCCGATCGCAAGGCATAGCCCAAGCTGGTGCTGCCCAGATTGACGCCATCGATCGTGCGCGAGCCGGAGGTATAGCCGTCGCCGTTGAGATCGAGGTTGAGGCTGGCCTCTTCGCTGAGCAGTTGTGAGGGCGAGAGCAAGCTGCCGCTGGTATAAGCGCCGCCGCTGTTCAACTGCCAGATCACCACCTCGCCGCTGTTGCTGTTGCTGTTGCGCCAGTAGAGGTTGTAGCCAGTGGCGCTGCCGCTGATCGCGGTGGCGCCCCAACCGCTGCCGGGGTTGCTGGCGGAGGCATTGCCACCCGGGAACGTGATCTGGATCGGCGCGCCGCCGCCGTTGCGCAGCCCATAGCCCAGGCTGGTGCTGCCCAGGTTGACGCCATTGATCGTGGTGGGGCCTGGGATGTAGCCGTCGCCGTTGAGAATCGTGCCCACCACCGCTGCCGTGCTGCCGATGCGGTAGCCCGCCCCGGCCACCAGGCTGAGGGCGACGGTTTCATCGGCCTCGCTTTCGCTATCGGCATTGGGATCAACCGTCACGCTGGCGCTTGCCGAACCCGCCGCGATGGTCAGCGACTTGATGGCCGGGCTGGCGGCAAGGCCGCTGTAATCGCTGCCGAGGCTGGCGCTGCCGGCCACGCTGTACTGCACCGTCAACGCAGTGCTGGTGGAGCCGCTGCGGCTGAAGATGTAGGTCAAATTGGTGCTGCCGTTTTCGCTGACGGCGGTTGGTGCCAACGACAGCGTGATCAGCGGGTCTTCATCGGCGATGCTGCCCACCACCGCCGCCGTGGTGCCGATCCTGTAGCCCGCTCCCTCCACCAGGGTGAGCGCCACGGTCTCCTC
>JBKDOR010000060.1:0-10527 GCA_046342775.1 Synechococcaceae cyanobacterium
GTTGGCTTATCGCTTCGGCCTGGATGGCCAAGAGCGTCTCACCCTGGCGGAGATCGGTCGCCATCTCGATGTTTCGCGTGAGCGGGTGCGGCAGGTGGAACTGAAGGCCTTGCGGAAGCTGCGCAATCTCACCCGCAGATAAGGGTCTGCGCAGCTTCACAACTTTTATCGGGTGGCCATCGCACGGGTGCCCAGGGTTAGCTGATTTCATCTCAGCTAGGAGGGCGATCCGCTAAAAATCTCTCCACTTGGATTAGCCTTATGGAGAGAGAGGGAATTATGTTGCCAGGCTCGAGTGCCAAGCCCTGGAAACATGACAGACTTTGGAACGGAATCTACTCTATCCGGGCCCAGAATCGATGCCAAGTCTTGTAATGGTTTGGGGCATGGACGGGATGCCCGACGCTCAATCTTCCGCCCAGATGTAGCGGGTTAATTCGGCACCATCGGGCTCGGGGGCGTCCAGCGCAAATGAAACGCAGTCGGCCACTTCGGCATCGACTTCTTTCTCGATGGCGCGCAGATCAGCCTCTGAGGCCAGTCCCTGGGCCGTGAGACGGGCAGCCAGCTGCTTGATCGGGTCGCGCTGGGCCCAGAACTCCTTCTCAGCCTGGGCCCGAAGCTCATCCGGGTCCGCCAGGGAATGACCGCGGAAGCGATAGGTGAGACACTCCAACAAGGTGGGGCCTTCGCCAGCCCGGGCCCTCGCAATGGCCCGTTGCGCGGCGGCCCGCACGGCGAGCACATCCATGCCGTCCACCTCTTCGCCCGCCATGCCGAAAGCGGCCGCCTTACGCCAGATCTCCGGGTCGCTGGTGGCCCGGTTGTGGTCCATGCCGATCGCCCAACGGTTGTTCTCCACCACGAACAGGATCGGCAACTTCCAGAGCGATGCCATATTGAGACATTCAAAGAATTGGCCCACATTGCAGGTCCCGTCGCCAAAGAAGGCCGCGGTGACGCTGTCGTGGTCGGCCTCGTTGAGCACCTCGCGGCGGTAGCGGCTGGTGAAGGCTGATCCGAGGGCCACGGGGATCCCTTCGCCAATGAAGGCGTAGCCACCGAGCAGATGATGCTGCTTCGAAAACAGGTGCATCGAGCCGCCACGGCCCTTGCTGCACCCGGTTTCCTTGCCGAACAGCTCGCTCATCACCTCCCGGGCCGGCACGCCGCAGCTGAGGGCGTGCACGTGATCGCGGTAGGTGCTGCAAAACCAGTCGTACTGAGGGCGCATCGCCTTGATCACGCCAGTAGACACAGCTTCTTGGCCATTGTAGAGATGAACAAAGCCAAACATCTTGCCTCTGTAGTACATCTCAGCGCACTTGTCTTCGAAGCGGCGCCCCAGGGTCATATCGCGGTAAAGCATCAAGCCTTCATCTCGGCTCACCGCAGCCGGTTCAGAGGGATAGAGCCCTTCCAGGCGCACGGCGTGGCTGCCGGCTTCCGGTGGAGGCCCGGCCGCAGCGACATCCGCAGCGACAGCCGGAGTGTTGGTGGTGGCAGTCGGGAATCGGTCCTGCGGCATGGGCTCAGTGACGAAAGATCGTCGTACGGAGGGCGACTATTCAAGGACTGTAGGCGGTCTGATCCGGCGACTCTGTTCACCGTGACCGGCTTGCCAGCTTCGGCTGTGCCGCTGAAGCGGGTTCGCCTTCTGCCGCAGCGCTGCGCGAACGCCAACAGCCACAAGCAGGCCAGGTCTACCTCCTTACACTGCGCCCACCGATGGGTAACCCGGTTGGATCTGCCGATCGATCACTTCGGGCTGCTGGGGGTGACCCCTGGTACCGATGCTCAGGGCGTGCTCAGGACGCTCCAACTGCGCCTTGATCGGGCCCCAGATCAGGGTTTCACCGCCGAAACCCTCGAAGCCCGCGCGGCTCTGCTGCGGGCCAGCGCCGATCTGCTCAGCGATGGTCCCCGCAGGGCAGCCTATGAGGCGGATCTCACCGCCCTGACCCGCTCGGAACAGTTGGTGCAACCTGCCCTGGAGATTCCCAGCAGCCGCGAGGTGGCGGGTCTGCTGCTGCTTCTGGAGGCTGGCCAGCCGCTGGAATGCTGGGATCTCGCCCGCGGTTGCCTTCAGCCGCCCCAGGCTCCGGCTCTCGGGAGCAGCCGCGAGGCGGATCTGACCCTGTTGGCGGGGCTGGCGGCGCTTGAGGCGGCGCGTGAGTGCCGAGAACAGCGGCGTTATGAGCAGGCCGCTCGCCTGCTGCAGGAGGGGTTGCAGCTGCTGCAACGCATGGGGCAGGTGCCGACCCTGCGCGAGACCATGCATCACGACCTGGAAGAGCTTGCTCCCTACCGGGTCCTCGACCTGCTGAGCCGCGACCTCGCCCACGTGAGCGAGCGTCGTGAGGGCATGCTGCTGCTGGAGCAGCTGGTGCAGAAGCGCGGGGGGCTCGAAGGCGATGGCGATGGCAGCTTCCCCAGCGACCAGTTCCAGCTTTTCTTCAAGCAGATCCGCGGTTTCCTCACGGTTCAGGAGCAGGTGGACCTGTTCTCCCGTTGGGCTGAGGCCGGCTCGTCCACAGCCGGTTTCCTGGCGGGCATCGCCTTGACCGCCTCCGGTTTCGCCCAGCGCAAACCGGAACGGATCGCGGCGGCACGAGATCGCTTTCTGGCCAGTGGACGCTCCGGTCTGGAACCGCTTCTGGCCAATCTGCATCTTCTGCTGGGCGAGGTGGATCAGGCCATCACGCTGTTTGAGGAGGGCGCCGCCAAGGATCTGCGGGCCTGGGCCTCGCGCCACAGCAGTGATTCGTTAGGCCGACTCTGCGCCTATTGCCGCGACTGGTTGAGCCGCGACGTGCTGCCGGGGTACCGCGATCTGGATGTCGACCCCGATCTGGATGTGTACTTCAGCGACCGCGACGTGGTGGATTGGGTGGAGCGAGAAGACCGACGCGCCGGTCGGAACTACTCGGCGGCCCCGGCGGAGGCCGCAACCCTGTCGCCCGCGGAGGGGGCTGGTCTGCTTGGCGACTTCGATTGGACGTTCACCCCACCCTGGGATCGCACCGAGACGGACGCTCCAGCTGCCCCGTTGCCGGCCTCGGCAGCCGAAGCCAGGGTTGGGCGTGGGCGCTGGTCGCTTCCCCAGCCGCTGGCCCGTCTGCCCAAGCTCTCCGCCTGGTGGCTCGCCTCGGCGGCTGTGGCGCTGACCCTGGTGGGCGGGATCTGGGTCCTGCGGCTGCGGACTCCTGGGCCGTCGTCCCCGCAACCCGGTGTCCGAGCGCTACCGGTCGTCCCCCATGCCAACGGCACACCTGTCAGCCCAGCCCGCCCGGCGGCGACGTCGGCCCAGCAGGGTGCGGGCCCGAACCTCGCCAAGCTGCCGCTCAGCAGCGCCGATCCGGACGAAGCCCAGCTGCGGCAGCTCCTGCAAGCCTGGCTTGATGCCAAAACCGCCGTCATGGCGGGCAAGGAACCGGCCCTGCCGCTTGATCGCCTGGCCCGGCCCCGCCCGGTCGAGCGCCTCCGGGCCGATCGCCGAGAGGATCGGCAAGCGGGGCACACCCAGGAGATTCAGGCAACGATTCGCTCGCTGGCCATTGAGGAGCGCACCCCCCAGCGGATCGCCGTCGCCGCGGAGATCGACTACCGCGACACCCGCCTGGACGCCAACGGCAAGCCCGTGGGTCGCACCCCGGCCACGACCCTGCGCAATGTTTATGTATTCGGACGCGACGGCGACGCTTGGCGCCTGGCGGCCACTTATTCCGGGCAGTGAACCCCTGTTGATCCATGTTCGAAGAGCTCTCCCAGCGTTTTGAGGACGCCGTCAAGAGCCTGCGCGGGCAGGCCTCCATCTCGGAGACCAATGTTGAGGAGGCCCTGAAACAGGTGCGGCGCGCCCTGCTGGAGGCGGATGTGAGCCTGCCGGTCGTGCGGGATTTCGTTGAGGAGGTGCGACGCCGGGCGGTTGGGGCGGAGGTGGTGCGGGGCATCAGCCCCGATCAGAAGTTCATCCAGCTGGTGCATGAGCAGCTCGTGGAGATCATGGGTGGCGCCCAGGTGCCCTTGGCCCATGCGGCCCAGGCCCCCACGGTGATCCTGATGGCGGGCCTGCAGGGGGCGGGCAAGACCACGGCCACTGCCAAGCTGGCACTGCATCTGAAGGATGAGGGGCGTCGTGCCCTGCTGGTGGCGGCGGATGTCTACCGACCCGCGGCCATCGAGCAGCTGCGCACCCTTGGCGATCAGATCGGGGTGCCTGTGTTCAGCCTCGGCGTGGCTGAAAAGCCCGAACACATCGCCGCCGCCGGTGTTGCCCAGGCCCGGGAGCAGGGATTCGACACCGTGCTCGTTGACACCGCCGGACGCCTGCAGATCGACCAGGCGATGATGGAGGAGATGGTGAGAATCCGTGAGGCCACGCAGCCCGATGAGGTGCTGCTGGTGGTGGATTCGATGATCGGCCAGGAAGCTGCGGATCTCACCCGCGCCTTCCATGAGCAGGTGGGCATCACCGGAGCCGTGCTCACCAAAATGGATGGCGACTCCCGCGGTGGGGCTGCCCTCTCGATCCGCAAGGTGAGTGGTGCCCCAATCAAGTTCATCGGCACCGGCGAAAAGGTGGAGGCGCTGCAGCCCTTTCACCCGGAGCGGATGGCCAGCCGCATCCTCGGCATGGGGGATGTGCTGACCCTGGTGGAGAAGGCCCAGAAGGAGGTGGAGCTGGCCGATGTGGCGCGCATGCAGCAGAAGCTGCAGGAAGCCAGCTTTGATTTCGCCGACTTTCTGCAGCAGATGCGTCTGATCAAGCGCATGGGCTCCCTGGGTGGCTTGATGAAAATGATCCCAGGGATGAACAAGATCGATGACGGCATGCTGCGCCAAGGCGAGCAACAGCTCAAACGGATTGAAGCGATGATCGGCTCGATGACCGTGACCGAACGGGCTCAACCCGAGCTCCTGGCCTCCCAGCCCGCCCGTCGCCGGCGCATCGCCTCGGGGAGTGGCCACTCTCCTGCCGATGTGGACAAGATGCTGGCTGATTTCCAGAAGATGAGAGGGTTCATGCAACAGATGACCCGCGGAGGGATGCCAGGGATGCCGGGCATGCCTGGGATGGGCGGCGGTTTCCCTGGAATGGGCGGGGCCATGCCGGGCTTTCCCCAGCCGGGACCCGCTGGCAGGGGCAGCCCCCCGGCCAAGCCGGCCCGCCCCGCCAAGAAGCGCAAAGGGTTCGGTGAACTATGAGCCATTTCGGCTGGGAGGGGGAAGTCCTTCGGTTAAGCTGGTTGTTTGAACTTCAACGGGTAAGGCCGCAATGATCAAGCTCCGCCTGAAGCGGTTCGGCAAAAAGCGGGAGGCGAGTTTCCGCCTGGTTGCCACGAACAGCACCTCCCGTCGGGATGGCAGGCCGCTGCAGCAACTCGGCTTCTACAACCCCCGCACCAAGGAAACGCGCCTGGATACCGACGCCATCCGTCAGCGGCTGCAGGAAGGTGCTCAACCCACCGATACGGTCCGGTCACTGCTGGAAAAGGGTGGCCTGTTGCCAAAAACGATCCGTCCTGGCGAGGTGATCGGCAAGCAGAAGCAGGCCGCAGCCCGCGAGGCCGAAGCAGCCGCGAAGCGCAAGGCTGAGGCGGAAGCCAAAGCTGCTGCCGAAGCCAAAGCCGCTGCCGAAGCCGAAGCCAAGGTCGCAGCTGAGGCGGAAGCCAAGGCCCAAGCTGAGGCCGCAGCCAGTGCTGCAACCGATTCCGCAGACGAAGCCTGAGCCCACCCACCGCCCCGGCCGATGCGTCCGATCGTGGCGAGTCCAACCCACGGGAGGCCAGCGTTGGTCAGCCTGCCGAAAACTCTTTCCGGACCTCCGCTGCGGCGACCATCGCAGTAGTCACCCTCCCGAACTCCCGGGCGGCCACGGCCTTGGCCGGCCCTGAGGGATCCATCTTGCGCAAGCTCGAGGCCCTGACGGGGGCGTCCATCACGTTGAGAGGTCTCGATCTGGTCCTGCAAGGGCGTGAAACCCAGATCGAAAAGGTCCAAACCCTGGTCCGGGCCCTCGAGTCCCTATGGAGTCGCGGTGAATCCGTGAGCCCGGTGGATCTGCAGGCTGCCCTCGGCGCTGTCAACACCGGTCGCCTGGAGGAGCACCGGGCCCTCTCCTTGATGGAGCTCGGCACCACCACCACGGGCCGGCCCTTGCGGCCCCGAACCATCCGGCAGCGCGGCTTCATCGAGGCCATGCAGCGGCACGATCTCACGTTGGCGATTGGTCCAGCGGGTACCGGCAAGACCTTCCTCGCCACGGTCCTGGCGGTGAGGCAGTTGCAGGAACGCCGGGTGGAGCGCTTGGTGCTGACCAGGCCAGCGGTGGAGGCGGGGGAGCGCCTGGGCTTTCTGCCCGGGGACCTTCAGCAGAAGGTGGACCCCTACCTGAGACCCTTGTACGACGCCCTCCACCTGCTGCTGGGCAAAGAGCGCAGCGCAGCGCTGTTGGAGAAAGGGGTGATTGAGGTGGCCCCCTTGGCGTACATGCGTGGTCGCACCCTCCAGGACGCCTTCGTGATCCTCGATGAGGCCCAGAACACCACCCCCGCCCAGATGCGCATGGCCTTGACTCGCCTTGGCGAAAACGCCCGCATGGTGGTGACCGGGGACATCACCCAGATCGATCTGCCGCCAGGCCAGCCCAGCGGACTGGTGGAAGCTGCGGAGGTGCTTGCGGGGGTGGAAGGGGTGGCCATCTGCCGTTTCGGCGACGCCGACGTGGTGCGGCATCCCTTGGTGCAGCGGCTGGTGCAGGCCTACCAGAGGCGCGATCAGCGCCGCCAAGGCCCTCGGGGCAGGGAGCCTGGCCCGCCGCCGTGATGGGGCGGTGGCCGCGTGCACGGCTCCGTTCCTGCCTTCCTGCCTGGCTCCGGTCAGGCTGAAGCAGGGCCGGTGGGGTTCTCCCTACGAAGAGACCCACCACACACTGACATCCCCTGGCAGGATGGGACCATCTCACAGCGTGATTGACACCATGCCGGCCAGCAGCGACTTCCGACAAGCGATTCAGGAGGCCCAGCACAGCGGCCTTGTCGGCCCCAATGTGGTGCGCAAAGCATTGCCCTTTGTTGGCGGCGGCATGGTCCTCACTGCCGCTGGGGTCATGGGAGGCTTGTCGATGATCGGCTCACCCGTGTTTCAGCCCCTGTTTTTCGTTGCCTTGATTGGCAACTTTGTCCTGTTCTTCATTTCTCAGAATGTCGCCCTCAAGGGCAATAATGGTACGGCTGTGCCTTTGCTGGCCACCTACAGCCTGCTGACGGGCTTCACACTGTCCGCTCTTGTGGCCCTAGCCATCGGGACCGTGGGGATACCTGCCATCGCCACTGCCGCGCTGGCCACGGGCATCACCTTTGTGATCGCCTCGATCGTCGGCACCCGCATGAGTGACAGTGTCGGCCAGGCACTGGCTGGAGCTGTTGGCCTGGGAATCCTCGGCCTGCTGATTGCCATGGTGATCCAACTCGTGGGCTCCCTGTTTGTACCAGGATTTGGCGGAGCGGGATTCGAACTCCTGATTGCTGGGGGTGGAACAGTGATTTTTGTGCTGGCCGCATTTGTTGATTTCTATACAATGCCAAGGTATTATCGCGACGATCAATATCTCGCTGGCGCCCTTGGGATGTATCTTACTTATGTTAATTTGTTCATCTTCATTCTTCGCCTGATTATTGCTTTGAACGGAGGCGGTCGTCGCGATTGAATCACGATCAGATGGAAAGTTTCGAACCATTTCCGGAACCTGCTGCAGCAACGCACCTCAAGCCGGCTCGTCAGCGACGCTCGGCTCGTCGTGAACTGTTTTGCCCCCATCACCAAGATCAGCGCATTTTGAGTGTCTCAGAGAAACATCATCTCTATCTCACTGAAGCAGGCCCATTAATCCTTCGCGGTTTAAGTAAACGCAAGGCCGAGGAGCTCTTGTCAGCTTATCGTAAAGTACTGCCATTAACCGATGAATGGATCGAGCGCTTCTGGTGTGAACAGTGTGTTTCCAGCACATGGTGGCACGTCAGAAGGTTAGACCGTCTCAATTACATTATTTCTGCAGTGCCGGTCGAGCTTTGGGAGCAAGCAACGGGGGTGCTGAGGCCAGAGGGCAATCCCACAGTCAGTCAGTTCACCCGGAGACAGGCAAGAGCCAGTGGTGTGACCGGCATGAGGCAGTATCGGTTTATGTCCTAAGCTGAGGGATAATCACTTTGAAGGATCTCCTTGCTGATGTCTAAAGTTGCACTGATCACTGGGATCACAGGCCAAGATGGTTCTTATTTGACAGAACTTCTACTGGAAAAAGGTTACGTTGTGCATGGCTTGAAGCGACGGTCCAGCAGTTTTAACACCGACCGTATTGATCACCTCTATCAAGACCCTCATGAAGCTGACCCTCGCCTCGTTCTGCATTATGGCGACCTCACTGATTCCTCAAATATAATTCGAATTATTCAACAGGTTAAACCCGACGAAATTTATAATCTCGGTGCACAGAGTCATGTCGCAGTCAGCTTTGAGAGTCCCGAATATACGGCCAATTGCGATGCGGTTGGCACGCTGCGGATTCTTGAGGCCGTGAGAACCCTAGGCCTGAGTGGAACCACTCGAATTTATCAGGCCTCCACGAGTGAGCTCTATGGTCTCGTGCAGGAGACTCCCCAGCGTGAAACGACTCCATTTTATCCCAGAAGTCCCTACGGAGTTGCTAAACTCTATGCTTATTGGATCACGGTCAACTATCGTGAGTCCTATGGAATGTATGCCTGTAATGGCATATTATTCAATCATGAAAGTCCCCGCCGTGGCGAGACATTTGTGACCAGAAAAATTACTCGTGGACTTGCTCGTATCGATGCTGGTCTCGATCAGTGTTTGTTCATGGGTAATCTTGATTCCCTGCGCGATTGGGGACACGCTCGTGATTATGTGGAAATGCAGTGGAGGATGCTTCAGCAGGACACCCCTGAAGATTATGTGATCGCGACGGGCCGCCAGGAGTCCGTGCGACGGTTCATTGAGCTGACCGCGCTTGAGCTGGGTTGGGGTGGAATTGAGTGGCAGGGCAAAGGCGTTGCAGAGAGGGGTCTCAGGCGCGACACGGGCGCGCAGGTTGTCCGGATCGACCCGCGTTATTTCCGTCCCGCTGAGGTCGAAACATTGCTCGGAGATCCCAGCAAGGCCCATCGGAACTTGGGTTGGAAGCCGACAACCACTCTTGAGGAGCTGGTGGCTGAAATGGTCGCCTGCGACAAGGAAGAAGCCGCCAAAGAAGCCTTGTTGCGGAGGGAGGGGTTTCCGGTGGTCGGATCGATGGAAAATCCTCCCACCAGCCTGGCCGTTCAAGCACTCTGAGTCTAAGGAGAACGATCTTGTCTTCAGCTCCATTGATCTCATCATCCGATCGCATTTTTGTTGCCGGGCATCGTGGCATGGCTGGTTCAGCGATTTGCCGTCGCTTGCGGGCTGGTGGTTATCACCAGATCCTTGAAATCTGCCGCTCTGAGCTTGATCTTATTGATCCTGTCGCCACCAACGCCTGGTTTGCCCGAGAGCGACCCGATGTTGTGGTGTTGGCCGCCGCCAAGGTGGGAGGTATCTTGGCCAATGCTTCGTATCCCGCCGATTTCCTGCTTGACAATCTCAAGATCCAGAATCATGTGATTGAATCGGCCTGGCGCCATGGTTGTCGGCGCCTGTTGTTCCTGGGTAGCAGCTGCATTTATCCCAAGTTTGCACCACAGCCGATTCGTGAGGAATCGTTGCTCACGGGTGCCTTGGAGCCCACCAACGAGTGGTACGCGATCGCAAAAATTACAGGCATCCAGCTCTGCCGGGCGCTGCGTCAACAACATGGTTTCGATGCCATCAGCTTGATGCCGACAAACCTCTATGGACCAGCAGATAATTACCATCCTCAAAACAGCCATGTATTGCCAGCCTTGATTCGACGCTTCGATCAAGCTGTTCATGATTCTGCCCCTGAGGTCGTTTGTTGGGGGAGTGGCACACCTCGACGTGAGTTTCTGCATGTCGACGATCTTGCCGATGCTGCAGTGTTTTGCTTGGAACATTGGCAACCCAATCCTGATGAGCTGCAATTCCTGAATGTGGGTACCGGAGTTGATCTTCCGATTCGTGAGCTCGCTGAGCTGGTGGCCTCCGCCGTGGGGTATCAGGGCTCAATCAGCTGGGATGCCTCGAAACCCGACGGCACACCGCGGAAGATACTCGATGTCTCCGCCCTCGCCCAGCTTGGTTGGCAAGCACAGATCCCTCTAGCTGAAGGTCTTGCGCGCACTGTGGCTGACTACCAGCAGGCCCGTCGGGAGGGGAGCATCCTTCGCGACTGAATTGCCTGATCAAGATGACCGTTGACCAGCGGCCACGCCTGAACCGCCGCGAATCTCGCTTTCATCCTGCAACAACCTTGTGATCATCCAGGTGATCATCCAGAGCCCACCGTAAAGAACCGGTTTTCTGCATCCCGGCTTCTTGCGGCTCGATGAACCCATCAAATCACAACTG
>JBKDOR010000061.1:0-3138 GCA_046342775.1 Synechococcaceae cyanobacterium
TTCCAGTCGTTCAGGCGCCGGCTGGTGCCGTCGTGGGAGCCGGCGTAGAAGTTCCAGACCAGATCGGTGCCGGCGCCGGGGGCCAGCTCCACCACCACGCCATCGGTGCTGCGGCGGTTGAGCACGAAGCCACGGGTTCCAGAAGCGCTGAGCTGGATGCCAGCGGCATCGGTCAAAAGGCCAGCGGGAGCGTTGCTGAGGCCATCGATCAACGCAGCCGCGGTTCCCTCGTTCACGCCATCGCCGTCGAGATCGCCCAACGGCGCGTTCTTCCAGGTCTCGAGGGCCGTGAGCAGATCCGCCTCACTCACCGGCCGCAACCGGTGGCCTACCACGATGTCGCTGTCGATGCCGCCCACCAGCCGGTCGAAGCCGAGGGAGCGCACATTGGTGGGGGTGTTGTTGAGCGTGAGCAGGAATTCCTGCGCCGAGGGGCTGCCAGTTCCTGAGCCGAACAGCCGGAAGCCGTCGGCGGCGTCGACGCCCCGCTCAGCGCGCTCCAACCCCTCCCCGGCGAACAACACATCGGCGCCCAGGGCCCCGAACAGGGTGTCGTTGCCCGACCCGCCCGCCAGCAGATCGAGGCCGGCGTAGTTCTGGCCGGGCCGGGCCCGGGTGATCAGGATCGGGTCGTCGGAGTCGTCGCCGACGAGCTTGTCGTTGCCGGGGCCGCCGGAGAGCAGGTCATCGCCGATGCCGCCGCGGGCCTCGTCGTTGCCAGCGCCGCCGTACAGGGCATCATCCCCATCGGCGAACTGCTCGATCAGGTTGAGCGTGGCTTGGTAGCCGTAGAGCACGTCGTTACCCGTGCCGCCGAGCACCAGGTCGGCGCCGCTGCCGCCTTCGGCCAGGTCGGGGCCGCTGCCGCCGAACAGCCAGTCGTCGCCGGCCTTGCCCTGCAGCCGGTCCTCATTCACCGGACTGGCCAGGGCAGGGTTGCCGGCCGGATCGGCATCGAGCAGGAGCAGCAGCTTCCACTGCTGGGCGTTGAGCTCGCTCCAGTGATCCACGTCGAGCTTCGCCTGCAGCCACCGCAGGATTGGCGGCTGACCTGGCTGGGGTGTGCCGTCCAACGCCCCACCCAAGGTGATGGCGGCTGCGCCCAGCACGTCCTCCTTGAGGAACGGCTCGGCCTTCTTGAAGCCCTCCGGGCCGCTGCCGGAACCCGGGCGGTGCTGGAACAGGGCCGCAAAGCCGGCAAGGGCCTCGTTGGAGTCGTAGAGATCGCCGAACAGCCAGTCGTCGCCGGCGTCGCCCACCAGCTGGTCCTTGCCGGAGCCGCCGATGCCGAGGTCGTCGCCGCTGCCGCCGAAGATCTCGTCCGGGCCCTGGGAGCCGGAGAGCAGGTCGTCGCCCGCGTCGCCATGGAGCTCATCGCTGGCGGCGCCCCCTTCGAACTGGTCGTTGCCGGCGCCGCCGCGCATCAGGTCGGAGCCCGCGCCGCCCACGGCCCGGTCGTGGCCGCCATCCCCCTCGACCAGATCATCGCCCTCATCGGCGAACAGCCAGTCGTCTCCCTCGTTGCCGCGCAGCTGGTCGTTGTCGACACCGCCCATCAGCAGGTCGGAGCCGTCGCCGCCCTCCAGGCGGTCCTCGCCGGCACCGCCCTCCAGGGTGTCGATGCCGGCGCCGCCGCGGATCAGGTCGTCGCCGGTCTCGCCGCGGGCGAAATCGGTACCGTCTTCGCCTTCGATCGTGTCGGCGCCGCTGCCGCCCAGCAGCGAGTCGCCATCGGTTCCGCCGCGCAGCTGGTCGTTGCCGAGGCCGCCCTCCAGGGTGTCGAGACCGCTGCCGCCCTCAAGCTGATCGTTGCCCTCCTCGCCCTGGAGCCGATCGTTGCCCGCGTCGCCGCGCAGTTGATCGCCGCCCGTGCCGCCCTGGAGCAGGTCATTGCCGAGGTCACCGATCAAGGTGTCGTCGCCGCCACCGCCCTCGATCGTGTCGTTGGCCTCATCGCCATCGAGCAGGTCGTTGCCCGCCGCGCCGCGCAGCAGGTCGGCGTCGGCGCCGCCCTGCACCTGGTCGTCGCCATCGCCCGCCTCGATCGTGTCGCTGCCGCCATCGCCGTAGAGGCGGTCGTTGCCGGCATCGCCAAAGATCCGGTCGGCATCGGCCCCGCCGTGGATCTGGTCGTCGCCCTCGTTGCCGCGCAGCGAGTCGGCGCCCGCCTCGCCGAAGATCAGATCGGCGCCCGCACCGCCCTCGGCCGTGTCGACGCCAGCACCGGCGGCGATGGTGTCGTTGCCGGCGCCGCCCTCCAGCCGGTTGGCGACGGCATTGCCGACGAGCAGGTCATGGCCGTCGCCGCCGCGCAAGGTGTCGGCCTCGAAGCCGAGCACGGCTGAGGCGTTGCCAGCGCGGAAGTCGTTGAGCGGCAGGCTGGCCCCGGGCGCCAGGGAGCCCGCCAGCACCACGTCGTCGCCCCCATCGCCGTCGAGCAGATCGCTGCCCGCGTCGCCCAAGAGCGTGTCATTGCCGGCGCCACCGCGCAGGCTGTCCTCGCCGGCGCCCCCTTCGAGGCGATCGTTGCCGTCATCGCCCTGGAGCTGATCGGCCCCCTGGTCGCCCAGCAGCGTGTCGTTGCCGGCGCCGCCCTGAATCGTGTCGTCACCCAGGCCGCCGTCGGCCTTGTCGTCCCCGTCGCCCGCCTCGAGCCGGTCGCGGCCAGCGGCACCCAACAGGGCGTCGTTGCCGGCGTCACCGCGCAGCTGATCGTCGCCGTCCTGACCCTCCAGGCGGTCGTCACCCTCGCCGCCTTCGAGGCTGTCGTTGCCCTGGCCGCCCTGGAGGGAATCGGCTCCGCCATTGCCGCGCAGCAGGTCGTTGCCCTCATCGCCCTTGATCTGGTCGTTGGCGCTGCCGCCGGCAAGGGTGTCGTTGCCGACATTGCCGCGCAGCTCCAGGGCCCGGCTCGCTTGGGCGCCGTTGATGACGTCGTTGGCCTCGCCGGCATCGCCCTTGATGGTTTGGATGCCGGAGAAGCTCTCGCTGCGGCCGCCCGGGCCATCGATCACCACCTTCTGGCCATCCATGCGCAGCGTGAAGGTCTCGGCGCCATCGCTGGGTTCCACGTTGCGCTCCTCGGCCCGCGGGCCGATGTTCAGCAGCAGTTCGGTGGCGCCATCGGGGGCGGAGGCG
>JBKDOR010000062.1:0-5099 GCA_046342775.1 Synechococcaceae cyanobacterium
CGAAGCGCCCGGGCGGCGCTGACGGGCCGGGATAGCTCAGTTGGTAGAGCAGGCGACTGAAAATCGCCGTGTCCCCAGTTCAAATCTGGGTCCTGGCATTTCATTCCTTGATTTTGATCAGAAATAATAGATCGTGTCTAGAGTTTAAATGTTAGCGATTTTATGTAAGTTTAAGCGAGTCGATGTAGCGCGGTACGCGTCTTTTTGATTTTAGAGCTCCAAGTGATGAAATGCCCGGATGTCCTGGGGATCTGGATGCTTGACCACCTTGAAGAGGAAGTGCCTCGCTCATGGGCTAACAGATTCCGGGCCGTTATGCGCCGGCTCACCGCGCTCCCGGCGCCACACGTCCTGGGCGGTGCTGAACAAGCAATCCTGCAGGCGGCCGATCAGGGCCTCCACATCCTGATGGGTGCGGGCATCGCCCCCCAGCTCGTCGGACACCGCCCCGGCATGAATGAGATCCAGCAGAAGCGCCACCTCCTCGGAGGACAGCAGCAGCAGGTGATGGTCGGCGAGATGGGCGACCCGCATGGGTGGGAGGCAAGGGCAGATCTTCCTGTTCCATAAATACGCCGAACCCCAGCTGCCGGCAAGCCGGAAAACCGCTGGGGTGCCAGCATGGCGAGGCGGCACACGGCTCCGGCCGGATCGCGAATTTCCCAGATGCTTGCTGCACGCTTGATTCGTTTGTCCGAGGAAGGCCCTCAGGTCTTCAACAACGCTGATAGTTTCAGCCAGGCCTTCGATGCGGCCTGGAAGCGGCACATCAGCCTCCCGGCTGCCGCGGCGGTCGACCGCCAGGAGCTGTTGGTTCAGGTGATGGCGTCCCTGGTCGATCACCCCTTTCTTCAATCCTCCCCCGAAAGGGCCCAGCAGGTGGCCGCCTTCAGGATCCGCCTGCTCGGCCTTTGACCCATGTGTCCATGAGCAGCTCACTCCAGCGCCTGATCCGTCAGCTCAGTGGCGGCTTCAGCAATCAACTGCAGGCCTTCGAGAACCCTCCGATCTACGCCCACATCCTCGTGAGGTTCCGGCCCCTGCCCCAGTTGGCACCGGGTTCGCTGCTGCTGGAGCAGTCTTATGCCATCAATCCAGCCGCCCCCTACCGGATCAGGGTGTTACGGGCTGAGCAGCGCGAGGGTCAGCTGATCATCCTCAACCAGTCGCTGCAGGATGCCGAACGCTTCTGGGGGGCGGTTGACAATCCGGAGCGCCGGCAGGCGATCGCCGCGACCGATCTCCAACTGCTTGAAGGCTGCACCTACGTGGTGCGCGAGCAGGGCGAGGGCTTCGTGGGGGAGGTGGAACCTGGCTGCCGCTGCCTGGTGGAGCGCAAGGGGATGACCGCCTATCTGGTGAGCAGTTTCGAGATTGATGCCCAAGGCATGCGCACCATCGATCGTGGCCACCATCCGCAAACCCACGAGCAACTCTGGGGCTCCCTGGCCGGACCGTTCGAGTTCCAGCGCACCCATGACTACAGCGAGGAAGTCCCGGCGGCATGGGGCGCTGCCCTGGGCGGCTGACGCTTAAGCGCACGGAGCCCTGGACTCTCCACACAGCCTTGGGCTTGCGGCGAGGGCTGCTGGCTCGGCGGCCGCGCCCGGCCTGCCGCCGGCGCGAAGAGCCGCATCCGAACTTTGGTAAAGGATCTTGTGGATCCTGGCCCGCGAGCCAGCGGCGACCCTCGATCCCCCTACCTTGCTGGGCGCTTTTCCCCTTGAGCCGCACCTCCCATCCCATGCCACTCCCTCTGCTCAGTGTTGCCCCGGTCAGCAGCAACGCCCGCGTCCGCTCCTTCGTGGTGGGTAGCGACGAAACACCCCGCCAGCTGGTCGGTAACAGCAACCAAGGATCCGCCAGCATGGACGCCATCATCGAGCAGGCCTACCGGCAGATCTACTTCCATGCCTTCCAGGTAGATCGTGATTCCGTGCTGGAATCGCAGCTGCGCAGCAACCAGATCACGGTGCGGGATTTTGTACGCAGTCTGCTGCTTTCACGTAAGTTCCGGGACGATTTCTATCGTACCAACAGCAATGTTCAACTCGTGGAGCAACTGGTCGGCCGCGTCTTGGGCCGCCCCGTGCATGGCGATCGCGAGCGCATCGCCCTCTCGATCCTGATTGCCCAGCGGGGGCTGCCCGCCCTGGTGGACCACCTCTTGGACTCCCAGGAGTACCTCGACAACTTCGGTTACGACCAGGTGCCGTTCCAACGCTCCCGGGTGCTGGCTGGCCGGGCCCAGGGAATGCTCCCCTTCAACCAGCAGGCTCCGCGCTACGGCCGCTACTGGCGTGAGGCCAGCGCCAAGCGGGCTCCGGCGGGCACGGGCAACGGTTGGCAACCCAGCGGTGGTTTCTCGATGCCGCGCCCCGCCTGGCTGGCGGATGCACCCTCGCCGTTGGTGCGCAGGATCTGGCAGGCCTTTGTCGCCACCGCCGGTTTTGGGATGACCGGCCTGGTGATCTATACGGCAGTTGTGATGCTGAGCACGGCCTCAGCCGGCTGAGGCCTCTCCCCGGGGAGGGCCGGGTTCAGGCGATCAGTTCGTCCATGAACGGCTGCTCCCCTTCTTCGGGAAAGATCTCCGTTTCCGAGATGTCAACCTGTCCGGACTTTTGCAGGGACGGGGCAGCCGGGCGCGGCACTTCGTGAAGATGCCGGGTCGTGGCAGGGGGCTCTAGGTCGTGCAGCAGCTCCTCGATGCGCAGCAACCGCTGGTCCGTGTCTTCCAGCCGCAGCTCCAACTCCTGCTGCGACTCTGCATCCGCCCCTGGTTGGGCCCGCTGCTCCTGGGCCAGCAGGCGTTCTTCCAGCTCCAGCAGGCGGATGGTGAGCGATTCCGCCAGCACCGAGAGCGCCTGTAGCTGATCCGCCAGGCGTTGGCTGCCCATCGGATGGGGCTGTGACAGAGACATCCCGTTCACGCGCAATACGCTGGGCTGGATGGTATCGGCATTGCCGCGCCACGCCAGGGGACCAACTCACGGCTGGCCATCAGGCTTGCCTGGGTTCGCGGCGTGATCGGCTCGCCAGAACAACGGGAAGCCAAGCTCCGGGGTTGTAACGATTGTGAAGCGCAGGTTCTGATTCCCTGGCCCGCCCATAGGATCCGGCATGCTGCCACTTCGGTGAATCACCGTCAGCGCTCACCCCAGCGCAACCGGCCAGCGCCACCTTCGAGGTGGTCCGCCATTCCCGCAGCGGTCCCCTCTCCAGACGCCATTCCGGCCGTCGCCCGCCCGTACACTCGGCCTCCCCCGCCCATGACACTCGCCAACGCTGCCTATCTGGGCATCGAGCGCTTCGCCACCCAACGCAACAAGGAGAACTGGACGAACGCCTCTGAGAACGACAAGGCTGTCCTGATCAGGGCCGTTTACCGGCAGGTCCTCGGTAATCAGTACGTCATGGCCAGCGAACGGCTGGAAGGGCCCGAGTCGCTGTTCAAGCGCGGATACCTGAGCGTCCGGGAGTTCGTGCGCCAGGTGGCCAAGAGCGGGCTCTATAAATCCAAGTTTTTCGAGAGCACCAATCCCTACCGCTTCATCGAGCTTAATTTCAAGCATCTGCTCGGTCGTGCTCCCCAAAACAAGGCGGAGATGCTGGAGCATTTCACCATCCTGCAGGAACAAGGCTACGACGCCGAGATCGATTCCTACATCGATAGCGCCGAGTATCAAACTCGCTTCGGCGAGGAAGTGGTGCCTTACATCCACGGCTGGAACTATTCGGTCGGTCAACAAGGTCTCCAGTTTTCCTACATCATGCAGCTGGCCCGTGGCGTGGGTGCCTCGGTGCGCGGTGATTCCCTGAAAACCCAATCGCGGCTCAATCCGGCGGTGCACAGCGAATCGCCGTTGCCTGTGGTGAGCCCCAACGCCAAGGGCGCCACCTTCCGTCGCATCGCCTCCGATGGCGTCACCCGCCAAGGCGTGGGTTCGGGCGAAGAAGGCCGCACCTTTCGCGTGGAGATCGCCGGCTTCAATAACTATCGCCTGCACAAGCGCAGCAATCGAGTCCGCTTCATCCCCTTCAACAAGCTGCTCGAGTATCAGCAGCAAATCCAGCGTGAAGGCGGCCGTATCGCCAGCATCACGCCGATCAACTGAGCCGATTCAACCCCCTACCTCCCGTTGCCATTCCCGCCATGAAGGTTTCCGCAGGCACCCGCGGCACGAGTGCCGTCAACGGTCGCCAGGTCAGCATCACCGTGACCGGCCTGGCCCAGAACGACTTTGTGCGTAGTGCCGACACCGTGATGCAGGTTCCCTACACCCGCATGAATGAAACGCTCCGCCTCGTGCACCGCCTCGGCGGACGCATCACCGATGTGAGCGTTTCCGGAGGCGATCTCCCTGGCCAACCAGCGCGCAACGACTGACCCTGCCAGCCGCTGGGTTCTGGCATCCAAGGGGCCTGCGGGGCCCCTTTTTTGTCGCCACTCGCCACACGCCGCAGGCCCAAACCCGAGCCGCCGTGGGCCAGTCACAGCCAGGGTGCCAGCGGCGATGAAGCCAGGCAGGTGCGTCTGACTAATGTTGAGTCGTTGGTTCTGGAGAAGGGCATGACTGTGTGCGACCAGCGCGGCGAGGGGCACGGTTGACCGCCCGAGCACAGTGGGCGATGGTCCCCAAAAGACGGTCAACCCCAGGCTCACGGCGTTTCAGCTGCAGCCCCTGCAGTGGGCTGTCGAAGGCTCCATTCCACCTCGCCAGCTGCGGTGACCGTTTGTTAAGGGTGCTCGTGGCTGGCTGCGTTGGCCAATCACAATGATGCGGTCCCCACTCGGCTGAAACCGCGCCCTGAATCCGTTGAGCGGGAATCCGCAACAACGATTCCAGTCGTATCAATCGATTCAGGTCGTCCCAGTCGACGAACCGGACCGGTGACTCCAGCCATGCCCTACGGCTCCGCCGCATCGCATCGCCGGCTCACCATCCCTTCCCCCCACCCACCCACTCCCGACGGTTCCGTCGAGAACAGGAGCTTTACCCACATGTTCGACGCCTTCACCAAGGTTGTTGCGCAGGCTGATGCCCGCGGCGAATTCCTTAACGCTGGTCAAATCGACGCTCTTTCCGCCGTCGTTG
>JBKDOR010000063.1:0-9029 GCA_046342775.1 Synechococcaceae cyanobacterium
GATGACGGCGACCTCACCGGTCTGCGCTACGACAACTGGAAGATCGTGTTCATGGAGCAGCGTGCCACGGGTACGCTGCAGATCTGGGCCGAACCTTTCACCGCCTTGCGCGTGCCCAAGATCTTCAATCTCAAGACCGACCCCTATGAGCGGGCGGACATCACCTCAAACACCTACTGGGACTGGATTCTCGATCACGTGTTCCTGCTGGTGCCGGCCCAGGCTTATGTGGCCCAGTTCCTGGAGACCTTCAAGGAATTCCCGCCTCGGCAGAAGGCCGCCAGCTTCTCTTTGGAGCAGGTGATGGACAAGATGACCAGCACCACTGGGCTCTCCTGAACCTGCCATCGGCTCTCGTCGCTTCCATCCCCAGCGCCCCCCCTGCTCCGCCCCCCGGTTGCCGCCCAGGCCTCCCAAGCCCAGCGCCGCACCAACCCGGGGGGCGGGCAAGCAGCTGCCCAGGGAAGCGGAATGGGAGCGGGACGCCAAGGGCGGCGCATGTCTTTGGGCCCCAAGCTCATGCCGCCGCTACCGGCCTGCGGCCCGTATGGCCCAAGGCATCACCCCCTCAACCTGTCAGATGGGTTTTCGTTGCATCGTGAGGAGTTGAAGCATGGCTGTTGACAGCCTGAACAGCTGGCTGGAAGGCATGGCCGGAGCCCTGCGCTTGCTTCTGGAAAGCGTGTCGGTGGTGTGCGTGGCCATCGGCTTCGTGACCGCCCTGGGAGAGTCCCTGCGTCTGCTCGGCCGCCGTCAGTCCCAGGGACCAGGTCTCAACCGCATTCGGCTGCGCTTCGGCAGCTGGCTGTCGATGGCCCTGGAGTACCAGCTGGCCGCCGACATCGTGGCCACAACGACGGCTCCTTCCGATCAAAACCTGATCAAGCTGGCGGCTGTGGCTGTGATCAGAACCTTCCTGAATGTCTTCCTGGGCCGAGAGATTGAGGCCGAACAGAAACTGGAGGATGCCAGGCGCGAGCGGATGACGAATCAGGCCCCAACAGCCGGCTGATAGACAATCTCACCAACGATCTGGCCAAGGAAAGCAACCGGGCTGCCGAGCGCACGATGATGGCCTGGATCCGCACCTGCCTCTCGTTGATCAGTTTCGGCTTCGGTCTCGACAAGATCATCAATGCGATCAACCGCAGTCGTTTTGATACCAGTGACCATGCCGGCCTGAATGTTCGTCTGGTGGCGATTGGCTTTGTGTTGCGCGGCGTTGTGGCGATGGCGGCGGCCACCCGGCAGTAGCTGCGCAGGCTCAAGCTGATTCGGCGTGACGACTTCGTCTATGTTGATCAACGCTCAAACACTGTTTTTACCGCGGTTTCACTCACTCTGATCGGCATCGTGGCATTTGCCTTGCTGGTGACAGGTACTTCAGTCGGATGACTCCCATGCCTCAATTCGCAGCGTTGCTGGTCACCGCCACCATCGTGACCCTCATGTTCAGCCTTGGACTCGGGCTGAAGGACTATCCGTTCGTGCTGCTCAGAGATCGCCCTGGTTTGTTCTGGCGGGTCCTGTTCGGTACCTGTGTTCTGGTGCCTCTGGCTGGCCTGGTGTTGGTGTTGCTGCCCTTGCAGGCTGTGTTGACCCGTCCCGCCTGGGTGGCCATGGCGCTGATGCTGGTCTGTCCCAGCGCTCCGCTGATCCTGTTCCGGGTGCGCGGCAGTGGCGGCACGGCTGAGCTTGCGGCGCGACTGCAGATCGCGGCGGCGCTGCTGGCCATCGGCTCCATTCCCCTGCTGGCCATCGTGTTCAAGCTCAGCCTCGGCCTGTTCGGCTGGGAGATCGATGGCTGGGAGATCCACCCGGCCAAAGTGGCTGTTCAGGTGCTGCAGGTGCAGGTGCTGCCTGTGATGGCCGGTGTGCTGCTGGGGCAGTGGCAGCCAGGGCTGGCCCAGCGCTGCAGCCGCGCGCTCGCGTCCCTGGCCAGCCTGCTGCTGCTGGTGATGCTGGTGGCCCTGCTGGTGCTGAGCGGCAGGCAGCTTGTCCCCTTTGTCCAGCAGAACCTGATCGCCCTGGCCGGCATGGCGGTGCTGAGTGTGCTGAGCCTGGCGATCGGCTATGGCCTGGCCCGCAAGGATCCCTTGGAGCGACGCACGGTGGCCCTGGTGACCGGCATGCGCAACGCGGGCCTGGCCATCCAACTGGCCATGACCTACAGGGCGAAGATGCCTGGACTGATTCCCGGCATCCTGTCCTATGTCTTGATCACGGTCATCGTCTCCACCATCTTCCTGCGCTGGCAGCGCCGGGAGATGGCAGAGGCTGCCTGACGACCACTGAATGAGAGACCCGGTCAGCCGTCTTGGTGGGCGGTCTTTGGCACGGTGCTGCCGTTGCCGTTGCGAATGGCGTGATAGCCGGGCGAGAGGATCTCCACATCCGCGGCGGCAAACTGGTCCTGCAGCGCAGCGAGCACCTCCGAGAGGGTTTGGCGGTAGGTGGCCGGATCTCGAACGTAGGCGTTCAGCTCATAACTGATGTGATAGTCATTCAGTGAGGTCTGCAGCACGAAGGGCTCGATCTCATCGCTGATGCCGACCACGCCGCGGGCGGCGCCCAGCATCAGCTCGTGCACCTGCCGCCAGGGCACGTCGTAGCCGATCGTGATCGTGGTGGCAAGCGCCACCGGTTGTTGGATTTCCCGGCGCGAGAAGCTGTAGTTCACCACTGAAGCACCGATCACGCTGGAGTTGGGAATGCTCACCAGCTCATTGCGAGGGGTCTGCAAGCGCGTCACCAGCAGGGCCCGATCCTGCACCACCCCCAGCACCCCATTGATCTCCACACGGTCGCCTTCCCGGAAGGCCCGGGTATAGATGAGCATCAGCCCGCTGATGATGTTGGACGCCACCGCGCTGGACCCCAAAGCGGCAAGGGCGCCCAGGAGCAGCCCGGTTCCCTGAAACACCTTGCTGTCAGAGCCAGGAATGTAGGGGAAGGCCGCCGCCAGCCCGGCCAGGGTGAGGAGGATGGCCACCAGCCGTGCCGTGGGCAGGGCCCATTCCTGGTAGAAGCCGGGAATCCGGATTCGGCCATGGTGAACAGCATTGAACCAGGCCTGACTGGCTCGAATCACCAAGACGGTGATCACCAGGATCACAAGAATCGAGAGTAGGTTCGGAATCGCCTGCACCACCCCGAGCAGGAAATTCAGCACCAGGTCGCGGAGCTGCTTCCGCAGACCATCGGCAATCACTTGGGTGGGCGGGAAAAATCCCAGCAGCAGGGGGATCAGCAGGTAGCTGATCACCAGCAGGAGCGTCCAGTGCACCACCTGCCGAACGGCCTGGAGGGTCTGCCGCAGATGATCGGCATCAACGAATCCGCTCAGCCTCAGATGGCTCAGCTTGGTCCGATAGTACAAAGAACGTTCGGAGATTCGCCGCTGCAGATGCTGGTTCAGCCGGCCCTGCAGGCGCAGCCAGAGGATGTAGAAGGCCAGGACCAGCACGGCCAGCGTCGTTCCCTGCAGCCATGAGGTGAAGGTATGGCTGCCGCGGTAGCTGCTGATTGCACGCCTCATGTTGTCGCGATAACGGAGCGCCAACGCCTGGCGTGTGAGGCCAAAGCAGGCAGCCGCACGATCATCGACTGCCAGCTCTGGGCTGAACCCCCCAGCCGCTTGCTGAATGCCGACCAGCGAGTAGGGAGGTTCTTCCCTCACCACGATCGCGGCAACCTTAAAGCTGCGATCCTCCGCGAGTTGCTGCAGGCGGGCCGAGCCACGCCGCACATAGTCCTGGAGTTTTTGGGCTCCCGGAGCCCGGCGGATCTCCAGCACCCGGCGTCCCTCGATGGTCATGAACAGGGGGTCTGTTGCACACCCTTCCTTCGCCAGCAGCTTGTTACCGCTGACGCTGGTCGGATCAGCTGCGGCGGCGGTGTCGGCACCGGTAGTCCCGATGGCCGCGGCGGGCGACAGGGGACTCAACGCCAGTCCAAGGGTGAGCAACAGCGCCAGGAGGGCGGCGAGCTTGTTCAGCCGCCGCTTTGCTCCTCGGCCACTGCGGCGCTGCTCACCCCCCATCGATACTTCAAAATCCGGGTGGGTCACCATGATGTTGGCGTCATATCAGCGGATTGTCCCTGGCTGTCGGGCCGGCGTCGATCCACCCTCATCAACGGCTGTCACACCCGGGAGCACGAGGATGGGGATGGCTGATCCGGCGCTGGTAGGAAACCCGCGAAGGCGGTGGCGGGGTTCCCCATGGCAGCCGCCAGCGAGAACGTCATGAGTGCTCAACCCAATAACCTGGTCGACGCTGACGCGCGAGCCGATCAACCCTGCAACTGTGCGGAGCCTGGAAAACGGCGCCGGCAAAACGAACACCTCTCAAATGGGGAGGAAGCAACACGAAAAGAATCGAAGATTCTCCTCGTGTTTCGCGCTTCAAAACGCAATTTCAAAATCAGCTCCCTGCAACTCCTGGGAGAGTGGCCCAGCTCCTCATCGAAGAACGCAGACTCGCGGAGTATTCCCTCTGTTTCCGGGAGCGGCGCAGGCTGCCTCGGAAATTTTTCGGGTTCTGGAACATCCCTCGTCTCAACCCCTGCTGTTCTGGTCGGCCACCAGCAGCAGGCCGCCCATGATCGCCAGGTTTTTGAACAGCTGAATCCGCTCGATCTTGTCGGCCACATCGCCATGGAACAGCAACGTGGTGGGCACCAGGAACAGCAGCAGCAGCACGGCTCCGAGTCGGGCCTTCCAGCCGCTGATCACCAGGGCCGAACCCACGGCCATCAAGGCCATGGCGGCCACCAGCAGCACGGGCGCCAGCGGCAGCCCCTTGGCGGCAATGGCGCCGGCCACGCCGGCAAAGCCGGTCAGCTTGCCGATCACGGCATGGATGAACACCAGGCACAGCAGCACCCGGGCGAGGCGGTTCAGCAAGGAGGGCTGGTGGCTCTGCTGGCTCATGGGGGAAAGGGCTGCTGCGGGCATGGGGTCTGAGGCCCTGCTCGGCCCAGACGCGATCGAGCTGCTGGCGAAGGCGCTCCGCAATCCAGCAGGACAGCACGCGCTTGCCTTCCCGGCTGAACGTGCCGTGGCGCTCGGGCGTGGACATGGAGAGGGGCTGCGCCCATGGTCCCAGCATGCCGGGGGAGGGGGAGCTGCTGCGGCGACACGATCAGCGCCGATCAGGCAGAATGAGAACCGTTCTCACCAGTCGTGGTGCATGGGCCAACAGGGCATGCAGGTCCCCGTCACGCTGCTCACCGGCTTCCTCGGTGCCGGCAAGACCACCCTGCTCAACCACATCCTCAGCAACCAGCAGGGGCTGCGCAGCGCCGTGCTGGTCAATGAGTTCGGGGAGGTGGGCATCGACCACGAGCTGGTGGTGGCCACCAGCAATTCGATGCTGGAGCTCAGCAACGGCTGCATCTGCTGCTCGATCAACGGCGAGCTGCAGGAGGCCTTGCAGCGCGTGCTGGAGCGGCCCGAGCCGATCGATCTGATCGTGGTGGAAACCACCGGCCTGGCCGACCCTTTGCCGGTGGCGCTCACGTTCCTGGCCGGGAACCTGCGCGAGCGGCTGCGGCTCGATTCGATCATCACCGTGATCGATGCCGAACACTTCAGCGCCACGGTTCTCGAAAGCCCGATCGCCCGCGCTCAGGTGGTGTATGGCGACATCCTGCTGCTCAACAAAGCCGATCTTGTCGATGAGCAACGGCTGAACGCGGTGGAGGCCGAGCTGCGGGCGATCAAGTCCGGCGCACGCATTCTGCGGGCCTGCCGCGGTCAGGTTCCCCTGGGCCTGCTGCTGAGCGTGGGGCTGTTCGAGAGCGATCGTCTGGCCTCGCTCCAGGCCCAGGATGAACCCCGGGAACAGCGGCACAACGACGGGCCTCACGACGCCGCGCACCATCACGGCGATCACTCCCACCGCGATCACCCCCATGGCGATCACCATCACCTTGAGCACGAGCAAGCGCACGAGCACGAGCACGAGCACGAGCATCACCACCACATCCACACCCCGGAGCTGGAGGGGTTCAGCTCGGTGAGCCTGGCGGTGGATGCCCCCTTTGATCTGCGGCGCTTTCAGCATTTCCTCGACAGCCAGTTGCCGGAATCGGTGTTCCGGGCCAAGGGCGTGCTCTGGTTCCGCGAGAGCAACCGCCGCCATCTCTTTCACCTCTGCGGCAAGCGCTTCACGATCGATGATTCCGACTGGCCCGAGGGTTCAGAGCGCCACACCAGGGTGGTGGCGATCGGCAAAGACCTCGACCAGGCGGCCCTCAGGGCCCAGCTGGAGGCCTGCGTGGTGGCCCCATGAACCAGAAGACCCTGCTGATTTCCGGGCCACCCGGCTGCGGCAAGACCAGCTGGATCCTCAGCCGGCTCCGCAGCCATCGCGGCCCCTGCGGCTATCTGCGCCTGGCCGGCGCCGCCGATGAGGGGCTCAGCCAGGCCCGTGACGGCGGCATCGATCTGACCTGGTTGCAGGATCAATGCCCAGGGCTGCTGGATCTGGCCGACCCCGACCAGGCCCTGGCACCCCGACCCGCCAACCTGCTGGCCCTGCTGGAACGGCCCCAGTTCCAACCGCCCACGGAACCTGGGCTCGCCGGAGTGGATCGCCGTGTGATGCCCCAGCTGGAGGCCCTGCATCTCAGCCCCGATGCGCAGCTCCACTTCGGGCGCGACGCGCTGTTGCCCAGCCACGACACCCTGGATTTCAGCTCCCTGGAGGCCTGGGAGCAGAACCTGGCGGGGAGCGTGTGGGATCCGGCCAGCCTCAGCAGCTTCTGGTTTGAACTGGTGAACGGCGCCTACGGCGATGTGTACCGCGCCAAGGCCCTGCTGAACCTGCCCGATGGCCGGGCTTTCTTCTGCAACTGGATCGTCAGTCGGGAGGGCTCCCAGTTCCTGCCGCTGCAGTCGCTTGCCCCCTCTGAGGGTCGCCCGCCGCGCCTGTCCCGACTGGTCGTGCAGGGCAAGGACCTCGATCCGGCCGGCATCGAAATCACCCTCGCCGACTGCCTGCTCAGTGATGCGCCGCTGGAGCTTCAACAGGCTCCCCGGCGCCAGGGCCAGCCCCAACCCACCCGTTCCGCCTGACGATCAGCCATGGCCCATGCCGTGATCTCCTGCCTGCACGCCAACCTCGCTGCTGTTGAGGCCGTGCTCGCCGATATCGACCAACGGGGCATCACCACTATCACCTGCCTGGGGGATCTGGTGGGCTACGGCCCCCAGCCCAATGAGGTGGTGAACCTGGTGCGCCAGCGGGGGATTCCCTCCTGCCAGGGCTGCTGGGATGAAGACATCATCGAGGGCCTCAATGCCTGCGACTGCAGCTATCCCTCCCAGCTGGCCGAGCGGCGGGGCCACCTGGCCCATCAATGGACGGCCGAGCAGCTGAGCGAGGAGAACAGATGCTTCCTGGCCAGCCTGCCGAGGTCGCTGCGGCGCGATCGGCTGCTGTTCGTGCATGGCAGTCCCAACAGTCAGCACGAATACCTGCTGCCCGACATGGATGCCTTCGCGGCCCTGGAGCGGGTGGAGAGCGCCGGCGCCGAAACCCTGTTCTGCGGCCACACCCATCAGCCCTATGTGCGCGAGCTGCGGAATGGATCGATCCGGGTGCGGCTGCGCCAGGCCTCGGATGAGCCTGCGGGAATGGACGATGCGGCGGAAAGGGAGCTGCGGTTGCCGCTGCGCCGCATCATCAATGCCGGCTCGGTGGGGGAGCCGCGCCACGGCAACAGCCACGCCACCTATGTGATCCACGATGAGGACAGCGGCGCGGTGGAGATCCGCGCGGTGCCTTACGACGTGGAGCGCACCTGCCGCGCCATCGTCGACGCCGGTCTGCCGCCGATCTTCGCCAGGCGGAGCTGCGCCACACCCGGCGGGTGGGCACGCTGTTCGTGCTCGGGGATGTGATCGGCCCGGAGCGCGACTGCAATGCTCTGCTGAAGCGGTTGCAGCAGCCGCGCCGCGGCGAGTTGGAGCCGCAGTGCCTCTACGGCTGGTGGGAAGACCAGCTGCTGGCCGAGCGAGGCCACCGCGGCGAGCGGCGAGCCGATGCCCTGCGCCTCAGCCAGGGGGAGGAGGCCGTGGAGGCCCTGCTCCAGGCGGTGGATCCCGCGCACATGAACTGGCTGGCAGCGCTGCAATTCGGCTTCATCGAGCTCGACTGCGCCCTGCTGCATGGCAGTTCGGCTGCTGTGGACGACAACCTGACGCCAGACAGCTCGCCGTTGTTGCTGCTCGATCGGCTCAGCCGCCTGGACGTGAACCGCCTGTTCACCGCCCGCAGCGGCCAGCAGTTCCGCCTCGAGCTCAGCGGCGGTGGCATCGAATCGCAGCTGCAAGATCTGGAGGGTCAACGGCACCACCAGCAGAGCGTTCCCCGGCGCCAGGTGATCGGCATCGGCGCTGGCATCCGCTACACCCTTTACGACCCTGGCAGCGATCGCCTCGACTTCCGCATCGCCGGCAGCAAAGCCCAGCAGCGGGCACGGGGGTTTGCATGATGGCGCGGCTGGGGGGGCCTGCTTCCATGCACATAGGGGTTACGTGCCGCTCTGCTCGCTAGCGACAACGTTCATCAACAACTGAGCCAAAGCCCATAGATTTGGGAGGGTTAGGTGTGGAAAAAATCGCGGCGCCTGCGGCGCCAACAGCCAAGGGAAGCAACAAAACCAGGGCTAAGGGCCGAAGGGCTCAAGGGCGGAAGAAAAACGTCCTCGGGGCAGGCAACACACACGGAAGCCGATGGCGAAGTTGGCATTGGCGGGGTGGTTGTTGCCGCGGGAGGCCGAGCGGCAGCTCACCGGGTCGCTGAGCCAGGAACCGCCACGCAGCACACGCAATCGCTGATCACTTCGCTTCCCCTTCTTCCCTGCCAATCCCGGTTCATCGGCATCGAGCCAGGGGCTGCCATCGCCCGGCGCTTGCCGCTGGCCAAGGGCGTAGCTGTCATGCCAATGATCCGCGCACCATTCCCACACATTGCCGTGCATGTCGTGCAACCCCCAAGCATTGGCGGGGAAGCGGCCCA
>JBKDOR010000064.1:0-7294 GCA_046342775.1 Synechococcaceae cyanobacterium
CATCCGCACACGCCAGCAGGGCCCAGAGCTGATTGAGCACCTCGAAGCGGTTTCGCCCTTCCAGCCAGGCATCCGGAGCCGTGATCAGCAGGTCGATGTCCGACTCAGGTCCGGCGGTGCCATTGGCCCTGGATCCGAACACGCGTACCTCTGAGCCCGGGATCACGCAATGGATCACCTCGGCCATCGCCTGCAGGCGCGCATCGATCGGCAGGGCAACAAGGGTGCTCATGGTTTCCATTTTGGTGGATCCAGCCATCCCGTTGGCGGCGGAGGGCTGAAGGAACATGGCTGCATCCTGGGGCCGGCAGGCCAGTGCTGGCACGGGGGGCGACAGGGCCGACTGAAAGTCCGTCACGGGTTGGCTGGTGCGGCCATGCTGGTGCCGGTTTTGTCGGGACTGCTCCCGTCCGTTGTCCGACCCCGCTGCCACTGCTGATCTGATTGCCTTTCTGCAGGCGTTGCCGGAAGGCCGTAAGCGCCGAGGGGTGCGTTACCCCCAGTGGCTACTACTGTTGATGGCGATCCTGGGCATCCTCAGTGGCTGCCGCAGCGCCAGGGATCTGGAGCGTTTTGCCAAGCGCCATCACCGGGCGTTCGCCGCAGCCCTGGATCTGGAGCTACCCAAGGCACCCTGCGATTCCACCTTCCTCTACCTGTTTGAGCGGGTGGAGATCGAGGCGCTCTTCAGGTTGCTCAGGGAGTGGATGATCGCCCAGATCGCTGATCAGGACAAGGATTTTGACCAGCTGATCTGTGACGGCAAAACCCTGAGGGGCTCTGCCGCGCAGCCCGATGGCGCCGATGGCGCAACGCGGTTTGTCACCCAGGTCACGCTCTATGCGAGGGAGCTGGGTGTGGCGATCGCGCAGACCTCCTTTGACACCGGCGAATCCCACGAGCGCGCGGCCCTGAAAGCTTTGCTGAGCACGCTGGAGCTTGAGGGCGTGCTGATCCAAGCGGATGCGCTGCATACCTCGCCAGCGTTTTTCAGCTCGCCGCCGAGCAGGGCGCCGACCTGCTCTTGACGGTCAAAAACAACCAGCGCCGGCTGTATCAGCAGATCGTCTCCCAGTTCCGGGGAAACCGGCACTTCCCTGTGGTGATCAGCGATGTCGACGACAGCCATGGCCGCCAAGTCCGCTGGACGCTGCGTGCCCGCAATGCCACTGACGCCATTCGTGAGCGCTGGGCTGGCGCCAGCTGGATTATCGAGCTGGTGAGCACTGGCCGGCGTGACGGCAAGCCGTTTCACCACGTCCACTTGTTCATCACCACCCTGCGCACCAGCCCAAAAGCATTGCTCCGGCTGGTGCGGCAGCGCTGGGCGATCGAAAACCAGTGGCACTGGCCTCGCGACACCCAGCTCGGGGAGGACGCCCATCGCTACGCCCAGCGCAATGGAGTGCAGGTGTTGGCTCTGCTGAGGACATTGGCTTTAAATCTGCTGCGCTGCAACGGGTTTCGCTCAATCCGCGCAGGCCTGATGGCCGTGGCACACGACATCAGCCGAATGCTGAGCTGGGTTGGCATCAGCCCAGCAGAGACGGGATAAAATGACTTTCAGTCAGCCCTGCGGGGGGCGACAGGAGGTGGCACTGGTGGGGGAGAGGCCCTGTTGCGATGCCATGCCCTCCTGCAACCCCTCGGCCAAGCCTTGCAGGACGCCTCCACGCCGTGTGCGTGCGTCGGTTGTATGAACAAACACCGAGATGCCCAGGTAGGGGAGAGTTCGCCATGGCTGCCATCGGGGCTTCGCCTCCTGCGCGCTCAGCCCGGCTCGGCCTGCGCGCCACGCCGGAACAGGAAGCCGTGCTGCGCCGTGCCGCTGAGGTGTTCCACAAGTCGCTCACCGACTTCATCCTCGACAGTGCCTGCCTCGCTGCCGAGCAGGCGCTCCTGGATCAGCGCCTGTTCATGGTCTCGGGCTCCCAGGCCAAGGCCCTGATCGATCTGCTGGACCGCCCCGAACAGGCCAATGAGGGTCTGCGTGATCTGTTCGCCAGGCAGGCACCCTTGGGCGCCCAGTGACCTGGCGGCCGCCGGAGCCGCTGGCCGTCCAGCACCAGGTGAGAAGGGATTGCGGGTGGCGGCCATGACGGACCCTCCTGATTCCTAAGAAGACAAGGCTAGTTTACTCTTGTATCGCGGGTAAAGCACAGGTTTGGTGCCGGTGTTCTGCTCCTCTTCGCTGGGCTGAGGCCTCGCCACTGGGCCAACTCGCACCCCCCAAGGAGCGGGATCAGGGGGGGACTGTGCCTACGAAATGTGCGAAACGCTCCTAGGAATCAGAGGCCAATGTGGATGAAACATGCCAGCCGCTGATCGAGGCGTCCCGGGCGCTCAGCTGCTCCCGCCGCAGCTTGAGCAGCACTACCTCTGCGTTCCATTTCGGCTGGTGCAATGCCAACCCATCGGGCACATGCCGACGCGGGATCACGAGGTGTTGTGTCTCACCAGGTTCGTCACCGGATCGGTATCGGATCGGTATCGGCGATGCACAGCGCCAGTTCGTTCTCCAGTAGCACCCGACCCCTGCCCTTCAGCGCGCAGAACCCACAGCCCACAGCCCGCCTCGCGCCGCCCATCGCTTGACGGCCTTGCAGCGGAAGCCAAGGGCCCGCAGGGGTTCTGCGCCCTGGCCAGCTCGGCTGTTGGGCGGCCCGTTAGGCCATCGCCCCTGCTGGGATCTCCTCTGGCGTGAGCGTGCTGCGGCTGCAGCCGGTTCAGCCGTTCTTGTGGATTTCCACCGCGGTTGGGTAGGGGATCTCGATGCCCTCGGCGGCGAAGCAGGCCAGCAGATCCTGGTTGAGCCGGTTGATGGCGTCCTTCACCGCGGCGAAACTGGCGTGATGGGCGCGCAGGTGCACAGCGAAGTCGTAGCTGAAATCGGCGATCGTCATCAGCCGACAGGCCACCAGCTGCAGCTGCGGATCGCGTTGCACCACCCCGCTGATCAGGGCGGGCAGGCGCTCCAGCTGCTCGCTGCTGGTGTCGTAGCTCACGCCGATCTTGCGGTGGCACAGGCGCACCTGCGCCACCACCTCCTCCAGCCGCAGCAGCAAACGCTCGCGCACCGCCAGGTAGCGATCCCAGCTCTGCACGGCCACCAACCCATGGCAGATGAGGGTGAAGTCCTCGACACCCTCCTGCTCCAGGCTCACCAGGGGCTGCTGCAACCCGTCGATCGTCTCCGAGGCCTGGCGCGCGAAGCGCAGCAGATCCGCCACCTGGTCGGGGCTGAACTGTTCGCTCACCTCCAGCCGCACGACCAGCGACTGGATCGGCAGGGCATCTCCGCTCGGCTGCCGCCGCGAGAAGTTCACGATCGTTTCATCATCGACGATCGCATTCGGGATCGTCACCCGGCTCTCGAGGGTCTGCAGCTCGAGCGAACGCAGCCCGATCTTGGTGACAAAACCCAGGTTGTCGCCGATCCGGCAGAACTCACCCACCCGCACCGGCCGATCGGTCTGAATCGACAGGCCGCCGAACAGGTTGCCGAGCAGCTTGGAGGCCCCCAGGCCGATCGCCAGGCCCGGCACCGCCGAGAAGGCCAGCACCGTGGTGGAAGGCAGGCCGAGCGCCACCAACAGCCGGTAGATCATCACCACCGCCGCCAGGGCTCCGAGGGCTCGGCACAACGGCATCACCAGATTGCTCACCCGCCGCAACTGCAGATCGGAGCCGCCGCCACGCCAGTGCACCAGGCGCTCGGAGATGCTGTGGCCGAGGGCTTCAGATAGAAAGAATAGAAAGAATCCGGCGGCAACGAAATAGCAGATGAAAAACAAGTAAGTGACCACCACCAGCGGCAGTCCGGTGAAATTCACGTAGTCGTCGATGAACAGCTCACTCCAGCGCGTCAGCGGCAGCAGCGGCAGCACCAGCAGCACCCGATACCAGGCCACGTTGTCCTGGTGCCAGGGGCGGCGAGCCGCGCTCTCGGCCTCCGCATCCTTCTGCCAGTAGCGGTAGGCGTGCAGCAACCGCCGCGTCAGCAGCACCAGCACCCAGCCGTAGAGCAGCAGGGTGGCCAGCGTGGCGCCGATCTGCAGCACGGTCTGGCCATCGAGGCTCAACTCCAGCACGCCGCGCAGCTGGGTTGGCAGCCGCAGGTACCACTTGGGCGGGGCGAGGTAGCCCGGGGTGGAGCTGAAGCCGCGGAAGAAGCCCGGCGTGGCGAAGGGCTGCTGCACCGCCGGCACCGATCGGATTTCGTTGAACATCCGGCTGACATGGCTCACCGTGGTGGCTGAGAACAGAAACCCGGGGTTGGCCTGCAGCGCCTCACCTTCGCTGGTGAGCGTGATGGTGGTGTCGGCAGGGTCCAGCTCTGGCTGCTTTGGCTGCGCGTGGCGTTGAGAGCCTTGAGCCCGGCCCCGTCGGGGATCTCGATCGGCACGCTGCTGTGGCTGAACACATAATCGAGCACCTCCTTGAGCTGGATGGCCGCCTCATCGGCCAGGTCATCACGCACGCTCTCGGGGAAAACGCTGGCATCCAGGGCCTCCACGGCCAGGTCGAACAGCTGGTTGGCCTCGCTGATCTGCTCCTCGACGGCGGGGCTCCAGAACAGACCGGGATCCTGGTGCGGCCGGCTGGTGGCGAGGTCCAGCCCATGGTGCAACCGTGCCATCACGACATAGAAGTTCAGCAGGGTGTCCCGCGGGCTCTCTCCCACCACCCGGCCCAGGGGAGCATTGCGCCAGCGCTCGGCGACGGCCAGCGGCTGCGGATACAAGGGCTGCTCCTGGATCGGGATGATCCCGGCGCCATTCGGGACGGATCTCTGCACCGGCCCCCCGCTCAGTGCTCCCCCGCTCACTGGTCCCCCGTTCACGGGCCCTCCACCCACAAGATCCCCGCCCACCGGCAGCCCAGCCCCCCCGCCGCCGCCTGCGGGACACCCCCGGGGCCGAGGGCCACCAGCAGCAGGGCCAGCAGGCCCGCCAACAGGGTGCGCAGGCGAGGTCGGGTCATGGGGCGGTCGGGATCCACGCGGCGGCACGTTGACAGCGGCCCCGCCATCGGCCCTGCCGCCGCGGAGAAGCTCAGGCCGGCCGCACAGGTCTCGTGCCCCAGGCCTCCTCAACAGCAGGAGCCACCCGTTGACCTGGAAGCGGCGGAGGATTGGGCTGCCGAGGATTGGGCCGCCGAGATGGTGGCAGCGGACTGGCTGGCAGCGGAGGTAAACGGAGCGGCGCTGGAGTGGTTGGCCGCCGCGTCGAACGGCAGGACGGTGCCGCAGCCTTGGAAGAGGCCGTAGTGACGGCTGAAGTCACCGAGGAAGCTGAAATGGGGCGCCAGACGGCTCTCGGACAGCATCCGGAAGGTGTTGCCGCACACCGGAACCACCTTGCCGGCCTCGATCCAGTGATGCTGATCGAAGGGCAGCGCATGCGGGTGCTCGGCAATCGTGCCGCGATAGATCACCGCCTGGCCGTGGTCCTCGCAGGCATCCTCCAGCTCCGGGAGTTGAAACAGGCGGGTGGTGGCGGAGAAAAAGCGGATCGCGCCCGTGCGGGCGCCCAATTCCGCATCGGTGATCTGCAACGGCCGGTCGTTCACCAGGCGGGGATCGGCGAACCCGGCCCGGCGGGCCAGGCGTAGGAAATCGGTCCAGTAGAGGGCGCCGCTGAGGCATTCGCCATAGAGCACCGGATCCTGGCGCAGCGCTTCGGGCACGCGGCGGTCGGCATAGACGTCGGCGAAGTAGAACTCGCCACCACGCTTGAGCAAACGCCGCACCCCATTCAGCACAGCCAACTTGTCGGTGGAGAGGTTGACCACGCAGTTGGAAATCACCAGATCGAAGCTGCCGGGCTCCAACGCCAAGTTTTCGAGCTCTTCGATGCGGCCCTCCACAAACCGCACGTTGGCGAAGCCGAACAGCTCGGCGTGGTGCCGCTGGTGCCGCCTGGCCACCTCCAGCTGCTCCGGTGTCATATCCACGCCCACCACCGCGCCAGCGGGGCCCACCAGCTGGGCCAAGAGATACACATCGCGGCCGCTGCCACAGCCCAGATCGAGCACCCGCAGGCCCTCCAGCAGCGGCGGCACCACCAGCCCGCAGCCGTAGTAGCGCGCCAGCACCTCGGGGTGGATGCGGGCCAGCAGCGGGCGCAGCGGCTCGGGAATGCTGCTGGCGTCACAGCAGGCGTCGGTGCGCAGATCGGCGCTGCCGCTGAGGGTGGCGCCGTAGTACTCCCGCACGTTGCGGCTCAGCTCGGTGGAGGTCGTCATGGCGGGGGGATGGGGGTGATGGCCAGGCCGAACGGGATCAGCGGCTGCGGCCTCGGCGCAGGGCGATGCGCAGGGGAACACGGAGTGACGACCGTCCGGGTTCTCCATCGTGATCCTGGACGGGTCAGCATGGGGCAGGGCAGGGCGCTGCAGGGCGCAGCGGGTCAGCAGGTCGACAACGAATCCGTCGCGGAGTCCAGACGCGCTCAACACAGCGCACGCCTTCAAGGAGTGGTGCCTGCCCGGTGCGATCGAAACCGATGCTGCCACGTCAAAGACAGCTCCTGGCTGCTGCCCCATCTTCAACTCCACTGAATCCATCCATTCACGACGGCATGATGCTTGTCAAAGCCCAGCGGGATGGCCAGGGCTGTCCATGATTGTTTCACCGTACAAGCGTTTGACTTCCGCCCCTGGACTAGCAGCCCCGCTCCGTTTCAGAAACCGAGTGACTGAACGGCTGGTCTCGGCTTCGCGTTTCTCGCCCACCTTGCTCTGCGCCCATGAGCGGCAACTCTCTCACCATTCAACCCAACTCCTTGTCCCGTTCAGGCAGTGGTATTCTGGCTTCTGTTGAGCCGCAAATCGATGTCTTGACAGGAACGACTCCGGCCTATGTCTTGTCAGGCAATGGTGCGCTGACATCGGTTCAGTCAACACTTGATGCCTTGACAGGACTTCCTCAGGCCGATGTGCTGTCAGCTGCCCGGGCCGACAGTGTTGTTCCGTCATCCATCACGGTGAGTCGCGTGGGTGATGGGCGGGCCTCTGCTGCTGCTGGATCGACGATCGAGATCACCTACCACGGCTATCCACCTGCAGCTCAAGCCGCCTTTGATTACGCCGCCAAACTTTGGGCGTCGATCCTGATTTCAACAGTTCCAATCACCATTGATGCCTTTTGGCAGCCCTTATCAGGGAATACCCTGGGTTCGGCAGGACCGAATAATTTAGCTCGCTGGACTTCAGCGCCAGCCGGAGCTCTGTCCAATACTTGGTATTCTATAGCTTTGGCCAATCAGATCTCTGGGATTGATCTGGATCCTTT
>JBKDOR010000065.1:0-2888 GCA_046342775.1 Synechococcaceae cyanobacterium
CCACCAGAGTGGTGAAGCTATTCCATAGCTTGGATAGTGGAGATGTTACGTTTTTATTGAACCAGTCGGCGAGGATTCCGAATCCCCCCTTGATGCCGTAGGCGATGCCATCAACGGCATAGGCAATGCCTTGGCCAACCCACGCAAAGAAGGCGCCGATCTCTTTACGCCAGACCACAATGGCAGCGACGATTGCGACAGCGATCAAGGCAAGGCCTAGGGGGCTGGCGATAAATGCAATCAACCATGGAATTGCTACGGTTGTAATCCAAGTGATCAAGCCGCCGATCAAAGCTTTGATGCCAATAATCGCAGGGCCAGCCGCTCCAAGCCAGCCGGCAATAGTGGCGCCGAGGCCTAGGGCGCCAAGCGCTCCGGCAACAATGGCCAGGTTTGCGAGTAGGCTTATCAGTGTTGGCAGTACAAGCGACAATCCAACAACAGCTAGGGTTGTAGCCTTTAGCCAGCCTGGCATTGCATTGAATGCGGTAACCGCATCGGTCACAGCTTCAGTGATTTTAATCAGCGCAGGTAGCAGCACGATTGCAAGATCTATACCAAGCCTGCCAACCTTGCCAGATAGTCCGATTAGCTGGTCCTGATACTGATCCGCTGCCTTAGCAAACTCTGATGTCATGCTGACGGCCATACCCCTGATAGCCTTGCTGCCCATCAAGAACATTGGTATCAGCTCACTACCACCACGGCCAAGAAGCTTCATGGCCAGTTCGGTGCGCCTGGCTGGATCCTCAATCCGGTTCAGCGCATCGCCAACATCCAGCATCACATCAGCAGGATTCCGCAGCCGGCCGGCCGCATCGGTCACAGCTACCCCCAGCTGGCGGAACGTCTCAGATGCATCCTTGCCTGATAATCCCAACTCCTCCATCTGCTGGCTCAGCTCGTTGGCGTTGGTGCCTTTGATCGCCTGCTCTCGCGCATCGGCCGCGGCCTTGAATGCTGCCACCTGAGCAGCCGTGCCCGCTTTGATCTCGCTGGTCTGCGCCTCCATGGCAGCCTTCAGCGCCTGCTCCTCCCGTCGCTTGCGGTCGTCGATCGCATCCTGCTGCAGCTGCTGCTGATCCCTCAGCGCCCGCTCCCGCGCACGGCGCTGATCTGCCGCACCCTGGCGCACCGCGTCCAGCTGAGCATCCTCCTGGTCCTGCAGTTGCTGGAGCTGCCGATCCCTGGCATCCTCGCCCAGTCGCTCATCCCGCTGGATCCCCCGACGGAGCGCATCGAAGCGACGCTGGATGCCCTTCTCAACCTGGTTGGTCTCGCGCTCGGCCGCCCGTTCCTCTGCGCTGCGGCGATCGTCGAACCGGTCATCAAGGATGCGCTGCTCATTGCGGTAGCGGCGGTTGAGCTCGGCCATGCGCTGATCCGATTCGTCCTGCACCGCCTGAAGTCGCTCGTCAGCGGCACGCTCGACAGCCTCCACCTGCCGCCGCTCGCCGCTCCTGACGGCTTCCACCGCTCTGTCCATGTCTTCCTTCGTCATCTCCCCCACCCGGCTGCTGCTGGCCGCCGCGCTCATGGCACGGGCCAGGCGGGTCAAGCCCTTCTCGACTGCTTCGATTGAAGTTCCGCTGAGGGCTGCGGCACGCTTGAACCGGGCCAGCATCTCAACACTGACGCCAGTCCGCTGGCTCATGTCGTAGAACGCATCGCCCGCGTCGATCGTGGATTTCGCCATCGCTACGATGCCGCCCACCGAGAGCAGCGGGATCAGCCGGCTGAAGGCGCCGCCTAGCCCCTGCATACTGGCCGCCTGGGCCAGTCCGCCCAGGCTCTTGCTGGCCGCCGTGCCGGCCTTGCTGACGCCACCGATTGCACCCGCCAGGCCCTGGATAGCGCCCTGGCCCTCGGCTTTGGCGGTCATCTTGAGCAGGCTGGAGAGGATCGCCATCAGCGCTTAGAGATCAGCCGTGCGTTCATTCTGTCAACGTAGTGCAGTTCTATGACCTGCAGATCCTCCATCACTGAAGGCAAATCAGCCACGTGATAGAGATCCGCCAGTTTAAACACGGGACTGTAGTCCAGTCCTACGAGCAACTCGCCTATGGTGCGCAACTGCGTCCTTGAGCGCATGAACAGGTCTAGGGCTGGCTCGTGCTCAGCCCAAAGCAGATAATCCCGCGACTGCTCAGGCTCAGCAATGATCACGCCAAACGCTTTGGCAGCCTCGTCCAGGTCCTGAGTTTTTGATTCGCCGCGAAGGAGGTAGTCCACGGCGCCTATTAGTTTTTTGCTTTGGCTTTGGCCTGTGCGGCACTTTCGATATAGGTTTCAACTATTGCATCAGCTAGCCCTTCGCGCTGCACTAGCTCGCTTTTCAGCTCTTCGCTAAATGGAACCTGCGTAGTCCCATCCTCTTCGAAGATGTCAGACCATCCCACCCAGATCCTGTTGCAGATCTCCCTGGTTGGGATTGAGTCTACCGGGACATCGCGAGTCACGGCAACCTTAAGCCGCTGATACTCCAGCTGGATTTCTTCCAGTTCAGACTGGGGCAGCCGCTTGAATACGGCGGTAAAATTGTGCTGACGATAACGCCCGCCATCGGTCCGCTCTCGGTAGGAGATGGGCCAGGTAAAGGTTGGGTTGCGCTGGAGAAGAAGTCCCATAAAAATCAGGTCAGAACAAGGGTGTCTTCGTCGTTGCCGGTTGAGGGCAGGAGCTCAAACGGCAAGGTCAGATAGTAAATCTCATCATTGACGGAATGGGTCGGAGAACCGAAGGCGCAAGCCGGACCGTTCCAGGTAGCGATATTGCCAGGCGTGGTGCCGTGTGTCCAGGTAATTGCGCCGGTTGTTTGGTTGGCGGCGATGGTGTAATAGTATTTGGCTGATACCAAAGGCATTTGGATTGTAATCGAACCTAACGGC
>JBKDOR010000066.1:0-6504 GCA_046342775.1 Synechococcaceae cyanobacterium
CCCACCAGTTGCGCCTTGCCCTCCCGCTCCAGCTGCTCCAGGCTCGCCAGGCCCATCATCACCCGGTTGAGTTCCGCCCGGTTCACGCTGATCGTGAGATCGGCGTTGCCAGCTTGGAAGCCCTGGATGTTGGTGAGCGTCGCATTGCTGAGCTCCAGGATGTAACGCTCGCCGTTATCGGGCGTGATGAGATTGATGGTGGCGCGCAGGCCCTCGGCCTTCTTGGGATCCAGGCTGATGCCCAGGAAATCCAGCCAGTGGCCGGTGCTCATCGCCCGCACCACATCCGGTCCGGTGGAGCGGGGCGGGGCACCTCCAGGCAGTCCGTTGCGCAGTTCGTAGGCGCCCTGCAGAAAGGTGTTGCGCACGCTCGTGCTCTCCGCCTGGTAGCCCAGCTGCTCGTAAACGTCGGCCAGCAGTTGGCGGGCGCGGGTGTTGCGGGGTTCAGCAAACAGGAGCTTGTTGAGGATCTCACTGGCCAGCAGGTACTGGCCCTGGGCGACCAAGGCCTGGCCCTTGGCGAGGATCTTGGCGGAGCCGCCCATCATTTCCACATAGAGGGGAGCGGAGGCCTGGGGGGAGAGGGGAATCAGGTTGGCGGGATTGCCATCGAAATGACCGAGGAAGCGATTCACCACACCGCGCACATTGTTCTGCACATCGCCGTGGTAGCTGCGCGCCACCCAAGTTTGTTGCAGGCTCTTGGGCACCTGATAGACATTGTGGATCTCGTTGATCGTCACCCCCTGGTTGACGTAGTGCAGGGTCTGGTTGTTGAGGTTGGCATAGGCATCGCGCTGGGTGCGCAGCACCTCCTGGATGCGGTCATTGCCCCAGCGCGGCCAGCTGTGGGAGGCCAACATCACCTGGGCGTCGGGGCCGAATTTGTGCAAGGCCACATCAATGTGTTTCGACCAATTGATCGCGTTGCGCACGGCGGCGCCGCGCAGGGTGTAGATGTTGTGAATCGTGCCCGTCACGTTCTCGGCGGCCCAAAACGCTTTGAACTGGGGGAAATAGGTGTTCATCTCCACCGGCGCTTCCGTGTCCGGCGTGTTTTGGAACACCATCTTCACGCCATCGAGAGTGATCTCTTCAAAATCCTGTTTGATGATCCGATTCGGGGCGATCAGGCCTACGCTACCGCTGGCGATGTTTTTGCCGATCGCCTGGTCGACATGGCCGTAGGGATTGCGCTGCAGCAGCACGGCATATTGCCATTGCAGGCGGCGGGTCATGGCGTTGCCGGCAAACACGTTCTCGGCGATCGCCGCCTCCATGAAGCCCTCCGGCGCGATCAGCATCACTTTGCCGCTCACCACGTCGGCCTCGTCCACCACGCCCCGCACGCCACCGAAGTGATCGCCATGGGAGTGGGAGTACACCACGCCAACGACAGGCCGCGGCCCGAGGCTGGCGTTGATGAACTCGAGCGCGGCCCGGGCCGTTTCCCTGGCGGTGAGCGGATCAAAGATGATCCAGCCGCTGTCGCCCTTGATGAAGGTGATGTTGGCGAGGTCGAAGCCCCGCACCTGATAGATGCGGCCGGGCACCACTTCATAGAGGCCATAGGCCATGTTGAGCACGGCTTGCCGCAGCAGCGAAGGATGAATGCTCGTGAAATCCTCACCGGAGAGGAGCCATTGGTAGCTGCCCATGTCCCACGCCACATGGCCCGCATCGGCCTTGATCTGCTTGAAGGAAGGGGCTGCGATGAAGCCCCGCTTGGCTTCCTCAAAATCGCGCTTGTCAACGAAGGGCAACCGGGCCTTGAGGCCTTGCCGCAGTTCCAGGGTGAAGGTGGAGGGCGGCTTGCCCAGGGGATCAAAGTGCGCCGGCCCGGCGGCTGCCCTGGTAGCGATTGTGGAGGGGGCTGAAGCGATGGCGAGCAACAGGGCGGCGGCCAGAGGCAAGCGGCGGGGCATCGGCGACGGGCGGCTGGAGGGAAAGGGCAGCCCGGCCAAATCTGTCACAGGCAAAGGCTTCAGGGCGGCGGCGTTAGGCCGTGCGTCAGGCCTGCGGCGCCAGGGCTGCTGGCGGTTGGTGATCGGCTGGGGGTGGATCGGGCGGAAACAGCCGCCAGTCGGGGCCGAGCTGCTCCAGGAAAGCCAGGGGATAATTGAGTTGAAACACACTGAGCGGTAGCAGGATCACGGAGCCGAGGTAGGGAACGAGAGCGAGGCAGCAGCTGAGCAGGGTCGCCATGCCAGCCGCAATGCCCACAGCGCTATTGAGCAGAAAACGGGCCACGAAATACAGGGCCACCGCACCGGGGTGCTGCAGCACCAGCTGGCGGATCACGATCTTCCAGGCCGGCCATGCCGGTAGGCGATGCCGGTACATCACCGGCACGACGAAATCCACTAGCAGGGTAGAGATCAACAGCAGCGCCAGAATCCAGACCACCAACGCCAGCCCGCTGGCGAACACCAGCACCATGAACCAGACAGTCCAAATCTCGGCACGCCACTCCCCCCCGAAGCCCAGCAGCAACGGCATCGCCACCAACGCGATCACGACGAGCAGACCCACCAAACCCATGGCGATGCGAAAGCGAAACAGGGAATTGGCTTCGCGTCGATACTGCCGCCATGGCGCCCCGATGGCGCCGCGGTTGCGCACCACGCCATCGAGCAGCATGAAATGGCCCCGGCTGCTCAGCCAGATGAGCAGAACAACGAGCAGGAGCAGCACAGCCGCCACAATGGCGGCCACAGAGAGGATGAGCGTTTGATGCTGCAGGATCCAGGGCACGGCGCCAGCGAACAAGGACGCGGCAGCGCGGCTGCCGGAATCGGAGTTCGAGTCGGAGTCGAAAAGGTCGCTGGGGCTGCCAGCGCCAAAGCCTCCCATCGGGGAGGATCCCGTCAAGAAGGCGCAGAAGCCAAGCCGCAGCCATCGGCTCAGCTGAAACGGCTCAAACAGAATCCGGCGGGTGCGCTGGATCGCTGGTGTCAGGGGTTGGATGACGGATAACGGCTGCAAGGGACCACTGCTGCGGAATCAGCTTCTATCTTGCAAGGTTTTGGCCATTTTGATAAGTCTTCGTATCCTGATGTTTCGGGTTTCAGCCTTGCGCGGAGCTTGATGGATTAGGGGGGCCGTTTCGACGCATCGACGGCACCAGGCCTGGCACAGGGTGGGTTGGAGATCGTTGTCGGCTGGCATGAGGCCCTGGCGCCTGGAAGTGCGAGCCATCGTTGAGTAGCCTACAGGAGACTTTCTCATTTGCCACTTCCGGGATTCCAGACTTGATCATCTCGTCAATCACAGCTTGTCGATTCAGCTGGTCGATCTGCTTATCAAGGATGGCATTAACTGCAGACCTTGGGATAGGAGGTCAACTCCCCACAGCTGGGAATGATGACCAGCAACGGGCTGGTCAACGAACAGTGGAATGGCGGTTAAGCCCCGTATTCGCGATACAGACTGCCAGCCGGGAATGCTACCAACAAAACAGCAAGCCGCACGGCACTGGCTAGTAAAAACTCCTGACAAGACAGAATGGCCCGGCACGGTCCTTGGCTCTGGCCCCGGCCCACACGGTCCTCGTGGATAGGGGGTGGGTGGCATGAGGTCTTGATTCGTCAGGCTTTGGTTGAATCTGTCAGCGGCGGGTATGCATCCTGTGTAGATTTCCAGCCCCAATGGAGCTTGTGCATCCGGGGGCTGGGAGTCGCTGACTTCCAGCCTCAATCCAAGCGAAGTAACGATCGGCGCGTGACAGGGGACCGAGGTTGCGATAGCGGGGTACGAGAATTCTCGGCTAAACTACACGCCCCAATTGTCACTCTAGCACAAGCCACTGAGAACAACGATGCAAGGACATTTGAGTACTCCCCCGACGGCTCAACAGTCACGGACCATCATCCTGAAGAGCAACCCGTTGAGCTGACCAAAGGGTATCAAGCCGCTCTTCGCTTCGCGCGAGCGATGCACAAGGAATAACCCATCATGAAAGTCGTAATCTCGCATGGAGAAGGAGAAATTGAAACCCTCGCGCCGTGATGCCTCTCGCCTGTGTGTCTGTGTTCCAATGGGGTGAAGAGCATGAAGCAGCTTCCAAGCGAGCAGAGACCGTCAAAATATCCAGATGCAGAAGAGACTCAGACTCGCCATTCGGCCCAACCAAGGCAGCGCTGCATGGCGGCAAAGTCGACGTCGACCGCAAGCAAAGCGGGACATCAAGCACTCACGCCAGCTCAAGATCAACGTGGACACGCGAAGCCGTCCTCATCGAATTCAATGCACCATCGAACCCTGCCCAAATTGGCTTGTTGCGCTCCAGTGATTCAACAACCACAGGGTCGGGTGGTGAACCGGTGGAAGTCGACGTGGTGCTGGGATCCAATCAAGGAAGGGCTTCGCCACGCTATCCAGCTATTGCCATTGAGTCCACAGCTCAGGGTCGAACCTGGGTGGGGGTCGTCCATATGATCCAACGTGTTGATGCGCTCTGCAACGGCCCGCCTGCGATTCGGTCGGCTCATGTGGAACTCCTTGTCTTTTGCCCGCCCAAACGCTCTGCCTGGCGGATTTCAACCACACGCCATCTGCAGCTGTTGGGCTACGACCACCCTGTCTGCCACTGTGTACTTTTCAATCGATGGAAAACAATCGTTTGGCAGATATTTAGACTGCCGGAAGTCAACACGCAGCTGATGCGCCGCGCTGTCCTCGCCGTTTCTCTGGTCCTGGGTGGCTTGGCTGGAACGATGTCCCCGAGTGCCTGGGCTGATAGCAGAGCCGCCTATTGCGTCCTGAGCAAGCCCAACACGAAGGCCATTCCACTGCAGGGACCCTGCCGCTGGAGCCAACGCCAGGGCAACGTCAACATCACCTTTCAGGCCCAGGAGTTTGACTTTCCTGCCGACCAGGATGGCAAGTCTTACACGCGCATGAATCGCGATGGTGCTGAAGCGGGTGCAATTCAGCGACCTGCTTAACGGTGGCATTTTTCGCTGGAGCGCCTTCGCGCTGGTGATTGCCGAGTAGGCAGCGATTGCGGGGGGCGGGGGCGCGGTGCTGTTCAAGACAGGTGTGAGGAGAGTGGAGAGGACCGCTGTCCATCCACGCCATGGGTCGCACCAAAAGGCAGCTCCCCGATGACTGCAGCTGCCACATCACCCTGCGCTCCATCCACGACAACCCATAGGCGGCCGGGGTGCGCAAGGGGTTCCATGCCCCCTACAGCAACCACGGGCACAACGAGGGGCTGGCGGGGGATGGGTTGAGCGAATGGCATTTGTCCTTCGTGCAGCTGGCGGCCACCCTGGAGGGATGCGCCAGAAGGTATGCGCAGGACTCTGCCGGCGCTACCGGCCACGGGGCAAGCCGGCCCGCAAATCGTGCTGCAGTCAGGGCGACAGGATTCGAACCTGCCACCTCGTGCTCCCTAAGCCCTCAGCAGCGAAAAGCAGACCCCTCTGCTGGACTGGATTCCAGAACCGAAGTGACTGCTGTGACCGGCTTTTAGGCTGCACGAGGTGGCAGGCCGAGCAGCGGTTGGCGCGTGTCCGATCTGCGGAGACGGACCCGTCTCACGGTCGACGGCGAGGGCGGAAGGCATCAAGTTCTGCTACCCATCGCATGGGCCCATGACCAGGCAGATCTCATCCGCGGCACGGTTCTGGCGGTTCATGCTGCCCGTAGCGAAGGATTGCCGATCGAGCGGGCGGTCGCGATTGCGTTGACGCCGGTTGAACCAGCAGAAGGGCCTGGCGTCGGGCCAATGGATGGGCCAGATCTGGTGGAGCGGTTCAAGGCAAGGAAGCTGAGTCGCGGATCCATCAAGCCGCAGACCTGGGCCAGCGTGTACCAGCGGCGGATGGATGAGCTGCTGGCCGCCATGGCAACCACCTCGCCTCCGACCTGTCCCAGAGAGTTGCTGGAGGCTCTCACCAGCCGCTGGGCCGATCAGCCAGGTTCCCGAGGCCGGCAGATGCAGACGGTGTTGACGACGTTGTTGAGCGGGCCGCGACACGCCTTGGTCGATGAACGTCCCTGCTGCGATTCAAAAAGCTCAGCGGGGTTCGCTGCCGAAGGATTTCCTCGATGCCTGATTGGAGCTGTCCCCCTCTGCAGCCAGACATCAGGGGAGAAAGTCGGATGGGGAGCGCGAGCGATAACTCCCTTCCCCGCCCAGGAAGCAACGGATCACTCCCACCTGGCGCGCCAATGACGGGAGTGATGGGTTTCTTTTGTGGCTCCTCTGAGGGACTGATCGCTCCCATCTGTCCCGCGTCAACCCTCTTGGCCGGCCAACTTCATTGTCGCCGGACTGCCGAGAAGCGACAGCAGGGCCGGCAGGCCCGAGAGCCCCAATGGGCTCTCGCCCCGGTGCGGCAGCCGCGGGACGGACCCAAGGGCACCAGGATGGGGAGATCTGCCAGGCCGCCGTGCTCCTGCCCCCATTCTGCCCGCTCTTCGGGCCGTTCAACGTGGCCAAGGTGCTGGCCCTCAAGGCCACCGTCCTGCTGCTGCTGACGCTGCTGATCAAGGCCA
>JBKDOR010000067.1:0-32653 GCA_046342775.1 Synechococcaceae cyanobacterium
GAAACCAATCTTGGAACCGGTGCCGTATCCATCAGCTCGGCAGCTGTGGAGCTGGCCCAGCTGAAAATCGGCCAAGCGCGTGGACTGGAAGACCTGGTTCCTCTGGATCAGGAGCAGGTAGCTGTGATTGGGGCCGGCCGCATGGCCCGCCTTCTGCTTCAGCACCTTCGCTCCAAGGGATGTCCAGGCGCCGTCTTGCTGAACCGCACGCTTGCCCGGGCGGAGGCTCTGGCCACGGATTTTCCTGATCTCCCCGTTCAATGCCGCCCCCTGGACGATCTGGATCACTGCCTCAGCACCTGCTCTCTTGTGTTCACCAGCACGGCAGCTGAGGAACCCATGATTACTCGTGAACGTCTGGAAGGCCTCAACAGGCGCTCCAGCTTGATGTTGATCGATATTGGGGTGCCCCGCAACATCGGGGCAGATGTGGCTGACCTGCCCGGGGTCTTGCGTTTCGACGTGGACGACCTGCAGGAGGTTGTGGCCCGGAATCAGGAGGCCCGACGGGAAATGGCTGCCGAGGCTGAATCCTTGCTTCAGGAAGAGTCTCGTCTGTTCCTGGAATGGTGGGATGGGTTGGAAGCGGTTCCTCTCGTCAACCGGCTCCGTCTTCAGCTTGAGGACATCCGCGAACAGGAATTGCAGAAGGCGCTCTCACGCATGGGGCCTGACCTCTCCGCCAGAGAGCGGAAGGTGGTCGAAGCTCTGACCAAGGGAATCATCAACAAGATTCTCCATGGGCCTGTCACCCATCTCCGGGCTCCACAACCCCGTAACCAGCGGCTCGCTGCGATGCGGGTGCTCGAGGAGTTATTTGCTCTTCGGCAGGATCCTGATGAAGACTGATCGATGGCCTCCACCGTGCCGACAAAGTGCATCGAAGTGTCGCCGGCACTCCCTCCTGAGCTAGGTGGTCAGTTACGGTCATCTGGCCATGAAAGACAGTTGGCTACATGAAACGCGTTTTAGCCATCATTCTCGGTGGAGGCGCTGGTACTCGCCTTTATCCATTGACCAAAATGCGTGCCAAACCAGCTGTTCCTCTGGCTGGCAAATACCGCTTGATTGATATTCCAATCAGCAATTGTATCAATTCAGAAATCACAAAGATTTATGTGCTCACTCAGTTTAACAGCGCATCGCTGAATCGTCATCTCACGATGACGTATAACCTCTCAGCCGGCTTTGGCCAGGGTTTCGTCGAGGTGCTTGCCGCCCAGCAAACCCCCGATAGTCCCAGTTGGTTTGAGGGAACTGCTGATGCCGTTCGAAAATACCAATGGCTGTTCCAGGAGTGGGATGTCGATCACTATCTGATTCTTTCTGGTGACCAGCTTTATCGTATGGATTACAGCGCCTTTGTCCAGCACCATATTGATACGGGCGCTCAGCTCTCTGTGGGTGCGCTGCCTGTTGATCCTGGTCAGGCCGAGGGTTTTGGTTTAATGAGAACTGATTCTTCTGGGAAGATTGAGGAGTTCAGGGAGAAGCCCAAGGGGGAAGCCCTGCAAGGCATGCGAGTGGATACCAGCAAGCTAGGACTGTCAATCGAGGAGGCCGCTCGACGTCCCTACCTAGCCTCAATGGGTATCTATGTGTTTAGTCGCGATACGCTCTTTGACCTGCTGGCCAATAATCCTATTGCAACTGACTTCGGCAAAGAAATTATTCCCGTTGCACTGAGCCGCGGCGATCATCTTCAAAGTTACCTCTTTGATGACTACTGGGAGGATATAGGTACTATTGGTGCTTTCTATGAAGCCAACTTGGCTCTCACCCAGCAACCAAATCCCCCCTTTTCTTTCTATGATGAAAAGTTTCCCATCTATACACGCCCGCGCTATCTTCCACCGAGCAAGCTTCAAGATGCTCAAGTCACTGAATCAATCATTGGCGAAGGTTCGTTGCTAAAGTCTTGCAGCATTCATCGTTGTGTGCTGGGAGTGCGCAGTCGTGTTGAAGACGAGGTGGTATTGCAAGACACTCTGTTAATGGGTTCGGATTATTTTGAATCCAATGAAGAGAGGCTTGTTCTGCGGGAGCGCGGTGGGATTCCCATCGGTGTAGGTCGTGGCACCACCGTAAAACAAGCCATCCTCGACAAAAACGTTCGCATTGGCAACAATGTGGCAATCGTGAACAAGGATCGCATCGAAGAAGCGGATCGACCTGAGCTTAATTTCTACATCCGAAACGGCATTGTAGTTGTTGTTAAAAACGGATCTATCGCCGATGGTACAATCATCTGATCCTGAAACTGGTGAACTCTCACTGGGTGCGGCGAGTCAGTACAGGCCGTAAGGCACTTATTTCTCGTGGGCTCAGGCATCGATATTAGACTCTCATTTATAATTCCACTACATTATCATTACAGCTTTAGGCAGATGCCTTCAATGGGTGTGCAAGCCGATCGTCTTGAACGATGAACCTTGGATTGCTCTTCCATGCTTCCACAGGGGCTTCCGTCAGTTAATGCTGGTGTGACCATCAACCAGGGACGAGGAGTTGCCTGGGATACCGAGAAGGGTCTCACATTTACTGAATATTTATGCACGTCATCAGATCAATGGTGATTCAAGTAGCTTTTGCCCTTGCTAAGTCCTTGGAGAGGACTAACCTACCAACGCTAGTGTTGCTCGTTGAGTCGAATGAGATCACGGGGTGATGCTTGCCGTCTGCCGAGTCAGCCCACGGGTTCAAGCCAACGCCATGGGTGCCCTTGGCTGGTGCCCGTCTCCTAAACAGGCACTTGGCGAACCCGCCCACGGAGATCCTCATTAAGGATTGCAACATCTGCGCGATTACAGCACAGCGCATCGCCCTTTCTGACTCTGACACTCGAGCCCAGTTGAGAGGTCCGGCAAAACAGGTGCCATCTTGACGTGACCGACCAAGGCAGCAGCCGTCGCCAACGCCAGCACTTGCTGACAGCAGCAGCTAAGTGGATGCCACGTGCAGAGGTACCCGTCAGACTGATGGAAAGACATCATCCTCCACCTGCCCCATGAGCAAGGCACATTTTGGCCTGATCGGTCTTGGAGTGATGGGCGAGAATCTCGTCCTCAATGCGGAGCGGAACGGATTCTCCAGCATTGTTTTCAACCGCACCTACGCCAAAACCGAGGAGTTCCTCCAAGGTCGTGGCGCCGGCCTTCAAATCACAGGGGCTCGAACGCTGGAAGAGTTCGTCGCTGGTCTAGAACGGCCTCGTCGTATTCTAATGATGGTGAAAGCCGGGCAGCCTGTCGACGATTTAATTGCCACTTTATCTCCCATGTTGGAGGAAGGTGATCTGCTGATTGATGGTGGTAATTCTCTGTACACCGACACAGAACGCCGTGTGCAACAGCTGGAACGTCAAAGCTTTGGATACATCGGCATGGGTGTGTCAGGGGGTGCGAAGGGTGCTCTGGAAGGACCTAGCATGATGCCGGGCGGCACCCGTGCTGCTTATGAGACAATCGAAAATCTAGTGTGTAAGATGGCTGCCCAGGTTGACGACGGCCCCTGTGTTACTTACATAGGGCCAGGCGGAGCCGGACATTTTGTCAAGACGGTTCACAATGGAATCGAGTATGGAATAGAACAGGTGCTGGCTGAGGCCTATGACCTGATGAAGCGGGTTGGTGGGCTCGAAGGGCCAGAGATGGCTGCTGTTCTCCAGCAGTGGAACCAGACGGAAGAGTTGGCCTCATTCCTGGTGGAGATCACGGAAGTGTGTCTTGGTACCCAGGACCCCGAGACGGGAGAGGACCTCGTGGAGTTCATCGTCGACGCCGCAGGCCAAAAGGGTACGGGCCTTTGGACTGTGCAAAGCGCACTTGATATGGGGGTGCCCGTACCCACGATCTACGCTGCACTGAATGCCCGCGTGATGAGTTCGTTGCGGCCACAACGTTTGGTCGCCGAACAGCAGCTGAGAGCCGCAACAGGGGTTGGCTTCGATCTCGGCAGTCCCGCGGATCAGATGGCTCCTCTCCGAGACGCCTGCATCTTGGCTGCTATCGCCAGTTACGCCCAGGGGATGGAACTCCTGCGCGAAGCCTCTGCACTCCACAACTACAACCTTGACCTGGCCGCGATCGGCCAGATCTGGAAGGGAGGCTGCATCATCCGGGCGAGACTGCTGCAACGGATTCAGAATGCCTATGGTGCTAATGCTGCGCTCGGCAACCTGATGTTGGATCCCTGGTTCCTCGAGCAAGTCAGGGTTCGTCTTCCTGGGTTGCGACAGGTTGTCAGCGGGGCCGCTCTGGCTGGCATTCCAGTTCCATGTTTCAGCAGCACGCTGGATTACATCAACGGCCTGTTCACTGGCCGTTTGCCCCAGAATCTGGTTCAGGCCATGCGCGATTGCTTCGGCTCGCACACGTATGAGCGCACGGACCGGCCTGGCTCCTTCCACACTGAATGGCTCCCATGACGACCTACCGCCTGATCGTTGCCAGCTCGGCCGAAGACCTGGCTCGACAGGCTGCCGAGCGCGTGGCGTTCAGCATTGATCAAGCTCTTTCTGAGCGGGACCGCGCCCAAATCGCCTTGGCTGGAGGCAGCACTCCTCGGGCTGCCTACATCAAACTCGGAGCGGAACGACTCCCCTGGGATCGTGTGGATGTGTTGCTAGGCGACGAACGATGGGTTCCAGCCCAGGATCCTGCCAGCAATGCCCGTATGTTGGCGGAAACTCTGCTGGCTCAAACCCCAGCTCGACTGGCTCGGTTTCACCCTGTGCCCGTCGACGCTGAAAATCCAGTTGCTGGAGCAGAGGCCTATGGGGCGATGCTCACCACCATCTGTGCCGGTGTTCCTCCTTGCTTTGATCTGATCCTGCTGGGCCTTGGCGATGACGGTCACACCGCATCATTGTTTCCAGGGACTCCATCTTTGCGGATCACAGATCGCTGGGTCTGCGTTGGCGAAGGCAAAGGCTTGCCGCGGATCAGCTTCACCGCTCCTGTGCTCAGTGCCGCCCGCCAGGTGATTTTTCTTGTGAGTGGATCCGAGAAGACCCAAGCGCTCTCACGCCTGCTGGATCGCGAGGAGTCGGAGGAGCGCACCCCGGCTCGCTTGGTACAACCCAGCAGTGAGGTCCTCATTTTGGCTGACGCGGCAGCCGCCGACTCCCTTTGCTGAGCTGATGCCATGGGCGCCGTCATCACAGCGGGCGAATCGTTTCGGGCGTGGCAGGCGCTCAACGACACCATTATGGGAGGGCGTAGTTCTGGCAGCTGTGAAACCAGTGCCGACGGATTATTGCTTGTGGCTGATGTGGTGGCGGAGGGTGGTGGTTTTGTCAGTTGTCGTTCTCCCCTCTTTACCCCTGCGCTGGATCTGAGTGAGGCCCAAGGGGTGTTGCTCGACTTCAGTGGAGATGGGCGGACATACAAGCTGGCTGTGGCCTGCGGTGATGGGATGGCGGGACTGACTGAGTTGATCCCCGGCGGATTGCGCTGGGTGATCGGCTTTACGACCGAGCCCGGTAGGCGGCAACGGTTACCGCTGCGATTCGACCAGCTGCGCGCCTCCATCCGCGCACAGCCATTGGAGCGTCTGCCGCTGGGCTTGCCCCTGAGCTTCGATTCAGCCAGAATCCAACGGTTTCAGGTGTTGCACTCGCGCTTCGGCGACGACGGCGAGCCCAACCCGGGTTTCCGTGCGGGCCCATTGCGATTCATGCTTCACAGTATCGAATCCTGGCCCTGATCCTGAGTTTTGCAATCGTGCTGGCTGCCAACACCGATCTTTGCCAACTGGTGGCTGCCGCAGCGGACCTCTGCCGCAAGCCCCTTCGCCACGGTGTCCGCGTCCTGGCCAATGATGCGGCATCCGATTCCTTGGCGGCATCTCCACTGGATTGCTGTCTGCGCCTGGAAGCACGCGCAGTCGATGGGCAGCGCTTACCGCAGCAGGATCTGGACTTGGAACTGTTTCATAGCGGTCGTGATCTGAATCTCACGATCAGCTGGTGCCTGGATGATTGTCTGCCCCTGCTGTGGCAAGGAAGCCATCCCGTGTGGATGGATTCGCGTACGGGCGAACGCTGCTTCCCCCCAGAGGAGGGTGCTGCACTGGAGGCACTAGCCCGTCGCTTGCGGGCGTTGCTGATGGAGGTGGATTGACGGTTACCCAGCTGCTCTTTTCGACGGCAGGCAGAGTATCCCAGACATCGATCAATGAATGGCTCGGGGGAGACTTGAACTCCCGACCTTGGGGTTATGAATCCCACGCTCTAACCAGCTGAGCTACCGAGCCTTGACCAAGAAAGTGTAGTCGATCGACGGTCAGCCACTGGCCTCCCGCAGTTCAGGCCCGCGGAGGCAGGTATTGCAGAGGGTTGGTGGCCCCCTGACCTGGAGGATGAATCTCGAAATGCAAGTGGGGCCCTGTGCTGCGCCCGGTGCTGCCCATTTGACTGATGACCTGCCCCTGCTCGACCTCTTGCCCTTCCTGGACGAGCAGGCTGCTGTTATGGGCGTAGCGGGTCATGGTGCCGTCTTCATGGATGATCTCGACAAGAAAGCCGTATCCACCGTCGTGCCAACCGGCAAAGCTCACCCTGCCGCGCTGAACAGCGACGATTGGTGTCCCGACATTGTTGGCCACGTCAATTCCCTTATGCATCCGTCCCCAGCGCCAGCCGTAGCCTGAAGTGAACACTCCCTGACTAGGCCAGATGTACCCGAGCTGGGAACCGCCGCGAAACGGCTGGACGGGCCGGGATCCCTCTCTCGGTTCGTACTCTGGAGTTTCAGGCCAACTGATCCCACCGCTGGTGGAAGGGACCAAACCCAGAAGAAGACGGTTGCGTGCCGGGGCTGATTGGGCGAGACGCACTTGGCTTCCCACCACCAAGCGGGCGGACTCCAAGCCAGGATTGAGGCGGAGCAGCTCACTGATACTCAAGCCGTAGCGTTCGGCGATGCGCAACAGGGTGTCGCCAAGCTTGACAACTCCCGTGCTGACGCTTGAGACGATTGGTGGTGGTGCTTCCAGGGGGGGAGAGCGACGGAGTTCGCTGGAATCGAGGGAGGCGACCAGCCGCAGGCGCTGCGATCCGAGCGTGGGTAGGACCAACCACTCTCCACGTCGAAATTGATGGTCCTCATCCACCTCGTTAAGACGCGCCAGGCGACTCTCGTCCATGTTGAGCTGAAGAGAAAGCTCTTCAACACTCACTGATTGCCGCACCTTGACCCAGACTCGCTCAGAGGGAAGCGCTGCAAGGAGAAGGTCGTCGGAAACGGAGGACTGCAGATTATCAGTAGCGAGAGCGGCGAGCAGGGGTACTCCGAGCGGAGCAATCAGCAGTGCGGTGAACCAAGTCTGTTGAGGCTTCATGCAGAAAAACACTCTTCGGACAACAACCCGAGGAGAAGCCAACATCCCCAGGCCGGCGAAGAGTAGCGTCACGTTCTGTTGCTGGCAAGCCCCCTCGGTGCCAACCCAACAGGCGTCCCCCCTCCCCCATCCCGGAGCCAGGCCCACCTGAGGACACGGCTAGAGACCTGCCGGATCGAGCTGTCGCAGCGCCTCGAACAGCACCACCGCCACGGCCACGGAGAGGTTGAGGCTGCGGACACCATGGATCTGCCCGGGTTGCCAGGGACGAATGGGGATCCGCAGCCGCTCATCGCAGCTGCTGAGGATCTGCGGAGGGAGACCGTCGGTCTCGCGTCCGAACAAGAGCCAGTCGTCGCTGGCGTAGGTGTGGATGTGGTACGTCTTCTCCGCATGGCTGCTGAAGCCAAGCAGACGCCCGCCCAGCCGTTGTCGCTCCGCGAGGAAGGCCTCGGCGCATGGATGGAGCTTGAGCTGAAGGGCTGGCCAGTAATCCAGCCCAGCGCGCTTCAGCTGGCGTTGCTCCAGGCTGAAGCCGAGCGGCTCGATCAGGTGCAGCTCACTCCCTGTCGCCACGCAGGTACGGGCCACATTGCCCGTATTCGGCGGGATCTGGGGCTCAAACAGCACGATCCTGGGCATCGCTCCACGCTCCCAGGCTCAGCCGTCGGCGGGCACGAGTGCGCCCAGGGCGATGAGATCCAAGGCACGGCCCTGGACCACAAGCCAGTGGCCCGAGCAATGCTCGGAGATCTTGCGATTGATCGCGCTCAGGCGATCGCGGAAGCGACACCCCAGCGAGGTGGGCGGGACAACGCCCCAGGACACCTCTTCGCAAACCAGCACCAGTTCAGCCTGGCACTGGCCCAGCGCGTCCAGCAACTCCTGCTGGAGCATTGTCCAGCGCCTGGAATCCAGATCGAGATGGGCAGCCACCCAGGTGCCCAGGGAATCCACCAAACCCAGCTGCCGCGGCTGAAGCCTTAGCAGCGCGGGGCTGAGATCGCCAAGCACCTCCCAGGTGCTCCAGTTGGAGGGTCGGCGGCGGCGATGTCTCCCGAGGCGCTCAAGCCACTCGGCATCCTCAAGATCAGCTGGGCCAGTGGCCACGTATACCACTTCTGCCTGGGATCGGCTGGCCAGATGTTCTGCCCAACGACTCTTGCCACTGCCACTGGGACCACACACCAAGGTGCGTGGTGGTGGTTGAAAAGAATTAGCCTCCACCGTTCATGTTGCGCAAGGTGGCCACAGAGGATGGCGAAACACGGTTGAGATATCGGAAGATCCAATACTTCAAAATAGTGGCAAGGATGACAGGGAAGGTGGCGATGAACAACATAATGAAATTCTCATCGGCAGGCAAACCGAGATGATGTGTCACGCCATCAAGGAGCACAGTCCAACCCTCAGGGCTGTGGAAACCCACAAAGATGTCGGTGAAAAGGATGATGGCAAAAGCTTTGGCGCTATCACTCAATCCGTAAATCAGTTCATCGAGAAACCCGCGCAGCACTTGGAGATCACGCTGCCCAAACAAACAGACAAAGAAAAAGCCGAGCAATGCAAATAAATCAGCGCTGACATTCTTGATGGCCTCATTGCTACCTCGCTCCGATTCACGCTTGAGTTCTTGCGCCTTGAGTGTTAACTGCTGCTCCAGCTCGGATTCAGGCATGAGACGCTGCTGGTTAACAAGTGACTCAAATTCCAATTGCCCGCGATAACGCCGCAGCTCTTCAATGGCACGCCGTTCCAATTTTGGCTTGGGGTAATTGAGAAAGCTCACCTGGGGCGCCAAGCGGTCCACCAGAGGTGACAACACGTAATTTCGACTAACTTGCTGCACCAACACTGGCACAAGGATCAGCAACAGCAGAATGCGCAAAGAAACCAGGGTGGAATCGCGTCGCCGGCGGAAACCTTGGACGACGTTTTGTTCCGCATCAGGATCAAGCTGCTGGCGCACCTGATCCACAACTGTCAGCAGGCTGCGCGGCAGCACATCCGGCGATCGGCTGATGCGTGGTAGCGGTTGGCTCTGGTTGTCGTAGCGGCGTAACACCGATTCAATCAGTTGCAACTGCCGCATTTCTTGGCCAGCCAACTCGTGGCGATGGCCCTCCAGGCTCAGCTGGGAGTCTTGACAGATCTGCAGGGCGGTGCGAAACCGGCGCAACACCTGGGCCTGCATCGCTTTCGGGATGCGCAGCTCCAGTTCGGGCCGCACCGGACGATCGTTGTAGTACTCCATTTCGATGCTCTGGATCAACAGAGCAGACTCGTAACCTCGTTCAAGCGAATTGGAGAGGTCCAGCGAGCGGGCTCGGCCGAAGGTGGTGATCCAGTTGCTGATTCCCATGGTTGGCGTTCGCGGTGATGATCAGCGGGAAAACACCCACCAGGTCAACATCGGCACGACCGACCCAACCACCAACAACACCACGACCCAAGTGAAGCCCTTGCCATTTTGCGTTTCCTCACGGCTGGGAATATTGCTCAACACGGCGGCTTCCTCCTGCTCCTGTGGCGGACCGGGGTCTGCCTCTCCCTGGAGCACGGGCTCCAGGCGATTGATCGCATCAAGACTGGCCTGGCGATAGCGATCGCCCAGTCGCAACGGCTGGGCCATCGTGGCTTGGGCTGTGCTGCGCAGCAACGCGTCCGGAAGCTGGCCCTCCAGGGTGGCGCTGGCGACCACGGCGGAGGTCTTGGTCTGGCTGTCGATCAGCAACAGCAGGAGCGGCAGTGGAGATGTGCCATCCAGTTCACTCGGGCCCTGCCAGCGCTCAAGCAGTTGGTCGCCCAGCTCATCGAGGCTGAGGCCGTAGTCAAGGCGCGTTACGGTCACTAGACGGGCATCGACGCGCTGCTCGCTCAGGCGGTCCAGACGGCGCTCCAGCTCGGCCCGGGTGGCCCTGCTGAGCACATCCGCCTGATCGATCACGTGGGCGCTGGGCGCGGTTGCGGGAAGGTCGCGGACGGAGAGAGCCAGCGCCGGAGCGCAAAAGGCCACCAACGGCAAGAACACGGCCAGGGTCAGAACAGCGAGCTGGCGGCAAAGGGCTGCGGTCAAGCCCGAAAACCAGGCCGAGCGATGTCGCGGAACGGGGTTGATGACGGTCACGACCCTCGGGACAACTCCTTCCAGTCTGCCGTCAGCTCGCCAGGCTGTCTCGGTTTAGAACGCTGATCACATCGATGATCATCTGGCTTCGCTCATCGGGCAGCTCCAGCAGGGTGGCCATCTCCTGGAGCAAGTCCTGTTCTTCCTGATCAAGCTGGTGGTCGCTGAGAACAAGGTGCACCGCCATGGCCAGAGCGGTTTCCTGTTGTGCCGGCGTGAGCGCCTCGATCGCCGCCCGCAGCAACGGACGCCAGCCGTCCTCGCGCATCCGGGTCAGCAGGCCATCAAACAGCTGCCCCATGGCCTCCTCAGAGAAATCACGGTAGGGGCTGCGCCCCTCCAGCTGAAGCCGTAACGAGCGGGCCTCCTCGCGACTCAGACAGTTGTCGCAGCCAACCGCGACCAGAGCCACGGCGGCAAAGGCCTCACTGGGTGTCATTCGGCACGATCCGGCTGGCCCCATTGCAGCAAGGCCGCGTTGATCCGCCAGCCTTGTTGAGAACGATCGATACTTTCGTGACCCATGGCCGAATCCCTGCCCGCCCGGCTGGCCTTGGTCAGCGGTGCTCTCGCCCTGGCGTTGACGGTGCTGAATCAGATCACCGCGCCAGCGGGCAGCCTGCTGATCCCGGCCTTTCAGCGGGCCGGAGTGCTGGCGGGAATCCTGGCGGTGCTGCTGATGCTGGTGGGAGCCCTCTGGAGTCGCATCGAGCCGGCCGCTGCGGCCAGGGCGCCGCTGGTGGGGGTCGAGGGATTGGACCTGGACGCCCAGCTGCCGGCGTCCCTGCGCAAGGAGCTGGGCTGGGGCAGCACGATGTTGCTGACTGCCACACCGGCCGCCGTGGTGCTGCTGCAGTGGCGTGGGGTGACCCTGTTGCGCCGCGGTCTATTGGGCCCGACCCCATTTGAACCGGGACCGATCTGTGCCCAGTGCCTTGAGCGTCAGCGGCCGATCTCACTGGTGGATCTCTCCCTCTACCCGGGACGGGCGGAGTTCGAGGGTCTGTTGCCGGGTCTGCCATCGGTGCTGGTGCAGCCTCTCGGTCAGGCGGGGCTGCTGCTGCTCGGGGGCTGGTCTGTGCGTTGCTTTCGCCGCAGCGATCTCACCTGGGTGGAGGGCTGGGCCGCTCGACTCACAGATGAATGGGCGCCGGTTCTTGACGGGCGGACGGGGCAGGCCGCTGGGGCTCCGGAGGTAGCGGAACCCGGAAACGGCTGATCACCCTGGCACCTGGCGCCGTGAGCACCACAGCACCGGGGGAACCAAGCCTGGCGTCAAGGCGCCCTGCCTGACTGCTCTGCTCGTGGTCGCGGCGCTTGAGCACCACATCCCCCTCGGCCTGGGCGGATTGCCGCACCCAGTTCCACTGGCAACGCTGAGCCTGCAGGGTTTCATCGGGCCGCAGAATGCGGCAACCCTGGCGGCCCGCCACTGTGGTAGCCACCGCCTGGCGCAGATCCACGGTCAGTCCGTCAGCCAGCAGGGTGGAATTGGCGCTGGTGTCGACCAATCGCACCGGCGCCAGCAGGCGAAAAGCCTGAGCCGTGGTGTTTCCCTCCAGCCCGCCGGCGCTGAGCCGTTGCACTCCCTTTCCAACTGGCAGAATCGTGCTGCCGCTTGGTTCGGGCCGCGTGTTCCCGGCAGTCTTCTGCTGCAGCACCTGCCGCTTGCCCCGAACGGGGCCACTGGCGAGAAGCCTGCCGCTGCGGGGGTACCAGACCACATCACGGGCATCCAGCGTGAGCTCGGGAGGTGCTGTCGGCAGGCTGCGCAGGGGATTGAACGGTTGCGACCACCCCCGCAGGCTGGGTTGACCGCGCAGGTCCAGCCTTTCCTTGTCGAAATAAAACGTAGCGGTGCGACCACGAATGCTGAAGCGATCATTGAAGGCGCTAGGCGAGCGATCCAGGTGCATCAACTGCTTGGACGGCAACCAACGAACGCGTGACGCCGTGATCAGCGTCGGTGGATCATCGATTTGCTCCAGCCGGATGTTGCCCTCCAGTTGCACCACTTCGCCGTCATTGACGACCACGCCACTGCCGGCGAACACGCGGTAGCGGGGCTGGCCCTCGAGGTAGATGGTTCCGCGCACATCACTGGCCTGGGCCAACTTGCGCCTCAGGTCGTACCGGGCCTCTGAGCTACTGATCGCCCAGAGCGGCCGGCCCTGGGCATCCTGCTGACGCAGATCCAGGGTACGAAACACGAAGGGGGGGGCACTAACCTCCCGCTCCGCTTGGGGAGGGCGCTGGCAACCCGGCAGGAGCAGCAGCCCGAGCACCACTAACCCCGCGCTGCGAAGCAACGGGTTCACAGAGGAGAATCCAGTTCCAGCCGCTGCATCACCGGACTGGGTTCCGGCAGAGCCGCCCCCGCGTTCAACTGCCCCCAGCGTCGCTGGTTGAGCCACACCGCGGTGTCTGCAGGCGCATGGCTGGCCAAGGGAGACAGCCCAAGCTGCTCATGCATGCGGCTCGCCAAATCGGGCAGCAGAGGGGTCAGCAGTACAGCCAACCAGCGGCAGGTGTCGAGGACAGAATACAGATCTTCGGCCACAGCCAGGCTGGCTCCCTCCTGCTTGAAGCGCGACCAGGGTGCCCGCTCATTGAGGTAGCCATTGGCGGTGATGGCGAGCTGCAATAGGGTTTCCGCCGCAGAGCGGAAGTCGAGCTGCTCCATGGCGCGCGCAAAATCCCCGTCAGCGGCGGCGCAGGCAAGGGCCAGGGGATGACTGTCAGGAGCGATGGCGGGCACGGCTCCATCGAACCAGCGCCTGGCCATCGCGGCTGTGCGGTTGAGAAGATTACCAATGGTGTTCGCCAGGTCGTTATTCACCAGGTCACAAAAGCGTTGCTGCTGGAAGTCACCGTCATCGCCGAAGGGGATATCCCGCAGGAGATACCAGCGAACGCTGTCGGCACCGCAACGCTCAAGCAACACGTCCGGGTCGAGCACATTGCCGAGCGACTTGCCCATCTTCTGGCCCTCCCGGGTCAGGAAGCCGTGGCCAAAAACCTGGCGTGGGGGCTCAAGACCTGCAGACAACAGCATGGCCGGCCAAAACACCGCATGGAAGCGCAGGATGTCCTTGCCGATCACGTGCAGATCAGCCGGCCAGCCACGCTGCACCGCAAGATCGAGCTCGGCAGGGTCATCCTTGTCCAGCAAAGCGGTGACGTAGCCGAGCAAAGCATCAAACCAAACATAGAACGTATGACCGTTGTACCCAGGAACGGGGATGCCCCAGGGCAGATCAAGCCTAGAGATCGAAAAGTCCTTGAGTCCGGAGGCTACAAAGTTTTGCACCTCACGCTGTCTGGAGATTGGCCGGATGAACACAGGATCCTTGATCAAATCTTCAATCTGCTGCTGATAGCGGGAGAGCCTGAAGAAAAGATTCATCTCATCACGCCACTCCAGAGGCCGCCGATGGATCTGACATTCGGGATCCTTGCTGTCGTGGGAATCATCCTTGAATTCCTCACAGGCGACGCAATACCATCCCTGCTGACGCCCTTCACGGATATCGCCGTTGCGCTCCACACGGGCAAAGAACTGCTCGACGATGCAGCGATGCCGGGGATCGGTGGTGCGGATAAAGCGGTCGTGGCTGATGCCCCAGCGCTGCCAAAGATCCCGATAGCCCTGGCTGATCTCATCGCAGTGATCCTTGGGGGTGCGTCCGGCCGCTTGCGCCGTGCGCTGAATCTTGAGACCGTGTTCATCGCAGCCGGTGATGAACAGCACCGATTGACCAGAAAGGCGTTGATAACGCGCGATCGTGTCGCACGCCAAGGTGGTGTAGGTGCTGCCCAGGTGGGCACGGTCGTTGACGTAATAAAGCGGCGTTGTGAGGGTATAGGTCATCGGCAAGGGAGTGGTGCTGACGGCGCCGCCATCAGTGCCTGGTATCAGAGATCCTAGCCATCGCCGGCGCGGGCTCTCCGGGCAGTGACATCACAGCGTCCCGGGCCGCCCAACTTGGATCAGCACAGCCAGCGTCGCCAGGGCGGCCAGGAGCGATCCTGGAAGCAGTCGCCCGCCATCATGCCCTCTGCCGTGGAGTTCCAACCAGGCGTGCTGGTTTGGGGTGGTGGCAGCGGCGGCATCGCCGCCGCCCTGCAGGCGGCCCGCGCCGGTGCGGAAACGCTGCTGCTGACCCCTTCGGCCTGGCTGGGCGGCATGGTGAGTGCGGCCGGCGTCTGCGCCCCGGACGGCAACGAGCTCAGCCCCTGGCAAACCGGCCTCTGGGGGGCCTTGCTGCGCGCCCTGGCCCAGGAGGAGCCGGAGGGGCTGGATCAGAATTGGGTCAGCTGTTTCGGCTATCGCCCCGCCAGCGCCGAACGGATCCTGCGCCGCTGGCTGGCTGCCGAAGCGCGATTGCGCTGGTGGCCTTGCTGCCGGTTGCTTTCAGTGCGGCGCGATGGCTCACGCATCGCGGCTGTGGAGGTGGAGCACGACAGCGAACGCCAGCTTCTGCGGGCTGGGCTGCTGATCGATGGCAGCGACCGCGGGGATTTGTTGGCCTTGGCCGATGCCGCGTTCGACCTCGGCTGGGAAGCCCGCGAGCTGACAGGAGAAGCCAGCGCCCCTTCGGCTGAGGCCATGGCCCAGGACCAGTTCTTCCAGCGGCAGCCCGTGCAGTCGCCCACCTGGGTGGTGATGGGGCAGTTGGCTGCCACGGCCGCTCCTGACCAGCCCAGCCGGCCGCTTCCCGCCCCCTTCACCCAGGCGACCGAGCGCTTCGGGTTGCGGCGCACCCTCACCTACGGCCGCCTGCCAGGGGGCCTGGTGATGCTCAACTGGCCCCTGCACGGCAACGACTGGCACCAGGGACTGGAGCGGGCGTTCAGCGCCGCTGGTGAAGACCAGCGGGCCTTGAATGACGCCATGCGCGCCCACAGCCTGGCCTTCGCCACGGCGCTGCAGGATGCGAGCGCTGGCTGGCTGCAACCGGGCGCTGTCTTTCCCAGCGCTGCTGAGGCCGCTGCTGGGGCCTTGGAGGGGCGGGAGTCCCTGGCGCTGATGCCCTACTGGCGGGAGGGGCGCCGCTTGGTGGGGTTGGCTCGGGTTGTGGAGCCGGATCTGTTGCCTCTGGCCGAGGGGCCATGCCGGGGCCCACTGCCGGTCGATGCCGCCGGCCACTGCAGTGCCGTGGCGGTGGGAAACTACGCCAACGATCACCACTACCCCGGGCCGGATTGGCCGCTGGCAGCCAAAAGCGTGCGCTGGGGTGGCCGCTGGAGCGGCACCCCGTTCGTGGTGCCCTACGGAGCCTTGGTGAGTGCCAGCATCAGCAACCTGTTGGTGGCCGACAAGTGCCTCAGCGTCAGCCACATCGCCAATGGGGCGACGCGGCTGCAACCGCTCGTGCTCAACATCGGCCAGGCAGCGGGTCAAGCGGCAGCCCTCTGCCTGAGCCAGAACCTCGAACCTGCGGCGTTACCGCCGCCGCTGCTGCAGGAGGCCCTGATCTGTGATCCCCTCGCGCCTGCGGCCCCCTTCCCCCTGTGGGACACCCCCTGGCATCACCCGCAGTGGCGGCAGCGGCAACTGCGGCTGCTGCGCGACCCCGGGGCGCTGGATCAACATGCTGGGCTGGATGACTTGACTCTCGACCCCCATCAAGCCCCCCCGGAACCGGGGGAACGCCTTTGGCTGGGGGAGCTGGATTGCCTGGCGGATGGCCGCTACCGGTTGCTGGGCGAATCGGGTCCGGATGGAGAGCCCTGGCCGCTGATCACCCTGGAACCAGCGCTGAACCGCTGGCTGGCCCAGCAGTCCCAGCTCTCCAAGGTGCGATTGATCGGGTGTGCCAACCCCTGGGGCCCGTGGCTACGGGTTTCGCGGCTGGCAACCTGAGCCGCTCTTCAGCCTCAGCCAGGCCGCAGCCCGACTGGCCGGCTGGCGCTTAGGCGACGGCCTGCAACCTCAGCAGATCGCGCAACGGATCCACCTGCAAAACCCGCACCAGCAGCCCATCGCCAGGCTGGCTGCGGGGGGGACAAGCGGCGGGGAGATCCATCGCCAACTCCTCCAGATGCACCAATCCGAGCAGATCTTGAGAGCGCAGCCAGCGCAGGAAACAGCCTTGCCATTCCGGTCGCTTCTCCTGGGCGAACCACACCTGTTGCCAATGGCGCTGATCGTCGCGGCTGATCGCCAGCCCTTCCCGTAGGGCAGGCTCCAGCTCCGCCAGCAGCACTTCAAGCGCCTCGGCCTGGAGGGGCGGGTGCTGGTCTTGAACGGCGGCGAGCTGGCGCTGAACCACCAGGTCGCTGTAGCGGCGAATCGGCGATGTGGCCTGGACATAGGCCGGCAAGCCCAGGCTGAAGTGGGGGGCGGGGACACTGCCCAGATGGCCCCGGCTGAGACAGCGGCGCAAGGCGGCATGGCGCACCGGCCCGACAGGCAGGAGGCTGAGCTCGGCAGGGCTGGGCAGCTCCGCCGGTGGCTGGCTCCGATAGGGCAACGCCAGCTGCAACTGTTGCCCCATGGCGGCGATCACCGCGCCGGCGAGGATCATCGCCTCAGCCACCAGCAGACGGGAGGGGGAGGGTTCCGTGATCGTCAGTTCCGCCAGATCTCCGCGGGCGCGAATCCGCCCTTCGGCCTGATCCAGCAGCAGCGCTCCACGGGCCAGGCGCCAGTCGCGTCGCCGGGTCAGCAGGGCCTGGATGCTGGGCAGATCCTCCTGGGGTGGCGCCAGCTCCAGCAACTCATCGGCATCGGTGTACGACAACCTGTAGGCGGGACGAATCCAGCTGCGCCTGAGGCCATGGGCCTCAACGGCCCCCTCCCCGTCGAGCTCCACCCAAAGGCTCCAGGCAGGACAGCGATGGCCTTGCCTCAGGCTGAACACCCGCTCAGCAAGCACCGCGGGGAGCATCGGCAGGCTGCCCTGGGCCAAGTAAAGGCTGCTGGCGCGACGGCGTGCCTCCAGGTCCAGGGGCGAATCAGCGGCAATCAGGCGACCGGGGTCGGCCACATGAATCCAGAGCCGTTCCCGTCCCTCAACACGCTCCAGAGCCAGTCCATCGTCGATGTCACGGGTGTCCTCATCGTCGATGGTGACGCTGTGCAGATGGCTGAGGTCTTGACGCGCCGCATCGCCGGGCCACTCTTGCTCGGCCATGGCCGCAAGCCGTTGGGCTTCCGCCTCGAGCTCAGCCGAAAAGCCGTGGCGCCAGACAGAGTTCTCAAGGGCCGGCAGCTGATGGGCCGACCATTGCCCCAGGTCCACCAGCAAATGCCGGATCGACCCGGAGTCTGGGTCGCAATGGCAGTTGTGCAGCGTGCGCCGCAGGGTGAGGGGCAGCTCCTGCGCCGTATCACCGCTGGCCCATTGCCTCAGCAGTTGCAGGTCCTGCTGCTGAGCCGCAGCGAGCTGACTGGCGTCGATGGGCTGTCGACGTCGCAGCAAATCCTGCCATTGCCGCTGCTGGCGATCTTGCAGCTGCTGGCGGTGGCGATCACGCCGCAGCGTGCGCAGATCAGCGACGGCCCTTGGCTCTACCCGGCCCTGGCGCCAGCGAAACAGGGTCTGGGACCCCTGCAGCCAGATCCAGCAGGCGCTGCGCGCCAGGGGATCGCCTGAACCTCCGAGCAGATCGCAAAAGTCCGCCAGTGACAGGGGATCGGGTTGCTCATGCAGCACAAGCCAAGCCGCGCCGATGTCTCGCCGCGAGGGCATGCAGGCGTCGAGCTTGGCCGGGTCGAGACTCCACGGAGGCAGCAGAATTCCTCGGCCTGGGGCCAGAGGGTCCTGTCCGTTGGCGATGGCATCGAGTTGGCGAAGCGGCCGCTGCAGGGGCTTGGCCGACGGACCCACCAGCAAATCAGCACGGCTGCCCTTGATCGCCTGGATGACGGCCAGTTGAGGTTGCCCCGCCTCGATCAAGCCAACCAGATCGGACGGCTGGAGCTGACGCGGTGCCGTGGCGGGCAACTCAGCCTTCGGGGTTCACAAATGGCAGCAGCGCCACGATCCGAGCCCGCTTGACGGCGGTGGTGAGGTCCCGCTGCTGTTTGGCGGTAAGCCCAGTCAGACGGCGGGGCAGGATCTTGCCTCGCTCGGTGATGAACTTTTTGAGCAGATCGATGTCTTTGTAATCGATTGGATCGCCTGGCTTGATCGGCGACAGGCGCTTCTTGAAAAATGAGCTGGACATGGGGAACGGGGAGTTGGAGATCTGGGGGCGGCCCTGCAACCTCGCCCGGGGCAGGGGGCAAGTCGGTGCGAAACCGCTCGGTAGGTCGTTCGGAGGGATGCGATGAGGTTGGCCTCAGCCACGCCTCACTTGATCTCCTTGTGCACTGTGGAGGAGTTGCAGTGGGGACAGAACTTCTTGAGCTCCAGCCGTTCGGTGGTGTTGCGACGGTTCTTCTGGGAGGTGTAGCGAGACACACCAGGAGACCGCTTGGCGGGGTTGGACCGGCATTCGGTGCACTCGAGAGTGATCACCAGCCGGACGCCCTTGTTTTTAGCCATGGAAGGACGTTGCGCCGCTTGTGCGAAGCGAGATGACAGTTGGAAACCTTACCCCGCGACGGGTCCGGCCCTGCCTATGGCTGGGCTTGCTGGACGACCTGCTGCAACTGGTGCGCCAGGAGGAGAGCAAGCTGGAGCAACCCAGCCGCCTGGCCTAGGCCGACCGGGTTCGCCAGCAGCTCGCTCTCTACGGCGATGCCCTCGCGTTGCGGCGCCAACAGCTATCGATCCTGCTGATGGCTCTGGGATCCCAGGGGGACATCCTGTTCAACGCCATCGCCGGCGCCCAGACGATCCCCACGGATCGGCGCGAAATGGCTGATGACGTGGGCCTGAGGGGCTGGAATCGCTGGCGCAGCCTGATCATCCCTGAAATTTTTTCGGCCTGGGTCACCGGCGGCGTCACTGCCAGCGGCGGCGCCTGGAACGCCAGCATCGTGACGGAAGTGGTGAGTTGGGGTGGCACCACCCTCCAGGCCGATGGCCTGGGGGCCTACTTCGCCACGGCCACCCGTCTGGGCTCCTAGCCCCGCATCAGTCTTGGCATCGGCCTGATGAGCCCGTTTGTGGTGGGCTTCAACCGCCCGCTGTGGCGGCGCCTGTACGACCTGGCCGAGAGCCGCTACCACCTCTGAAGCGATGCCAACTCTGAGCCGAGGCCGGCTCTGAGTCGATGTTGCGCACAACCCAGCCACCAGCCCTGCATCGCCCGCCTGTCTGAACTGTTGCCGCCATGGCGCTGATCCGCGTTGCACACGTCTCCAAACGCTTCTCCTTGCCAGATGGCAAGGGGGGGATTCACGGTGCTCAGCGATGCAAACCTCACGGTGAGCACCGGTGAGGTGGTGGCGCTGCTGGGCCGCAGTGGTAGCGGCAAGAGCACTCTGGGGCGGATCATGAGCGGCCTGATCCGCCCCAGCGAGGGGGGAGGTGCTCAGCCATGAGAAGCCGCTGCGGGGCGCCAACCGCAACCTGGCGATGGTGTTCCAGAGCTTTGCGCTGCTGCCTTGGCTCACGCTGCAGAACAACGTGGAACTGGGCCTGGTGGCGCACCAGGTGCCCCGGCAAGAACGGCGAGAACGAGCCCTCAAGGCGATCGACATCGTGGGCCTGGATGGTTTCGAGAACGCCTTCCCCAAAGAGCTCTCCGGCGGCATGAAGCAGCGCGTGGGCTTTGCCCGGGCCTTTGTGCTCAATCCCGAGGTGCTGTTCATGGATGAACCCTTCAGCGCCCTGGATGTGCTCACCGCAGAGAACCTCCGCGGCGAGATTGATGACCTCTGGAATGCCGGCTCGTTTCCCTTGCGCAGCATTCTGATCGTGACCCACACCATTGAGGAGGCCGTCTACCTTGCCGATCGGGTGGTGTTCCTCGGGGCCAATCCCGGCCGCATCCGCGGTGAGCTGCCAGTGAACCTGCCCCGCCCTCACGACCGCAGCCACGCGCACTTCGAAGCGCTGGTGGACTACGTCTACACGGTGATGACCAACCCAGACATCGCCGTGACCGGGGATCTCACCCGGGTGCAGCCAACCCCGACCCGCAGCACGGAATCCCCGTTCGCCCGGCCGTTGCCCCATGTGCGCGTCGGCGGCATCAGCGGCCTGCTGGAGTTGATCGCTGAACGGGGGGATGGCCTCAGCGCTATGCCACAGGTAGCTGAACGCCTGCAGCTGGAGATAGACGACCTGCTGCCCCTCCTGGATGCGGCGGTGCTGAGCAGCATCCTGCACACGTTGCAGGAAAGGGGGACGGCAGCATGAAGTCCGATTTCTTCCTCGGCATCTGGGACGACTGCTTCCCGCTGGAGGAGGCGGAGCGCCAGCTGGCCACGGCTGTGGATTGGGGACGCTTCGGCGAGCTGTTCGAGTTCAATGCCGGCGATGTCGGCTGACCTTGCCGCGGTAGATCCCCGCCGCGCTGGCTCCCCAGTCCAGCCTCAAATGGACTGAAATGTATGGGTTGCTACAAAACCTGGTGGTATTGCGGCGTCTCCATGCCCAGTGGCTGCGGGGTCGGGCCTACCAGCCGCACTTTGCTTGGCCGGATGCGCTGGCGGCCTGGCTCGGCGGCCTGGTGGCGATCACCGCCCTGGGACTGATCAGCAATTGGAGTCACTACCCCCTGGTGGTGGCCCCCTTTGGAGCCTCCACCGTGCTGATGTTCGGCCACCCCGCCAGCCCCCTCTCGCAGCCGCGCAACATCGTGGCCGGCAACACGCTTGGGGCCCTGATCAGCGTGCTCTGCGTGCCGGAATGGGGTCTGGCCGTCTGGGTGATGGGATTGGCGGTAGGACTCACGATCGCCCTGGGCCAGCTGCTTCGCTGCCTCCATCCCCCCGCCGGCGCGGTGGCGCTGTTGGGGGGTGCAGTTGGCCGCCAAACCCGGTTTCGTGGTCGTGCCGATCTTGATGGGATCGCTGCTGCTGGTGGGGATGGCCACGCTGTTCAGCCGCTTGCGCCGGTCCGCGGAGCCCTATCCACATCATTGGCTCTGAGGCGGACCCGGAGCAGGCCAGTCCGTGAGTCGAGCAGCGGCAGCCGGTGGCGGAAGCGCCCTGCGACTGGCCAGCCGCCGCTCCAGCACCGATGGAGCGGCCTAGCCTGCAACGACCCTCGGGACATCTCGACATGGCGGTCGTCAACCGCTGCGCCATCGGCCTCGCTCCCCGCCAGCCCTTGATCGAGTGGTCGCGTCGCATCAGCGAAGAAGCGGAGATGAGCTGGGGCTCCGAGGACCACAGCCTTTATCTGATTCCCTCCTACGAGAATCCGGCTGAAGCCCAGGAGTGGCTGGAAGCCGAGTTTTCACAGCTGTTCGCCAATGAGCTCGAATCCTGGTGCCGCGATGCCTCGCTCTGGCCCGATCCCCGCCCTTACGCGTTGTTCCGCGAGTGGTTTGATGTGCGCTTTTATGACCTGGTCGAAGATGTCAGCGACACCGAGCTGACCCTCGAAGACGAGGAGTGAACGGGCGCTCGGCGGTTGAACTCGGCTGCCCTGTTTAGCCATCGCCCGTGGGGTTGTCGAAGCTCTGCGGCGATCGAGATCACCACCAGGCTGGAGCCATCCGGGAAATGCGTCCCCGATCCCAGTCCCGCAGGGGACGCACGAAAACGGATGATCCCTTGCTGAATCCCTCCTGTCCAACGCATCAGCCCTCCAACTGCGCATTTACGCAACTCTTTGCACAGCTGCAACACTTTTGGCGCGTTAGGCCCTAGACAGGTCACCAGAGTAGGTGGTGGGGATCTCCTGCCGAGGCGCCGCCCTAGAGCCAGGCGTTCTAAAGCAGGATCCCAGCCCTCAACAGAGTTCAATGGCGGCTGTGAGAGGTCGAGAAGGGCAACCTCAGCCGGAACAAGCCCTGGGTTTCGCCACGCCAGCCAGAAGATTGTGCCTGTGGCCACGACCAGAAACTCATCCGGGGTCCCTACACGGTCTGGACAACGTTCCCTTGACCTGGCTATGTTGCAACCGTTGAGGAGATCCGCCATGCTCACCGGCCCTGATTTGTTGCTCAAGGTCAAGGAACTGGGAGACGTCTCAAAGTCCGAGTTGGTGCGCAGCTGCGGCTATGTCAGCACCCAGAAGTACGGCACCGAGCGGCTCAACTTCACCGCCTTCTACGAAGCCCTGCTGGATGCCAAGGGCATGAACATCGGCGCAGGTGGACGGGGCAAGGGGTCCGGCAAGCGGGGCCGCGATCTCAGCTTCCAGGCGAAGGTGCAGTTCAACGGCAACCTGATGGTGGGCAAGGCCTACACCGCCCAACTGGGCTTCAAACCAGGTGATGAGTTCGAAATCAAGCTCGGCCGCAAACAAATCCGCCTGGTGCCGCTCGGCATTGAGGACGAGGAGGAGTGATCCCGCCGCGGCGGGGCGCCAGCGGCGATGGCTGGATTCCCCTTTGGATACCCTTCACCAACCGATGGGTGGTTTCCAGTCTTCGGCGTGGAGTGTGACACCAGGTTCCCAACAAAGAAACGGGACCCTGATGCCTGCTCCGGGCATGTAACGTCCAATTCGCGAGCGTCAGAGCTGCACCCAATCGCCAACAGCTGCCAACCGGTGGTAACCAGCTTTGGTTGAGAAAACACGAAAATGCCGTCTGGCAGGGCTACCGGCAAGAGGGATGAGGAGTGAGGCTGACGATCGCCTGAGAGCACGAAGGGTCCAGGCGGATGGAAAACCAGAGCCAAACCGGAGCTCCTTTCAGCCCTCAGCGTCCTGTGGCCAGGGAGGGTCGCAAGTTCTGCAGACCCTTGAGGAACATGGGGATGAACTGGTCGACCAACTTCTCAGGCTTCTCTTGCCATACCCGCTTGGCAGCCAAGAAGCGGGATTTCTGCAGATCCTGGGACATCAAGGCTTCCGGTAAGCGCTCCAGCACATAGGCCGCCCGCTCCCACACTGGCAGGGTGTTGGCGATTTCCACCAAGTTGCCAAGTCGCCGCAGTTCGGCCCCGGCGGTGATGTCCATGCCGGCCTCAAAGGCCGCATGCTCGATCATCGCGTACTTGTGCTTGGCGGCAATGACCCTTTGGCGATGTTCGGGGCTCTGGCTGGCAATCCGGCCCAGCCAGCGGCTGCCCCAGCGCACATGGGCGGCCTCTTCGGGCAGGATTTTTTCCAGCGTTTCACGGATGGCGTTGTTTTCATCGGTCGCCGGAGCTTGACGCAGGGCGGTGATGTGGGCCGAAAAAGCCTGGCAGCCACGTTTTTCAGTGGCATTGATCACCGCCAGAGCGGCGATCAGGGTGTCTTCGTCCAAAGGGCCATTGGCAAAGTCGATCAAGCGGTTCAGCTGGTCGATGTAGGAACCGCTCTGCAGATTGGCGATGTCTTCGCCCATATCCACCAACAAATCCGTGAGCCAGGCGGCATGGCGAGCCTCATCCTGAACGTGATGCGAAAGCTCCCGCACCAGCTCCTTCGGCTTGCCATTCAGGGCCTCGATCAACACGGTGAGCTCCTGACAAGACCGCTGCTCGTTGAAGCGATAGCTGTTGAGGAACAGCACCTGCACAGAACGCTGTTTAACCACCTCCACCATCATCTGGCGCGCACTGACGGTGTTGAGAATCTTGCGGGGGTAGGTGACGGCCATCCCTGGGCAGCGACGTTCGGGCCCTGCACGGTAACGAAGTCGAGGCGGTGCGGTGAGGCCAGGTCACGAGCGACGTGCGAAGCCCGGCCCGAGGTGCATCAAGGCCAGTTGACTGCGCTGCCGAGTCGCGCAGTTCATTTCAGGCCCAGAGTCGCTCAGCCCGCCGCCGCCAGGGCCCGCACCACATCGCCGCGGGTGAGCACACCCACCAGCTCGCCGCGCTCATCCAGCACGAACAGCCTTTGCACCTTCGCCTCATGCAGCTGGCGAGCGGCCTCGGGCAGGGGCGTGGCGGCAGCGCAGGTGTGCACCTGCGTGTTCATCACGTCGCCCACGCTGTTGCCGAGAACCTGATGGACCTGCTTGTCCCAGGCGAGCGGATTGCGCAGGTAGATCACCGCGTCCAGCAGCATCACGTAGGGCCCGGCGTCGAAGCCGCTTTCACGCACCATCAGGTCTTGCTCGCTCAGCTCTCCCACCAGGGAGCCGTCGCCCGACACCACCGGCAGACCGCTGATGTGGTGGTCGCTGAGCAGCTTCACAGCATCCTGCAGCGGCGTGTCCTGGCGCACGCTGATCACCGGGGTGGTCATCACCTCAGCCACGGGACGCTCGACAACCATGCGGTTCTCCTGGATGGAAGCATTCTGCCGCCAGGCAGGATGCCGGAATCCCGCCCGCCCGCGTTGCGTCGTCTCGCCGATCTGCTCACCGTGCTGAGGGCAGTGCTAGGGCTACCGGTGTTGCTGGCACTGCAGGCCGGCTGGCAGAGCTTGGCCTGGATCCTGCTGCTATTGGGCGGCCTCAGCGATGCCCTCGACGGCCTGCTGGCGCGCCGCGCCGGCGGTGGCTCGGTGTGGGGCGCCCGCCTCGACCCTCTCACCGACAAGATCCTGGTGAGCGCGCCGCTGCTCTGGCTGGCGTCCCAACCGTCAACGGGCCCACACCTGCCGGTGTGGGCCGTGTGGCTGTTGCTGGCCCGGGAACTGTTGATCTCTGGTTGGAGGTCGGGCCAAGGCAGCGGCGGGCCGGCCTCCGCGGCTGGAAAGGCCAAAACGATCCTCCAGTTCACCTCGTTGCTGCTGTTGCTGTGGCCGAGCGCTTGGGACCTCGGCCTCGCCATGGCGGCAAACGGCAACCTGGCGCCGGGGGTGCTGCTGCCGGTGATCGGCTGGTGGCTGTTCTGGCCTTCGCTTCTGCTGGCCCTGACCTCCGCCCTGGGCTATCTGCGGCCCCTGCGCGGATCCTGAATCCAGCCGGGGGGCGGACAGCTTGTGAGCTGCCCCCCCAGCGCGCAGCGCCTCAGCCGCCGATCAGCGCCGCGTCGCCGCTGAAGTCCGGCTCGCCTGCCGGGCGCTGGGCGTGTTCATTGGTCCAACTGTCGATCAGGGTGGACTCCAGGTCGTAGGCCGGCTCCCAGGCCAGTTCCCGCCGCAGCCGCGTGATGTCGGTGAGGAAGTGCGCCAGGCGCAGGGGGAAGGCCTTGCGGGCCTTGGGATCGAGACCAGCCGGATCAAAGCTGCGGATCTCCACCGTTTGGGGATCCTTGCCGCAGGCCCGCGCCGCCGCCCACACCAGCCCCCGGAAGGTCACACCCTGGCGGCCACTGCAGTTGTAGATGCGGTTGGCGGCGGCATCCACCTCAATGCAGCGAGCCATGGCCGCTGCCAGGTCGTCGACATGGCCCAGCTGGGTGATTGTGCTGCCATCGCCCGGCAGCGGGATCGGCCGGTTGTGGCGCAGGCGGTCGAAGAACCAGCCCTCGATCGGGTTGTAGTTGCCGGGACCCACGATGTAAGTGGGTCGAAAGCTGGTGAAGGGGATCCCTTCCTGCCTCAGCCAGTCCTCGGTTTCGGCCTTGCCGGCGTGACGGCTGGCGGGGTCGGTGGGGGAGTCCTCATCCAGGGGCCAGAGCTCGCGATCGGCGTACACGCCGGCCGAACTCACGTACACGAACCGGTGCGAGGGAGCCCCGGTCACCTCCAAGGTGCGGCGGCTGTCCTCCAGGCTGCGGCCACAGGTGTCCACGATCACCTCAAAAGAACGCCCGGTGAGCTGGGCCAGGGCCTCGGGGTCGTTGCGGTCACCGCTGAGGTGCTCCACCCCCCCCGGCAGGGGTTGGCGGCCACGAGTGAACAAGGTGAGCGTGTGACCCGCCTCCAGCAACCGCGCCACCAGCGGGCGCCCCACGAAACGGGTGCCCCCCATCATCAAGATCCGCATGGCTCAGCCCAACAACGCGCGGCTATTCAAGCGAGGGGCCGACTCCATCGGGCTGCCAGCGACTGTCAGCCAGACCGGGGGACCGCGCAAACCCGACTCCAGCGCAGCCCCAGCGCCAGCCATGACCCTTTGCCGCAGCAGCCGCGGGGCTGGAATGATGGAATCCTCCCCCGTCGCCCTATGGACGTCATCCCCGCCATCGACCTGCTCGGCGGCCAGTGCGTGCGCCTGCACCAGGGGGACTACGACCTGGTGACCAGCTTCAGCGACGACCCGGTGGCCCAGGCGCTCGATTGGCAAACCCAGGGGGCAAGGCGGCTGCACCTGGTGGACCTCGACGGCGCTCGCAGCGGCGACGCCTTGAACGCTGCGGTGGTGCGGCGGATCACCGAGGCGCTGGCGATCCCGGTGCAACTGGGCGGCGGCGTGCGCACGGCTGAGCAAGCCGAGGCCTGGCTGGCCTGCGGCCTCGATCGGGTGATCCTCGGCACCACCGCCCTGGAACAGCCGCAGCTGGTGCGCGAACTGGCGCATCGCCATCCCGATCGCATCGTGGTGGGCATTGATGCTCGGGATGGCCGCGTCGCCACCCGCGGCTGGCTTGAGGAGAGCACGGTGCAGGCCACAGCCCTGGCCGCCAGCTTTGAAGGCAGCGGCGTCGCCGCGATCATCAGCACCGACATCGCCACCGATGGCACCCTGGCAGGCCCGAACCTGGAGGCGCTGCGGGCCATGGCCGGGGCCAGCACCATTCCGCTGATCGCTTCTGGCGGCGTCGGCTGCCTCGATGATCTGCTGGCCCTGCTGACCCTGGAGCCACTGGGAGTAAGCGGGGTGATCGTTGGCCGGGCTCTCTACGACGGACGTGTGTCATTGGCCGAGGCCTTGCAGGCGATCGGCCCGGATCGGCTGCAGGACCCGCTGGAGTTGAGGCTGGCTTGATCCTGTCGCCGAGCTCGCCTGGCCGAGCAGATCCTTGAGGATTGGTCTATAAGTATGAAAATGCTTGATGGCCGTGGCCCATGCCACCGGTTCGCACAGTCTGTCGAAAGCTGATCGTCCGTCACCGGCCATGTCCACGTCCTCAGGCGAGGGCTCGTCCACCAGCGCCTGCTACGAGGCTGATCTGACTGTCCCCCCTGGTGTGGCCGACGCCTATCGCCGCTGCCGAGAGCTAGGAATGCGTCTCAGCCGCCAGCGCCGCATGGTGTTGGATCTGCTCTGGAGCGAGAAGAGCCATCTCAGCGCCCGCGACATTTTCGAGCAACTCAACCAGATGGGCCGCAACATCGGCCAGACCTCCGTGTACCAGAACCTCGAAGCGCTCCAATCCGCCGGGGTGATCGAATGCCTGGATCGCGCCAACGGTCGTCTCTACGGATATCGCGCCGATCCCCACAGCCACATCACCTGCCTGGAGAGTGGCGCCATTGAAGACCTGGACGTCTGTCTACCCGAGGAGCTCCTGCGACAGATCGAACAGCGCACCGGCTACCGGATCGAGAGCTACACCCTCAATCTCTGCGGCCGGCGCCGTTGAGCTCCCCTGCTGATCTGCCCTTGCCCAGTGGTGCCCAAGCAGCAGGCTTCGGCAAGGAGTCTTCGAGAGGAACTCGCTGTAGCGTCTCACCGCTGAACGTGTCGCTCGCACCCCCTGCTGCATGAGCGCCCAGGCCCGATGCCAGGCCCGCGAGACCTGGGGAAATCTCGGTGTGGCTTGTAACGTTGTTCAGTAGCATCAGGTCTGTGCCCGCAGCAAAGGACCACAACCCAGCCGAGCTGCTGCTGTTCGCAGATCCGCTGGAGCGCGAAGGCTTATCGGCTTGGCTGCGCCAAGCTGCCGATTGGGCACTGGTGCAGCGCCTGGAAGACCTCAATGGCGCTCCAGCCCTGGTGATCTGGAGCCTCAGCGGCCATCCAACCGCCGATCTCCTCGGTGAGGAGTTGCAACGTCTGCACGAACGATGGCAACCGGCGCCGGTGCTGCTGCTCCTTCCCGCCGGCCACGGCTACCCCAATGAGTGGTTGCTGCGACTACCCGTGCAAGGTCTGCTGGAGCGTCCGGAGCCTGAGCGACTACGCGAGGCGGTCATCACATTGATGCAGGCCGGTCGCTATGTGAGCTTGGCCGGCGCCCAGGCGATCGAGCGCCAGGATCCGCTGCCGCCGATGGGCTTAGGCCGCTGGCTGCTGATCAGCGGCCTGCAGCAGATCGACGCCGAACTCGCCACCTGCCAGCGGCTGCTGGCAGTCAGCCCGGCCGAAGGCCTGGCGGCGCTGCTGCTTCAAGGCCGGCGCCGAGAGTTGGAGACCGCTCGGGCTTTGCTGCTGTGGCTGTGGGGGCCCGCCTGGCTGGCCTTCACTGTCGACCAGCATGACGATGATCTCCAGAGCGTCTCCCCAGCGGATGCTGCCTCAGCCGCGCTGCTTGCGGGTGCCGTCGGCCGGCCAGGCAGTAATCGCGGCACCAAGGGAAGCGGTTCTGGTTCCAGCGGCGGCATCCAGCTCACCCTGCGCCGCCGCGGCGCAGACGGGCTCTGGGAAGCCCTCCAGGAACGACTCCGCCAGGTGGCCGCCGCCGGCCCCGACAACCGCAGTGGCCAGCTTTTGGCCCTCGATGGCCTCAGGCCGGAGCGCCGCAGCGAACTGTTGCTGGCTCTGCTCCAGCAGTTCGACCACCTGCGCCAGCGGCTTTTGGAGGAGGATTTGCGCGGGCCGAAGTTGCTGGAGCGCTGGCGCGAACGCCAGCAGGAGCTGCGCCGCCAAGCCCTGCGCCAGCTCGCCGGCAGCTATGTGCAACTGCCGCTCCAGGGGAGCCTGCAGCCGGTGGCCGAATCGCTGATCCAGCGCTCCTCCTTGGCCTACGACGATCCGGAGCTACCAGACGCCACAACCATGCTGGCGCCCCTGGTGCAAGCCCAGCCGTTGGTGATCGAAGGCCGCCTGCTGCCGCCCGATGAGCCGGAAGCGCTCTTGTATCTCGAGATGCTGCTGGCCAACTGGCTGGTGCGCAGCGCCGAACTGATCTCTGCCGAGTTGCTTGTGGCCTGTTCCGACTGGCCGGAGCTGCGCCGCTACCTGCTGCGCCCCGAGCTGCTGGCCACCCGCAACCTGGAGCGGCTCCGCAACCAACTCAACGCCCAGCAGCGCTGGAGCCGCTGGGTGCAACAGCCTGTGCGCCTCTACGAAAGCCGCCGGGCCCTGTTCCGCCTTGCCGATGGCGCCATCGAAGTGGTGGCGATCACCGAGCCCCGCGATCAGGAGCTGCGCAGCCTGCCCTGGCCTCAGCAACTGGTCACCTTGCTGCTCGAGGGCCGCGATGCCTTGGCACCCCAGCTGCGCAGCCTGTTGCGGGGTGCTGGAGATCTGTTGGCGATGCTGCTGACCCGTGGCATCGGCCGGGCGATCGGTCTGGTGGGTCGCGGCATCGTTCAAGGCATGGGCCGGGGCCTCGGGCGAAGCTGACGCGTTTCCAGAGGCAACGAACCGGAGCCAACGGCCCCTTAGCGACTGACTGCAAGCCAAAGGCCACCAAGGCACTGACAACTAACCACTGACCGCAAACGACCGAGCTGAGGGCATGCCGCCACAATGTCTGCAGCCTTGCGCCTCCCTTGTCCGCTCCGTTCCCCTGGCTCCAACGCCTTTACACCCGCCTGGGGGCCTCGCTGGGCCTTGTCCTGCTGCTCAGCGGCCTGCTGGCCCTGGCCCCCCGCGCCAGCTGGGCAGCCCTTGACAACGATCGCTACGACGGCAATATCTACGCCCTGTACGCCGGCAATGGCTCGCTTGTGCCGCCTCGGAGCACCCTGGCCCAGTCCCTGGCCTCCCAGCGCGTCACCGTGCTCGTCTTTTACCTGGATGACAGCTCCGCCAGCAAGCGGTTCGCTGCGGTGGTCTCAGAGCTGCAGCGGGTCTGGGGTCAGGCGGTCGAACTGATCCCGCTGGTGACCGATCCGCTGCAGAACCGTCCCGATGGTGGCACCAGTGATCCGGCCCACTACTGGAGCGGCCTGATCCCCGAGGTGGTGGTGCTCGACCGGAGTGGCAAGGTCACCTATCGCGCCGCCGGCCAGGTGCCGGTGGAACCGATCAACGAAGCGATCAGCAAAGCCACCGGCATCGCCCTGCCCGCCTCGGCGAATGCCCAGTCGGTCACCGAAAGCTTCAATGAGCTCAACAGTGAAGTGGTGAGCCGAAAACCATGAGCGAGGCCGCCCTGCCCACCCGCCTGGAACGGGACAGCCTCGGTGAGGTGCAGGTGCCGGCCGAGCGACTCTGGGGCGCTCAAACCGAGCGCTCGCGCCACCATTTCGCCTACGGCCAGCGCATGCCACTGAGCCTCGTCCACGCGTTCGGTCAGCTGAAGGCAGCATGCGCCGAGGTGAATGCCTCGCTGGGCCGCCTGGATCCAGGGGTTGCGGAGGCGATTGTGGCCGCCGCTGAACAGGTGGCGAGCGGCGGGCTGGATGGCGAATTCCCCTTGAGCGTGTGGCAGACGGGATCCGGCACCCAGACCAACATGAATGCCAATGAGGTGATCGCCAATCGCGCGATTCAGATTCTGGGAGGCCAGCTGGGTAGCCAGAAGCCGGTGCACCCGAACGACCATGTGAACCTCAGTCAGTCCAGTAACGACACCTTTCCCACCTCCATGCATCTGGCGGTCTGCGAGCGACTGCAGCACGGCCTGATTCCGGAGCTGGAGGCCTTGATGGCGGCGTTGAGCAAGCAGGCGGCCCAACATGCCGACGTGATCAAAATCGGGCGCACCCACCTGCAGGATGCTGTGCCGTTGCGGCTGGATCAGGAGATCGGAGGCTGGGTGGCCCAGCTGGGCTTGGCGTTGCACACGATCCGCTCCAGCCAGCCGCAGCTGCAGCAGCTGGCCATCGGCGGCACCGCCGTGGGCACGGGCCTGAATGCCCCTGTGGGTTTCGGGGAGGCAGTGGCGGCGCGGCTGAGTGAGCGTCTGGGGCTGCCCTTCTGAAGTGCGCCCGATAAGTTCCAAGCCTTGGCCGGCCATGACACGCTGGCGGCGGCCCATGGAGCGCTGACCGTCCTGGCCGGCAGCCTGCTGAAGATCGCCAACGACATCCGCTGGCTGGCCAGCGGGCCCCGTTGCGGCCTGGGGGAGCTGGTGCTGCCGGAAAATGAACCCGGCTCGTCGATCATGCCCGGCAAGGTGAATCCCACCCAATGTGAAGCTGTCACGATGGTGGCGGTGCAGGTGATGGGTAATAACACAGCCGTGCAGATGGCGGCCAGCCAGGGCAACTTCGAGCTCAATGTGTTTAAGCCCGTCATTGCTCACAACGTGCTCGAAAGCCTCGACTTGCTGGCGGGTGCCTGCGACGGATTGCGGCGCTTTTGCATCGAGGGGCTGCAGGTGAACCGCGGCCGCATCCAGGAGCTGCTCGATCGCAGCCTGATGCTGGTCACCGCCCTCACCCCCGCAATTGGCTACGACCGCGCCTGCCACATCGCCCGCCACGCCCACCAACATGGGCTCAGCCTCCGAGAGGCTGCCCTGGTGCTGGGGGAGATCAGCGCCGAGGAGTTCGACCGGACGGTCAGGCCGGAGGCGATGGTGTGATGCCCTTTGCCGGACGTCGTACCACCCGCTGAAGGCGAGGTCTTCGGCTGATCGTCATGCCATGGGCTGAAGCACTTGTTGTGGACTGAACATCGAGATCGGCCCGGTGAGCGCGGGAGCTCAATCGGTTGAACGAGGGGGATCGCTTTCACCCCTGGAGGGATGCCAGCGATTCACAGGGAGCGGTGCGCGAATCAACCACGGACCGCGGAGGTTTGGAGAGCTCTCCCCGCCTCAGCTGAAGGTGCAAGCATGCTTGAGCTCTGCTGCTTCAATGAGCCCGACTCAAGCTCTGATCACCATTCACAGCGTGATCAGAATTAAAATCATGAACACGCTTTGCACAGCATCAATCCCAACTACACCCTCCAAATAACCAGCAGGGTCTTGCAACAGCCGCCACGCTGATTCTATCGAGGTAAACTGTGCTGATGCCCGTCAACCATCGGTGGGCGTCGATGGCGATGCCATGATCATGATGAACAACACAGCGCGCACGTGGCTGGCTCGGCCTGCAGCGCCACTTGAACCGGTGGGCCGCGTCGTTGTCGATGTTGGCAACGATTCCCCTGACGAATGCGCGTTCATCCCTGATTCGCGTCTCGGTTGACCTGTGCAGACAGCTCAGGTGAACCGCTGACATGCATCCAGCTCCAGCCGAGACGATGACGCAATTGGTCAATCGCCCCCAAGCAATGCATGTCAATCAGAACCGCGGTCTATCAGGGTTTCTTGGCGCCGGCCTTTTCACAAAGCGCTGC
>JBKDOR010000068.1:0-4471 GCA_046342775.1 Synechococcaceae cyanobacterium
TTTCCTGCCCGTTTGCCTGGTTGACGTTGAACGATCCCAACGACGACGGCTACCTCACCGCCGCAGAAGCCACCGCCATGGACCTGGAGGGCACCGAACTGGTGACCTTGTCGGCTTGCGAGACCGGCCTGGGCGGGGTGCAAAGCGGCGAGGGGGGGTATGGGCTGCAGCGTTCCCTGGCGGTGGCCGGGGCCCGCTCCACCCTGCTCAGCCTCTGGAAGGTGGATGACGCGCTGACGGCGACTTTCATGCAGCGTTACTACAAGCGCCTCAAGGCGGGCGAGGGCCGCGCCGAGTCCCTGCGAAACACCCCAAGCGAGTTCCGCAATCACAAGAACTCCACCGACAACGACATCCGGGTGTGGGGCGCGTTCCAGCTCAGCGGCGACTGGCGGGCCCTGCCGAAGTGGTGATCCGCCCTGTCGCGTTGCCCTTGCAGGGGGCTTTGCTGGCCCTGCTGCTGGCCCTGCTGCTGGCGCGGGCCAGTGGTGCCGCTCCAGCCTCCACCACGGCCGCCGAACTGAGCGCCTCCGACACCGCCGCCAGCGCCGAGCTGCGCCAGAGCTGGGCCGCAGACCCGACCACCGACACCCCGCCTTTCCCGAGCAGGCGCCTGCTGACCTGAATCGGCGGGATGGATCCAACAACGCTTCGAAACGCAGACCGCATTATCGACACATAAAGCTATCCTCATCACGATCAGCCCCAAAGGTTGCTGTTTTGGCATTCGCCAGCTCGAGATGTCAGCAATAGCGCATGAAAGATGTTGCAGCAGGAGAAAGAGAGGCCGTGGCATTGCCACACTGCAAACAGCGATTAAAGGAGTATAATCACGACATCCTTATCCCAATCAATGCTCGCCGGACGCTTTTGCGAAGCGAAGTGGTCAGCTGGGCACGACTTATGTCTACACAGCTTGAAATCATGGATCGTTGCCAGCATGGCTGGAGCGCAAAGCGACCTCAGCCAGGACAAATCGGCAGCAAACCTCACATCCCGGTCGACCTTTCCACAGTGGGCCTTGGCGTGACCTTGGGGGCACGTCCAACTGCGAATAAGATTCTGACTGCACTCGATCTATCCATCGTCATTAGCCAAGACTGAGGGGTTAGCCCAAGGTAGGGATAGTGACGACAATCTGATGACGCATGCCTGAGAGCCCGATGGTTTGGGCGAAACTTGTCAAAATCGGGAACTCGCGCGACATCCGGCTCGCAAAGCCATTGCTTGAGGTTGCGGGGCTTGCTGATGAGGTTGAATTCAAGGCAGCTCCAGGGTTACTGACGATCCCAGCATCCACACAGCCAAGAGCTGGCTGGGCAGAAGCGGCTGCAGCATCCATGCCAGAAGGTCTTCTCGATGCAATGACCACCACTCGCTTGGACGACGACGAGTGGTCATGGTGACAGATGAAGCCGTCTCGCGGGGTGAGATCTATCTTGCCTTCCTCAATACCCCCGTGGATTAGAGACTAGCAAAACGAGGCCATGCGTTGTCGTTTAACCGGATGTGAATGGCCATCTCCGCACCTAGATTGTCGCACCGCCAACAACAGGTGGGTATCCATACCCGTTTCGCGTACATTGCCGCTTGGAAGATAAAGATGGGCACGTGGTTGTTAATCAGCTCAGGGCTGTCGATCGAGATCGGTTGATTAAGCGCTTGGCTGTTTGGGCCGCTGACACGCTGGCGGAGGCGCTCAGTGTTTTGCAGGCGATGTTCGCTGTGTAGCGGTCTGGCTAACCACCCGATCGCGGAAGACGGGCGCTGAGGGTGAGTTCTATGCTGAGATCCCTGCCCGCTTCTGATCTAGAGCGCTATCCACCGCTAAGCATGATAAGGTTGCATAGCCTTTATGATGTCTACAAGCATGGAAATTGCTATCACCATTCTGCTTATTACATGCTCTACAACGTTTGTACTTTTACTGAGGCTGATCAATAGACAATACAGCTACAACGAACTCGTGGAACTATCCACCATAGTAACACGTAGCCCAGAAGTCAAGCAAATCCATACTCGCTATAACAAGACATCCGAATTCGTAAGATATATACTTGCCTGGTGTCCTCGGATTCTACTGGGTATAATTGGACAGATTCTGGACAACATACCAGGGCCAAGACTGTATTCTAGCAGGAGCTGTTTTAGGTATTTCTCCGGCAGATTGGGAGGAAAATTTCCTAAACGTATTTACGAAGGAGACTCGGCTCAAATCATCCTGGTGTTTCCATGGGAAAGACCGTTCAGCCAGGATGATCAACAGTTGGGAGAGATTTCCTTCTGGATGCGCAGCTACAATCTAAAATATCCTTCTTTGGAAGTGGAGTTGCAGGCAGCGGGTCTAAAAATCTCTGGCGATCAGCAGCAGAATCGTGTGCTGCGCTCCTTGCCCGCTGTTTACACATGGAATGTTTCGGCAGAAAAGTCTGGCCATTACGAGGTAGGCATTGTAACACGGTTTTATGACACTGAGGATGTTCCACCTCGGTCATTCGTTTCGACACATAAAATCCTAGTTGCAAAGATCGGAAATTTAACAGGTCGCCAAGTCTGGATGATCACCGGCACATTTGGCTTCGTGACAGCAGCCCTAGGAATCATCCAAGCTCTCGTAAGCCTAAAAGTGATTCAACTTTCCTAGATATTTTGTCGTCAATCACAACCTCCCTGAGCCAACAAGTGCGTGTACGCTGAACGGAAGTTAACACTATCGCGGATGGTGCATTGCACCCGTCCGCTGGGCAGCGTGTCAGCTAGGATCATGCAGGAGACGCTGCCGGAGTTGGTCGCCGCGATGTCGTCACAGCCGGTGGCCGACATTTTGCAGATTCGAGCCTCACAGCATATCTGGCTGGCCACCAGGATTGCCACCGCCCCCGTCTCCGTCTCCCGGGCGCTCTGCCGCTGCCCCTGCATCTCGGCGCTGGCCAGGTTAGTCGCCACGACGAAGAGAGGCCCCCCTCATGTCCCCAAGGCCTGATCCACCAGTAGCGCTCGCCTGCCGGCGCCAAGGGCTTGGCGGGGCTTGATCTGGAGACGACCAACACCGGCCAGTCCGTTATGGCAGATCGTGGCGATCTCCCCTCACCCCGCGTTGGCTCCCTTCGCCCGGTTCGCTAGCTACACCCCCGCTCCCCGGGTTAGCCCCCTTCTCCCGGTTCACCAGGCTCGCCCGCAATTCTGGACACGGGCCTTTCCCCACTGGCCGGGCCGCCGCCAGTGGCCTCCGCGCTCGCTCCCGGCGCCGGGGGCGCGTCCGGGTCTGCCGCCGTGGCTGCACTTGCGCTTCCGGCCGGCGCCGGGGGCGCCCCGGGGCTGATGGGGTGCTCAAAGATGGTGTGCTGCACCTGCTGGGGGAAGGGAATCTCGATGCCCTGGCGGAGAAAGGCCTGCCAGATCGCCTGGTTCACCTCGCTGCAGATGCCGACGCCGTTCATCGGGTTGGCGATCCAGAAGCGCAGGGCGTAGTTGATTGCCGAATCCCCGTAGCTCAGCAGCAGCGCCGTCGGCGCCGGGTTGGCCAGCACCCGGGGAACGGCCACGCCGGTGGCCTCCAGCAAAGCGACCACCTCGGCCGGGTCGTGGCGGTAGGCCGCCCCCACCCGCACCTCACAACGCCGCAGCCGATCGCTGCCGGTGTAGGTGGTGGCGGCCTGGGTGAAGAACATCTGGTTCGGGATCAGCAGCTCGGCGTTGTCGCGGTCGCGCCACAGCAGGGTGGCGCGCAGGCCCAGCTGCCGCACCTCGCAGGGATCCCCCTCGATCATCAGCACCTCTCCCGGGCGCACCGATCCCTCGAACAGCAGCCACAGCCCGCTGATGAAGTTGGAAAACACCTCTTTGACGCCGAAACCAAGCCCCACGGAAAGTCCCCCGGCGATCGCCAGCAGGGCCGTGCTGTTGAAGCCCAGCTGGTAGGCCAGGCCGGCGATGCCGATCCCCACCACCGTGTAGCGCAGCATCAGCTCCAGGGCCTTGCCGCTGCTTTCGCTGAAGCCCAGCAACCGGCGTAGCAGCCAGGACAGGGCGGCGGCGGGAGGGCCGGATCCGATCAGCAGCAGGTAAAGAACCAGCAGCGAGCCGCAGAGCTTGCCCAGGTTGATCTCCACCCCGAAGAGACTTCCGAGCGGGATCACCGCCAGGTTGGCGAGGCTGTCGACCTCGCTGACCAGCACCACCAAGACAAAGGTCAGGAAGCAGGGCCGCAGCAGGTTGGTGAGCAGATCCCGCACGCGTCGGGGCGGCAGCCGCTGTTGGAGCAGCAGCTCCAGGCCATCCAGCAGGGTCCAGCCCAGCCAGAGCACCGCGAAGATCTGGAGCAGGCCGGCGGGTTGGCCGGCGGCCTGCAGCACCAGGCTGAGCAGCATGACCAGAGCGATGGTCAGCAGCCGTCCCAGCAGGGGAGAGAACCGGCGGGCCAGGGGCACGGCCCGCAACGCTCTGCGCACGGGTTCCAGCAGCCAGGCCC
>JBKDOR010000069.1:0-4011 GCA_046342775.1 Synechococcaceae cyanobacterium
TAAGCATTTCTGCCTACATGAAAAACTAAGCCGACCTTAAAAGAGCCTCGATCTTTCTCCTGTCTTGAAAGGCCCCCAGTGGTGTGGGGCTTGTCCAACACCGGATAGATCGTGGCTTCGCACGATCTATCCATGCCGTTATACGAAATGTGAAGGCTGGGCTTGCGTTTCAGCAGATCTGCTTAAATCATTCTGACCAAAATTTCTTCGCCCGCTAGAGGGAAATTCAAAATGGCTAATCCAGTAGTTGGTGAATCTACAGCCGGGGATGCTGTATTTGGCAACAGTGAGCAAGGTCGCGGTGTGGTCGGGGTTTCCAAAGTTGCCGCTGGTGTCGAGGGCAACAGCACGAGTGGTATTGGAGTTTTCGGCAGTAGTCAAACTAGTATTGGTATATTTGGTAAAGGTGGACAACTCGCGGGATTCTTTGAAGGAAATGTAGAAGTGACGGGTTCTCTTGCTGCTCAGGGTGTAAATCTCGTCCAACGTATCCAGCAATTGGAGGGGCAACTCAGTCAAGCAACCCAGGCAATCAATGCCGCGCTGCAAAAAGCAAACCAAGCAGAACAAAAGGCTTCTGAAGTTCAGAAAAGTTTCGAGCAAGCTCTTACACCACTTGGTTTGAGAATTGCTGCTATTGAGCAGGCCATCCTGAACTTACAGGCGATATCCCATACGCATTAACCGTACTCGTCAAATTTTTAGGATGTGGCCAACAAAAAGGGCGCGCAGACACACTAGGATCAATCGGATCTTCCAGTTGCAACAGAGCGAAAAGAGAGTTTATCCGTCTAAAGATTTAGAATTGGAGAAGCGTTCTTAGCACAAGCATGATCTTTGCGATGGCGCTGTCAAGCCAGGGCAATTGCGAACCCTTGCAGTGCTCTCCCCTGACACGTATAACAACGCCATACACCTGACCCGCCACCAAAAGGCTCTCTGCTTCGCATAATGAACCATGCGGCCAGGTGATGGCGACCGTTAGATGCACTGGACGAGCAGCCCGAGACTGCTACAGTAAAGCTAAAGAAGCTACTCATTGCTGATTGGCAAATGCCCGAGCTGGCCAAAGACACAATCTCCTTGCTCAGCTACTTGTTGCCAGGCTTTTTGGCGGCATGGGTGCTTTATGGCCTAACCTCAAATCCAAAACCAAGCCAGTTTGAAAGGGTAATAGAGGCATTAATTCTTACGTTCTTTATCCATGTCATGCTCCCTGTTGCACGGGGAGCCCTCGTATTCCTGGGAAATAATATCTATGCCTTTAGGCCTTGGGATTCTACATCTCAAAATCTTTGCAAACTGATATTAGCTATTGCGACTGGCGCGTTATTGGCAATTTGCACAAATAATGACGGAGCTCACAAATGGCTTAGAAAGCTTGGAATAACTACGCGAAACTCATTTCCTTCTGAATGGGTAAGTATATTTTCAAGAGAGATTACTTATGTTGTTCTTCATCTCAAAGACGGTAGGCGGCTTTATGGCTGGCCCCGTGAATGGCCCAATCAACATGACAAAGGCCACTTTTACATTCAAGAACCTTCTTGGATCCTCCAAGATGGTAGCCAAATAACGTTGGAAAATGTCGATGGCCTCCTAGTCTCAAGTTCTGCCGTAGAATGGGTTGAGTTCATGGTTCCACCGCAGGAGCAGCAAGATGCGTAGAGGATCAAACCCCCCGCCACCATCCAACCGCCCTCCTCAGGGAAACCAGCCGCAAGCACGGCCGGTGAATCCACCAACAACAAGCTACAAGCCGCCTCCGCCAGCAAGCCCACCACCTCCAAGCAATAGGTAGCTTTCGGGGTAAGCAATGATTTCATGTGCCTTCTAAGTATTTGTGGGTACGAACAGCTGGCATCTAACATCATCATTCACCCGACCCGCACCATACAAAAAAGTTCTATAGCAAATGCCACTTCTGATCTGGAGCGTTAGGATAACAACAAAACCGTGAGCACCTGGGTCAAGCATCGACGGGACGATGGCCAGTCAACCGATGGAAAGTCGCTTGTAAGCCTTAGAAGAAGCGCAATAGCCTTCAATGCGCAATTTATACGGTTCAATAATCTCTCTGACTTCACCAGGGCCTCTGTTTACATAGATGCCGAACGTAGAAGACTTGGTTTTGCATTTCACTCAGACACCTCTGATCGTGATTCATTCGCTATGACTCCCGATGGTGGCAAAAAAGCAGGGGTGTCAAGGGCGATTCAGATTCAGTCGGTAATGTCAAAGAATCGCTGGTTGCGCGCTGCGTCGGAGTTGAAGGATGGAAGAGCGCGTCAGTATTCGCCAAGCAAGCATCCTGATGGGAAATGGGTCATTTCAATACGCCCTGCATTCGAAGTGTCTTCTATTCGAGACAATGCAAGTCAGATTCCTGATGATCTAACGGGCATTTATCGCTATCTATTCAAAGGCGAAAACGTTTACATAGAAAGGGGAGTAATCCGTTCGTGCATAGCCTCTCCTGAGCGGTCTGACTGGATATTTAATAGGGTTGAATTTTCGCCTATTGAGGAACAAGGAGAGCAGGAGCAATTGGAAAGCGAATGGATTGAGGAGTACCGTAGTGCCAACGGCTTTCTTCCTATGTATAATCGTATCGGTGGCAGGAGAAGCAAATGATTGCACTCTTAACACGGCCATGCACTTGAGCCGCCCCATGATACTGTCCGACCCTCGTATCTCATATTGTATTTATATATTTTGCGGCCAGGTGATGGCCAGCGTTACCCGCCGCTCTTTCACCAGCCCACATCGAGAGCATGATCAACCGCCCATGGGATCCTGGACATCTCCGGCATGGCGATAGCGCCGCCAACAGCTGAGTCCCTGCGTTGATGGTTAGCAAGCCTTTCCGCCGACAATCCAACGCAGCCCCCTTCCACGCACCCCCCAGCACCGCCTTCCCCGCCTCAGCTCCCCGCCATGACCAGCGACCCAGCTCACCAGTCCGACGCCCCCTGGACGCCGCTGGCGTTGGAACAGCTGCCGTCGTTGCCGCCATTGCTGCTGGCGGTCGTCGGCCATGTGGAGGTGGTCAGCTTCGTGGCGGTGGAGCGGCTGCCGGAGGCGGGCTGCATCAGCCACGCCAAAGACTTCTACGAGCACCCCGCCGGCGGTGGGGCGGTGGTGGCGGTGCAGATGGCGCGGCTCACCGGCCAGCGGGTGCCGTTCTTCACCTCCCTCGGCCGCGACCGTTGCGGTCAGGAGGCGGCGGAGCGCTTGGAAGCCCTGGGCTTGGAGCTGCATGTGGCCTGGCGCGACGCTCCCACCCGCCGCGGCATCACCTTCGTGGAGGCCAGCGGAGAACGCACGATCACCGTGATCGGCGAGCGGCTGGCTCCCCGGGCTACCGATCCGCTGCCTTGGCACTCCCTGGCGGCGTTCGATGGAGTGTTCGCCACGGCGGCCGATGCCGCCGCCTTGGCCCAGGCCCGTGCTGCCCGGGTGTTGGCGGTGACGCCCCGCCTCTCGCTGGCGGTGCTGCGCCAGGCGGCCCTGCCTCTCGACGCGTTGATTGGCAGCGCCCTCGATCCGGATGAGCAGGTGCCGCCAGGGTCCCTCGATCCCGAACCGGCCCTGGTGATCGGCACCGCTGGCGCCCGGGGTGGGCGTAGCTCTCCCGGGGGACGCTTCGCGGCCCCGGCCCGGCAGCGCCCCGTGGTTGACACCTACGGCGCCGGCGATTCCTTCGCCGCCGGGGTGACCACCGGCCTGGCGGCGGGTTGGACGGTTGAGCAGGCGATCAGCCTGGGCTGCCACTGCGGCTCCGCCTGTCTCGATGGCCCCGGCCCCTATGCGGGCCAGTTGCGCCTGGCCTGAGCGGGGCCGGGCTGCGCGAGCGCCCAAGCTTCAGCAGATGCGCGGCAGGAGCTCGCCGCTGGGGGGCCGCAGCCAGCGCTCGCCGCCGATGGCGGTGCGCAACACCACCTGGCCGCCTGGCCATGGGCCGGGCGGCTGCACCGCGCCAATCCAGCCGCCTCCCAGCGGCTCCAGGAT
>JBKDOR010000070.1:0-7372 GCA_046342775.1 Synechococcaceae cyanobacterium
CGGCTTTCACGGAGTCGTCGTGGGGAAATGCAGGCATGACTGCCGGATCTCAGGGTTCAGCTGAAATGAGGCATGGTGTTTTTGCTTCGCTCAACGAAGAGGCTTGCACACCTGGGCGGCACGCACGTCCGATCCCCGATTTGGCACAGACCAAACTCGACCAAGGAGCATCCGTGCTAGATTGCAAAAATTTGACAAGGAACCCGCCTATCATGAATGTGCATACACGCATCCTGCCCCAAAAGCAGCTTGGAAGCCTCATGCTAAGATGAGGATGTATTCAATGTATATTTATTGCAACAATAACCTTAAGGCTTCCAATTGTTACCCGACCTATTTGTTTTTTCCCTTTTTCTCTGAATAGCCATCCCATTGCTTCCATGAATTTTCTACTTTTTCGTACGGGCTGGGTTCTCATTGGTTTAGCGCTCGTCATTCTGTTGTTCACGATTATACCCTTCAGCCCATTTGATCCACAATGGCAATTGAGGTTTACTGCCTCGATTCTTACCTATGGGTTCCTTGTCCTGGTAGGATCAACATTTGTCTCCTACGCAAGTCGTCGCGATGAACTTGATCGCACATCGCTAGGGCAAGCAAAGTTTTTGCGTACCATGCTCGCCTGGATCGGCATCGCTACAGTATTGTTAGTTCCAGTGCAGATTACTGCGGCTATAGGAATTGTGAGAAGCAATTATTTTAATGGATTAACCACCATTCGTCTTGTCGGTAACCTCGTTGATAAAATTAAGTCGACCAACAACGAGCAGGAGCTTCGCGAGTTGATGGCAAAGCTTCCTGATTCTCCTGAACTTCCTAGTAGAATTGAGGTTCCATTCCCTGAATTTAAAAATAGCGTTGCTGCAGTCTTTGATTCTAAAAGAATCGCTGTTAAAGCTCAACTTAGCAAAGTGCGAGATGCGACCATGCAGGACGCAATTAAAGACAGTATTCGCAATGGTGCTTCTTTGATTCTTCTGGCGTTTGGTTTTATGTCTGTGTCGATCTCCGACCCATCTCAGCGAACGGTGGTTACAAGTATTGTCTTTCTGATTGAAAAACAGAAAGCTACGGGGCTTTGGTTTAATAGATCTAGACGACAACGTCAAACTCCAACACATTGGGAGCCCCAACCCCAAGACGATGAGTAAGAAATTTTAATGCTAGAGATTATTAGGTTGCAAACTATAAATCTTTCCTGAGTGCATCCATTGCGGGCCTCATCACAGTCTTTGTCGGTTTCATTTTGATTCTCGCATTCGTTTAATTGCAAAGCTGTCTTTTACTTGATTATCTCCCCGACAGCTCCACTGGAATGATGACTGTGTTGATGGAATTCCAAGATCTAACCACCCCGATGACCTGAGCCTTACTGCTTTCCTTAAAGCAGTTCAATGGCTTAGATCTCTGCAAAATATACAGAGATAAATCCCTTATCAATGCTGTGCGAGCTGTGCTGATAAATTGTATCCCCCTGCTTGTTGCTAGGTTTATTTTTAGCCAAAGCCTAAGCCTAAGATCAAGTCAAGAGCTCCAAAACCTGTCCGCCATCAATTTTGCAGTGGGGGGATGTTTGCCCAAACGTACGAACTACTAATGATAATTTCTTCTAAAATAATCCATATCTTTAATCCTAAGTATTATCCCGCGCCAACTGCCATTATTGCATCGTCATTCCCCTGTTGACGACACCCTGCAAGTAAAGTTCCATTCATGCACATATCCACTTGAGAGGCCTCGAACTTGCTGGCATAAAACAAGCAGGTGCGACTAAAGCTTCTGATCAAAGTGAATCCAGGCAGCTCTGGTGGCGGCTCAACCTAGCTTTTCGTGATCAGCTGCCACACCAGTAATCCCGGGTGCGCCGACCACCGCGCGACCCCTTGGAAACGCCAGAACCGACCGCAGAACCGCTTCCGCAATCGCGATCCGATGAGAAGCCTGGCCACTCGCGACGCTTTCCAGCCGTAAACAGCCCAGAATGGAATCGCGACGTCTCCGTAGTCTCATCCAAACCATGGCCCCGACATTTCTGGTGCCCGTGATTCTCTGTGGCGGCACTGGCACCCGCCTCTGGCCTCTGTCGCGAGCCTCGTACCCCAAGCAATATTGGCCCCTGGCCGGTGCTGGAGAGGAAACCCTGCTTCAGCAAACTCAGGCGCGCCTGGCGGGCTTAAAAGACTTGTCTCCCCCGTTGTTGATCTGCAACGAGGATCATCGCTTCATCGTGGCGGAGCAGATGCGCCAGATCGGTATAGAGCCTGATGCCATTATTCTGGAACCAATGGGTCGCAACACGGCCCCAGCCGTGGCAGTTGCAGCCTTGCGAGCCACTGCCTCGGGAGATGATCCCTTATTGCTGGTCTTGGCGGCCGATCATGTCATCCGGGATCCAGAACGTTTCAGGGCCACGGTCCAGGCAGGCAGAGCAGCCGCGGAGGCTGGCCAGTTGGTGACCTTTGGCATCGTTCCCACAGCGCCAGAAACAGGCTACGGCTACATAGAGGCGGCCGATATTCTCTCCCCATGGCAGGGCGAAGGCCCAGCCCCGATCAGCGCCCCAGTGCCCATCCGCCGCTTCGTGGAGAAGCCTGATCGTTCCACCGCCGAGGCGTTTGTGGCGAGCGGACACTTCGCATGGAACAGCGGCATGTTTCTGTTCCGCTGCAGCTCTGTTCTTGCTGAAATGGAACGGTATTCGCCACAAGTGGTGCAAGCTTGTCGCAGCGCGTTAGAACTGGAAGCGAGTGATCGCGAGTTCCTGCGCCTGGATCGGGAGGCCTTCAACCATTGCCCCAATATTGCTATTGATGTAGCTGTGATGGAGAAAACAGCCCTTGGTTCGGTGCTACCCCTGGATGCCGGCTGGAGCGACGTGGGCAGCTGGAGCGCTCTCTGGGAAACCGCGGATCGCGATCCCCAAGGCAATGTGCTGCGGGGGCGGGTGATCAGCGAAGACAGCCGCAATTGCTACCTGCGAAGTGAGCATCGCCTGGTGGTGGGGCTTGGTGTGGAAAATCTGGTGGTTGTCGAAACCGACGACGTGGTGCTGGTGGCCCAGCGCGAGCGCGCCCAGGATGTGAAGGCCATCGTCAACCTGCTGGAGCGGGCGGGAGCCCCCGAAAGCAAGGCCCACCGTCGTATCTATCGCCCCTGGGGCTCCTATGACGGCATCACCGAAGGCGACCGCTGGCAGGTCAAAAAGATCGTGGTCAACCCCGGTGCCTGCCTCTCGCTGCAGATGCACCATCACCGCGCCGAGCACTGGATCGTGGTGAAGGGAACCGCCCTGGTGGAACGTGATGGTGTGCAGGACCTCGTGGGAGAAAACCAGAGCACCTACATCCCCCTCGGCGCCAAGCACCGATTGTCAAACCCCGGCAAGATCCCCGTTGAGATGATCGAGGTGCAGAGCGGCCCCTACCTGGGTGAGGACGACATCGTGCGTTTTGAGGACCGCTATGGCCGCAGCGATGTGCCCCCTATCGCAACAGTACCGTCGCCTTCCGTCGCCCAACGCGCCTGAACTCTCAACAGCCAAGCCGCGATGGCTCAAGCGGGTTGAGCGCCAAATCATCGCCTCGACTAGCCAGCTGATCCAAACAACGCTGATCGACGCCAAACGCGCGATTCTGCACAAGCAGTCCTGAGCGCTCAACTGCATGCCGCCTACGGTCGATCACACCGGCAATGCCTTGATGTTGCACGAAACCAGCCATGGCACCACCTCACCACAGGACTTGAATCAACGTCACAGGAAAGGCTGAGTGGTCACAGCAAGAGGCGACGATCCCCCAAGGAGGTTCGGCCACGCCTGCATCGATGCCCTCAAGCTCCTGCCCTGTTCCCTCGTTGCGCCAATCTGCCGCCACGCTCAAGCCTTCACACCATCTCGCCGCCTTCGCGCCTCGATCCTGATCGCCCGGGAATCCCAGCCTGCGGAAATTACCCAGCTCCACACCCTGCCCCCGGGTCAGCCCCCCAGCACCCCACAATCCCCCTGTTGCGTTTTAGGCAAGTTCCGCCCTCGGCACGCAAAGGGCCCCGGTGAGCAACTTCCGCTCCCCCTCCCTGTCCCTGACGCGGGGCGATCTTGGCCGCACAGCGGCCGTGATCGCCCCGCGTCAGGGACAAAAAATCACTCAACGGTGACGCTCTTGGCCAGGTTGCGCGGTTGATCCACATCCAAGCCGCGGTGGGCGGCGATGTGGTAGCTGAGCAACTGCATCGGGATCACGGTCAACAGCGGGCTCAGCAGTTCGTCCAGCCCCGCTGGCAGCGGGAGCAACAAATCAAAGACTGCCGTATCGGCACCTTCGGGGGCCACTCCGATCAGCCGAGCATCCCGGGCCTTCGCCTCCTGGGCGTTGGAGAGCACCTTGTCGAACACCGTGCCCGGCACCGCGATCGACACCACCGGCACCCGGGAATCAAGCAGAGCGATCGGGCCGTGCTTCATTTCCCCAGCCGGATAGCCCTCGGCATGGATATAGCTGATCTCCTTGAGCTTCAACGCCCCCTCCATCGCGATCGGGTAGTTGATCCCTCGCCCCAGGAAGATCACATCACGGGTCTCGGCAAACTCCGCCGCCAGCTCGGCGCAGCGGCGGTCGTGGTCTTCCACCAGCTGCTGCAGCTGGACCGGCAGACCCCGAAGCTCCGCCACCAGGGAGGCCAGCCGTTGCGGGGCGATGCCGCGCCGCTCGGCAAAGGCGATGCTCAGCCCATAGAAGGCCAGCAACTGACCCAGGAAGGTCTTCGTAGCGGCCACTCCCACCTCAATTCCGGCACCGATATCCAGGATGTGGGGCACCAGGCGGGCGAGGGAACTCTCGGGTCGGTTGGTGATGCCCAGCAGCTTTGGGTGGTAAGCCGGATCAGCAACGGCTAGCCGGCGCTCCTGCTCCATGGCTAGGGCGGCCAGGGTGTCCGCGGTTTCGCCCGATTGGGTCACACCGATCGTCAGGGTGCGGGGAGCCAGAGGGGGTGGGGCGTAGCGGAATTCACTGGCGTAGTACACGCTGGTGGGCAAACCTGCCAGCTGCTCAAGCAGATAAGCCCCCACTTGGGCGGCGTGGCGGCTGGTGCCGCAGGCGAGAATTTGGATGTGCTCCACATCCTCGAAGACACATTCATCGAGGGGCAAGGCCACCAGCGCCAGCCCTTCTGGACCGGGTAGTGAAGGCCGCTCAGGCAGGTGCCTGGCCACCCACAGGGCGGCGGTCTCCGGCTGCTCGTGGATCTCTTTGAGCATGAAGTGGCGGAAGCTGCGCTTGTCCGCCACGTGCTCGGTGCCGCTCAGCAGGCTGGGGGTGCGCTGCACCCGCGCGCCGGCGCTGTCGTACAGCTCGATCCCCAGCGGGGTCAGAAGCGCCACTTCGCCGTCTTCCATCGGCAGGATCGTGCGCGTGAACCCCGCCAACGCGGGCGTGTCGCTGGCGCAGAGAAATTCCCCTTCCCCCAGCCCGATGAGCAGTGGGGCCTGGCGTCGCGCCACCACCAAGGCCCCAGGCGCTTCAGCCCACACCACCGCCAGGGCGTAGGCCCCATGCAGGCGCGGCAGCACCTGCTGCACGGCCCGTAACAGCAAGGGGCCATCAGCCGGGTGGCCCGCCTGGCGCAACAGCTTCAGCTCCCGCGCCACGAGGTGCGGAATCACTTCGGTGTCGGTATCGGAGCGAAACTCCACCCCCTGGGCTTGCAGTTCCTCGCGCAGGCTGCGGTGGTTCTCGATGATGCCGTTCTGAACAACCGCCAGCCGCCTGTCCCCATCGAGATGGGGGTGAGCATTGCGTTCTTCCGGTTTGCCGTGGGTGGCCCAGCGGGTATGGCCAATGCCGCACTGGCCTGCAGCACCCTGCTCCTCAAAGCGACCGGTGAGATGCACCAGCTTGCCCTCCGCCCGCAGGCAGTGCAGACGCCCCCCCTCCACGGTGGCGATGCCAGCGGAGTCGTAGCCGCGGTATTCGAGCTGGCGCAGGCCCTCAAGCAACTGGGGCGCTGCATCGCGGGACCCGATCAGCGCAACGATGCCGCACATAACGACCGCAGGAACAGGGGGGAAGGGCAGAGAGGGCGGAAAGTGCGGCCAAAAAAAAGCCCGGCACCAGCCGGGCTGAGCTTATGGGGAAGACGCGGGCCGCTTCAGTAGGCAAGGCCCATCGAACGACTGGTCTCATCGCCCAGATAGACTCGGATGCTGAGGAAGTCTGTGGGGCAAGCGGTTTCGCAGCGTTTGCAGCCCACGCAGTCTTCTGTGCGGGGGGAAGAGGCGATCTGGCCGGCCTTGCAGCCGTCCCAGGGCACCATTTCAAGGACGTCGAGGGGGCAGGCGCGCACGCACTGGGTGCAGCCGATGCAGGTGTCGTAGATCTTGACGGCGTGGGACATCTGAACTCCGGAGGTGCTGAGACTCGGCGTCTCGCCAAGGTACCCAAGAGCTCCGGACCCGCTGGCCCGGCGGCCGCAGCCCTTCACCCTTGTTCATACGTCGCCGCCATGGCGGGAGCGGCGGGCAGGGTGACCCGTAGAGTGCCTCGACTCTCACAGCGGCCATGTCCCAGGAAGCGATCTTTGAGAAAGTGCGCTCGATCGTTGCCGAACAACTCAGCGTTGACGCTGGCGAGGTGAAGCCCGAGTCGAACTTCCAGAACGACCTCGGCGCCGATTCCCTCGACACCGTCGAGCTGGTGATGGCCCTGGAGGAGGCCTTCGACATCGAGATCCCCGACGAGGCCGCCGAGGGCATCACCACCGTGGGTGACGCCGTCAAGTTCATTCAAGAGAAGCAGGCCTGAGCCGCTCCATGGTTGAGGGTCTCCAGCGCGTCGTCGTCACCGGCCTGGGCGCGGTCACACCGATCGGCAACGACGTCCCGAGCTACTGGCAGGGTCTGTCGAGCGGGCGCAACGGGGTGGCGTCGATCACCCTGTTCGACGCCTCCAGGCACGCCTGCCGTTTCGCCGCCGAGGTGAAGGACTTCGATCCCAGCGCCTGGCTGGAGCCGAAGGAGACGAAGCGCTGGGATCGCTTCTGCCAGTTCGGCGTGGTGGCCGCCAAGCAGGCCATCGCCGATGCCGGCCTGACGATCGACGACGGCAACGCCCAGCGGGTCGGCACCGCGATCGGCTCCGGCGTGGGCGGCCTGCTGATGATGGAGACCCAGGCCCAGGTGATGAGTGCCCGCGGGCCAGACCGGGTGAGCCCGTTCTGCGTGCCGATGATGATCCCCAACATGGCCACCGGCCTGACGGCGATCGCCCTCGGCGCCAAGGGTCCGAGCAGCGCGGTGGCCACCGCCTGTGCCGCCGGCTCCAACGCCATCGGCGATGCCTACCGCCTGATCCAGCTGGGCCTGGCCGACGCCATGGTG
>JBKDOR010000071.1:0-8362 GCA_046342775.1 Synechococcaceae cyanobacterium
CATGGCCGTCGTCGGACGGGCCCCGGCGGTGATTCCGCCGGTGCTGCTGGGCCTCACCAAGGCCTCGCTCGATACCGCCAGCTTCATCTCCGCCGCCTCCGTCCAGGAGACCACCCGGGTACTCACCGAGGCGGCGATCGAAGGCAAGAAGGATTGGCTGCGGGGGCTCAAGGAGAACGTGATCATCGGCCGGTTGATCCCTGCAGGCACCGGCTTCAGCGGCTTCGAAGAGGAGCTGCGCGCCGAGGCCGGGCCCCATCCCGACATCCTCGAGGAAGAGGCCGGCTATCGCCGCAGCCAGAATCTGCGGCCGGATTACACCGTGGAGATGCCCTTCCCCACGACTCCCGCCGCCGTTCTCGATGACCCCTCCGACGAGGATCTGGAGGCCACCCGCAGCCGCCATGGCATCGAGGCCAGCAGTAGCGCCTTTGCCGCCTTCGTGCGTCCCACCGTGGAGGAAGGGCTGGAGGAGGATCTGCTGCCCGATCCCGAGGCCCTCGAGGGCTTGCAAGAGGAGGGGCTGCTCAGCGATGACTGATTCCACCTTCACCGCCCTGGGGACACCGATCCCCCGCCGGCGCCGGCCCCGCTGGGGCTTTCACCAGCACAACGAGCTGTTGCACGGTCGCATCGCGATGCTGGGCTTCATCGCCCTGCTGGCGGTGGAGTGGAAGCTGGGCCACGGCATTTTGATTTGGCCTTGATCCCCCACCCACGATGAAAGCGCCGCAGGCGGGGCGAAGCTCCGCTGGCCGGCCGTCCGAGAGGACAGCCCCGATTCAAGGACAGCCCGCTCGCCCCGAGCGCAGCGCCGCAGCCCCTTCCCGTGCTGGCCAGATCCGTGCGGGCCAGCCACGTGCGGGGCAGATCCGTGCTGGCCGAACCCGTGCTGGCAGCTCCCGGGATGGCCAGTTCCCGGAGGGCTGGTTCCGTGTTGGCAACCCCCGGGATGTCTTCGCTGGCGAGGCGACCGGCCGGCGTTCGCTGGATTCGGACCCTGGCAACCCGCCGCAGCTTCGTCGGGTGCGGCGGCCGGAGGCCAACACGGACGCGTCGACCAGACGGTCTCCCGGAGAGCCACCTGCCCGGCAAGCGCGGATGGGCCGCCCCAGCAGGACAACGGCAGGGTCGAGCAGAACAGCTGCAGGACCCAGCAGCGCGGCGGCAGGGCCGACCAGGACGGTGGCACGGCCCAGCAGGGCGGCGGCAAGACCCAGCAGCACGGCGGCGCGGCCCAAGGCCAGGCCCGCGCCGGCTCCAAACCAGAACTCTTTTGTTGCAATCGCTGCGACCGCGCAGACGCCGGCCCGGGCCGGGGCCCAACCCGCGCCCCTGCCCCCGGAGGCGCCGCTACTGGGGCGTAGCCTGGCGGAGCTGGAGTCTTGGGCGGTGACCCAGGGCGAATCCGCCTTCCGGGGGCGGCAGCTGCACGCCTGGATCTACGAGCGCGGTGTGCGCGATCTGACGGCGATCACGGTGCTGCCGAAGGCCTGGAGGGAGCGGTTGGCCGGCCTGCCCGAGACCGGCCGGCCTGAGAAGGGCGTCGGCCCCGCCTCCAGCGAAGTGGCACAAGCCGCCAGGCTGGACCCACCAGCGCTGGAAGAACCCTCGCGCAAGCCCGAACCTGGCAGGAGCCAGGACCAGCCCCTAAACCAAGGTCAACTCCAAGGCCAGCCCCAAAGCCAGGGCCAAATCCAAGACCAAGGCCAGCCCCAAAACCAAAACCAAGATCAAGGCCAAGACCAAATCAAAGACCGAGGCCTGGGTCAGAGCCAGCCCCAAAGCCAGGACCAGGACCGAAGCCAAGGCCTGGGCCAGGGCCAGGGCCAGGACCCAAGCCAAGTCCAAAGCCAAACCCAAGATCAACTCCAAGGCGAGAGCTTCCGCGACAGCCAACTTCCCAGCGCCGGCACGGCCCTGATCGGCCGCCTGCCGGAGTTGCACCGCTCCCTGGCCGCCGATGGCACCGTGAAGCTGCTACTCGGCACCACCGACGGCCTGAGCCTCGAAACCGTGGGCATCCCGGCGGCGGATCGGCTCACGGTCTGCGTCAGCAGCCAGGTGGGCTGCCCGATGGCCTGCCTGTTCTGCGCCACCGGCAAAGGAGGGCTGCAACGCTCATTGGAGGTGCATGAGATCGTCGATCAGGTGTTGAGTGTGCGGGAGGCGATGCAACGGCGCCCCAGCCATGTGGTGTTCATGGGGATGGGCGAACCGCTGCTGAACATCGAGGCGGTCTTGAGCGCAATCGATTGCCTCTGCCGCGATCTGGGCATGGCCCAGCGGCAGATCACTGTCAGCAGCGTGGGCGTGCCGAAGGCCTTGCCAACCTTGGCGCAACGGGCGTTGGAGCGCCTCGGCCGCGCCCCGTTCACCCTGGCGGTGAGCCTGCATGCGCCGGATCAGGCCCTGCGAGAGCAGCTGATCCCCACCGCCCGGGCCTATCCGATCGAAACGCTGCTGGACGACTGCCGGCGCTATGTGGCCCTGACGGGCCGAAGGGTGAGCTTCGAATACATCCTGCTCGGAGGCGTCAACGATCAACCCCGCCACGCCGCCGCCCTGGCCGCCCGCCTACGGGGCTTCCAGAGCCATGTGAACCTGATCGCCTACAACCCGATCGCCGAGGAATCCTTCCGGCGCCCGACACCAGCGGCGGTGGAGACCTTCCGCCGCGCCCTGGAAGATCGCCACATCGCCGTGAGCGTCAGAGCCAGCCGCGGCCTCGATGCCGACGCCGCCTGCGGCCAACTCAGGCGCCGGCTGGCGGGGCAGGGTTGAGCCTGGGGGGGCGGGCGCCGTATCCGACGGGTGGGGCACAACCCGTCGACAGCCCACGAGTAGCATAATAAGCATAGCTTGACTCTCTGGGCATACTCAGCCTTGGCATTCTTTTGCAACATGATGCACTGTTATCGGCGGACCTCCGCATCAAAGTCGAAGCGACTTCGACTAGAGTAAACTCTTTTCTTTTGCCTCGCAGTGGGGCTCAGAAACATCAGCCGGAAGGCAGCTCGAACTGAAACTGCTCGACAAGGATTGGACTGGTCCAAAGCTTTGTGAGCGGCTGCGAAACCAGTTGGTGGGTGATTATCTGCGAGAGGAAAGCGCTAGATGCGGTGTAATGCTTTTGGTCTGGCAGGGGAAAACAACCGAAAGGCATTGGAAGATTAATGGTCACCGAGTCGGATTAGATGAACTAGCCAATGCACTGAAAAAGTATTGGAAGGGCATCGCTGACGAATTCCCCGGCGTTGATGTTATTGACGTCATTGTCATCGACTTAACTCAACGAGGTCAGGTCAGTGATTCATGAACGGGTATATATCTGGTCAATTACACATCACTATCTAAATAGAGTCGTCGTAAATAAGCCCGCCTGATTCGCCCGGTTAATCTGTGTCCGATATACAGCCAAACGGCAAATGGAAATCCTCGATTGAAAACTGGCCATTATGGTGCTTCCGGAACATCTGAAGGTTCAGTCGTTGTAGCAATCGTCAATTGCCTTGATCGCACCCAGCTTAGCGGATCGCCATCGCTGAAATCAGGTGCGCCGCAGTCGATCTGCCTTTTTCAGGAGGCCCTAGCCAATCAGGAAGTGATTAACTTGCTGTCGCCGAACTCGGCAATATAGCCGCCAATGCTTGCTGCATTGATACAAACAAATGCAGTCATGTCGATACGATCGATGCCAGTCTCGAAGTCTTCGATCGTGTCCTGATCTTGATTGGCAGCGATCACGAGGGGATCCATGCCGCAGCCCCCTCAGCCAGGAAAGATGACGCCTCTCCATCCCGACCACGTCAACCACCAGGGGGCCTGATGGAATCGATCAATGCGTCTTTCCAGCGAGGCCGTCAAGGCTGATGTGCGCTGCCGGATGGGGCCTCCCCATCGCCAGAGCGTGACGGAAATCTCCCAGGCGCTGGGGATCCACGCGATCAGCCTCTACAAAGGGCGCAAGGCCTGGCGCCTGCAGGGGGAGGTGGCGCCCGCCAGCCAGAAGGATCCCGAGGGCTGGGGATCCGCCGATCAGTTCACGGTGGTGCTGGAGACCGCCGGTCTGAGCGCAACGGAACTGAATGGTTACTGCCGCGAGCGTGGTCTGTTCCCCGAGCAGGTGGCCCGCTGGCGGCAGGCCCGCCCCTACATCGGCCCAGACCGATCGTGCCGGCGGTCTTGGCCGCCATCAGGGTGGTGAAGCAGTTCTCCGGGCTGCCGATGCCGGGGCCGGTGGTGATGGCTGTGCATCGATTGGCAAGGCTGCAACGTGTCTGTGCAGCGCAAGTACTCCTCGACGCTTGATTCCATCGCCACACAGATAGGGTGCCGTCGCCGGGTCACTACTGATGATCAGGATTATTGTGGCTGCTTTCATTCAGGACTCGGCCGTGCCAAGCGAGTGCACTCCAACAGCTTTCTCACATACAAGCAGCCATCGCCACCACCGAACCCGGCGGCAGGTCATTCCCTGCCGCCGCTCCCGCTCAGATCCGGAAGTCTGCCGCGATCAGGCTCGGGGTGCCGGTGAGCTGGATCTGCATGTCGTCTATGCCGAATGTGTTGTTTCCGGTCACATCCACGTACACCTGGGTGGTACCACTGCTGGCGAAGTAGGCGATGCGGTTGCCGCCGAATTCGTTCGTGCTTCCATTCAAGACTGCCCCAAGCGCCGTGATTGCAGAGGGCGTCCCACTGATCCCCAGGATCCCGCTGAGGTCGATGATGTCGGAGCCGTTGGTCTTGAAGTCGGTGATCACGTCCTTCACGGTTGCCGTGGAGTCCGTCGCCGCGCTGTAGTAATACCTGTCGCTCCCCTGGCCGCCGCTGAGGCTGTCGTTGCCCGCTCCACCGGTCAGGCTGTCGTTGCCATTTCCGCCGTCCAGGCTGTCGTCGCCCGTGCCGCCGTCCAGGCTGTCGTTGCCATTGCCCGTACCGCCGGTGAGGCTGTCGTTGCCCGCTCCGCCGGTGAGGGTGTCGTCGCCCCCGCTGCCGGTGAGGGTGTCCGCCTGGGCCGAACCGGTCAGGGCGACAGCCGCGCTGCCGCTGTTGGTGACCAGGAAGCCGTTGCTGCCGGTGGCCGCGGCGAGGTTTACCGCAGAACCGCTTGTCGTGAGGTTGGCCGTGCCCGCATTGGACGTCGCGGCGGTCGCTGTGAAGGCTGCACTGACCGTGGCGTTGGCCGTGGCGCCGGCAGAAACCACCAGCACGTCGCTGCCGGCCAGGTCGTTGACGGTGTCGGTGCCGGCGTCGACGTTGAATGTGTCGGCGCCCGCGCCGCCAGTCAGGCTGTCGTCGCCCGCTCCGCCGGTCAGGCTGTCGTCGCCCGCGCCGCCGTCCAGGCTGTCGTTGGCCGCGCCGCCGGTGAGGTTGTCCGCCTGGGACGAGCCGGTCAAGGCGGCAGACGCGCCGATGTTGGTCACCGAAAACCCATTGAGGGTGCTCGTGGCCGCCGACAGGTTCACCTCAAGCCCCGCCGTGCTGAGATTGGCCGTGCCGGCGTTGCTCGTGCCCGCGCCCGCCGTGAAGGCAGCCGTCACCGTGGCGTTGGCGGTGGCACCCGCGGACACCACCAGCACGTCCGAGTCCGACAGGTCCGTCACCGTGTCGGAGCCTGCATCCACCGTGAACGTGTCGTTGCCCGCGCCGCCACTGAGCGTGTCGTCGCCCGCGCCGCCGCTGAGCGTGTCGTCGCCTGCGCCGCCGTCCAGGGTGTCTGCACTGGAGCCACCCGTGATCGCGTCGTTGCCGTCAAAGCCGTAGATCGCCGCACGCTTCGTGATCGCCGCAGCGTTGAGCGTGTCCGCACCACCCGTGCCCAGCGCCAGATGCGCATCGGTCGACTTCGTCGCACCCAGGGAATCCAGCACCTTCAGCGTGCCGCTCGTGACCGAGCCCTGCTGGGTCAACGACACCGTGGAGGACGCGCCATCGCTCAGCGAGCCGAACTCGAGCGCACCCACCTGCAGTGACAGCGTGCGCCCCGCGACGCCGTTGGTGGCGGTGATCGTCACCGACGGCGTGCCCGTGGCAAACGTCGGCTGGACCTCGATCGTCGGCGCCGGGGCGTAGACGAAGTCGGCTGCAGTCAAGCCCGTCACACCGGTGAGCGTGACCGTGTCCACGCCCGCGGTGCCGGTGGGGGTGGCGATCAGCCCGATGTCGATCACCGTGTCGCCGTCCACCTCCGAGATGTAGGGCGTGAGCGCGTCGAACTCCGAGGCCCCGGGCAGCGCCGTCAGGTCGATCTTGTCGTGCCCGATCTCGAAGTCGCCGATCGTGTCCTGGCCGTTGTCGGCGGCGAACACGAAGGTGTCCGTGCCGCCCGTACCCACGCGGTTAGTGGCGTCGCCCCACATCACGTCGTTGGCTTGAGCGCCGCTGACGAGCTGGTCGTTGCCCCACACGACCGTGCCGCTGGCCGTCACCGCATCGCCGTACATCGTGTTGGTGCCGTCGGCGCCGCCGGTCAGCGTGTCGTCGCCGAGCGTGGCGTGACCGACGCCGTCTGTGCCTATGACGGCACTCGCATCGCCATACATCTCGTTCGAGGCGAAGGCGCCTCCGGTCAGGACGTCGTTGCCCGCAATGACGCTGCCAGTGGCCTTGACGGTGATGCCATCCGGCTCATAGAGGACGCCTGTCTCCATCGCATCCACGTCGCCGACCATGTAGTTGTACGCATCGGCTCCTGCACCCCCGGTGAGCGTGTCGTTACCCAGGGTGAGGCTGCCAACGCTCGAGGCGGCGTCGCCGGACATGAGGTTGAACGCGTCGTCGCCGCCGGTCAGCGAGTCATTGCCGGCGGTGAAGAAGTTGTCAAAGCTGACGGGGTTGCCAATCGCGTCCGCCTGGTAACCGTAGATATCGTTGGCGTCTCCGATCAGGAAATTGAAGCTGTCGACCCCGTTGCCACCCGTCAGTACATCGTCGCCACCGGCTGCGCCTGCGGTTGGGTTGTAGACGCCTAAGGCGTCGCCGTAGAGTTCGCTGTAGCTGCTGCCGTTGCGGCCCTGGAGCGTGTCGTTGCCGCCTCGGGCTGCGCCGGTCATGTCGCCATCGTCGCCTACCGCGGAGCTGTAGCTGTCGCTGTCGCTGAAGAAGATGTCGTCGTCGCCTGCACCGCCGGTGATGGCGACCCCCCCGGCGCCGCCATCAAGTGTGTCGTTGCCGTCACCGCCGAGCAGCAGCAGGTCCGTGGCCCCAGCGGTCAGCGAGTCGGCGCCTGCGGTGCCGAGCCGCGCATTCCCGTCGGTGAACTTGGCGATCTCCACGCCGGACAGGGTGTCCGCAGGGAAACCCGCCGGGTTGTAGAAGCGGATGTCGGTCACCGTCCAGGTGGTGCCGTTGCCGGCCAACGTGAACCCGCTGCTGAGCTCCGCCTCATAGGTTGCCGTGTCCCCGGTGCCGGCACCGCCGTCCAGGCTGTCGTTGCCGGCGCCGCCGGTGAGGGTGTCGTCGCCGTCACCACCGACCAGCGAGTCGTTGCCGGCGCCGCCGTTGATCGAGTCAGCGCCGCTGCCGCCGGTGAGCGCATTGGCGCCGTTGCTGCCAGTCAGGCTCACCGCAACGCTCGAGCCCGAGGCGTCCACGTTCTCGAAGCCCGTCACAGCCGCCGTATCGCCGACAGACTGATCCGCCGCCGACAGAACGATCGTCGCCGCAGCGTTGACCACCAGCGTGTCTGTACCGGTACCGCCGGCGATCGAGGCATCCGCGCCGTCATAGGTGATGCGGTCGTTGCCCGCACCGCCGTCGATGGCGTCGCTGCCAGCGCCACCCGTCAGGGTGTCGTTGCCTGTGCCGCCCGTGAGCGTGTCGTTGGCGGAACTGCCGGTCAGGCTCGTGGCCGCACCGGTGTTGGTCACCGAGAAGCCGTTGGCGCCGGTGGCCGCGGCGAGGTTCACGGCAGAACCGCTTGTCGTGAGGTTGGCCGTGCCCGCATTGGACGTCGCGGCGGTCGCCGTGAAGGCTGCACTCACCGTGGCGTTGGCCGTGGCGCCGGCAGAAACCACCAGCACGTCGCTGCCGGACAGGTCGTTGATGGTGTCGGTGCCGGCGTCGACGTTGAACGTGTCGGTGCCGGCGCCGCCAGTCAGGCTGTCGTTGCCCGCTCCGCCGGTCAGGCTGTCGTTGCCATTGCCCGTACCGCCGCTGAGGCTGTCGTCGCCCACGCCGCCGGTGAGGGTGTCCGCCTGGGCCGAGCCGGTCAAGGCGGCAGACGCGCCGATGTTGGTCACCGAGAAGCCATTGAGGGTGCTCGTGGCCGCCGACAGGTTCACCTCAAGCCCCGCCGTGCTGAGATTGGCCGTGCCGGCGTTGCTCGTGCCCGCGCCCGCCGTGAAGGCAGCCGTCA
>JBKDOR010000072.1:0-9457 GCA_046342775.1 Synechococcaceae cyanobacterium
GCAGACGACCCGGGCCGCCAGCCCTCAGGCTGGCGAGCGCAGCGGCAGGCTGGGAGCCGTCATGGCGGGCGCTGCATCGCCAGGCGAGAGCCGTGTCTTGCCAGAGCCCAGCCCAGCGCGGTGCAGAACAAAGCACAACCCAGCGTCTCCCCAGGGGAAAACCTGACGACAACAAGAACAAATCAGACTGTGGCCCGCGCAGCCAAGTCACTGAAGTACGCCATCACAAGGAAGCTGTCGACTAACAGACTTCTCAGAACCAGTGCGCAGAAAATCGTAGACTTAGCCTGTTCGAACGTAGACTTAGCCTATTCGAAGAGAGTAGAAAATGAAACCCTTGCATCAAGGAACTCTCAGCACGCAAGGCTCACATCGATTGGCCAAGCAGATACAATTGCATGCCTAAAATTGGAAAACCGTCCAGATATCAGCGCAAAAGATCTTGAACGGACAAACCTGGAGGCAGGAATAAGTTGGCATCATTTGCCACTCAACTGAGACCGTGTTGAGCGCACTTTTGCCAAGCTGAACGACTTGGAAGGATCAGCGCCGCGGTTGGCTGCGAACCGTAATCAAGACCGGTTGCATCAACCCGCCACCACCATTGTCATCATCGGAGTCGAAGCCAAGCCAAACGAGGGCCAACAAGCCGAAGACACTGAGTAGAAGCAGCAGTTCGGCCATGGGTCATTTGCGCTTCTGCACACCATAGCCCGGTTTTGACAGCTTGGAGCGTCAGCGGCGCCGGGATCGGGATTCGCTCAACCGAAGCCCTTGCCGGCGTCGCGGGCGACGCAGGCCTGCAGCTGGCGCCTGAGGGTGGCGTGGTCGAGCTGGCGGCCGATCAGCACCAGCTGGTTGGAGCGGGGCCCGCTCCAGTCGCTGTCGTCGATGGAGAAGCGCTTGCCAGCCAGGTGGAACACATGACGCCGCTCGCTTTCGTTGAACCAGAGAATGCCTTTGGCACGGAACACGCCAGCCGGCAGCTGGTTGTCGAGGAAATTCTGGAACTTGCGCAGCGCGAAAGGATCATCGCTGCGGAAGGACAGGGAGGTGAACCCCTCGATCGCCAAATGATCCGCTGACCCATGGTCGTGGAGGTGATCGTGCCCGTGCTGGGCATGGTCGTGGTGGCTCTTGTGGTCATGCTCATGGGCGTGCTCATGGGTGTGCTCATGGGCATGCTCATGGGCGTGAGCGTCCTCCTGTCGATGCCCGTGCCCATCTCCATGGCTGTGGCTGTGGCTGTGGCTGTGGCTGTGGCTGTGGCCATCGCCAGGCGCTGTGCTGGGGGCCTCGCCCGAGCCCTGGTCGTGCAGGCAGACGCCGTGGTCGTGATCGCAGGCGTCGTGGTTCTGGCGCGCCACCACCCGATCGCTTTCGAACAGGCCGACGCTGAGCAGCAGCGGCAACGGCACCTGCCCGTTCACGGAGCGCAGGATGCGGGCTTCGGGCTTGATCTCCAGCAGCAGGCGCTCCTGCTGGGCCAGCCGCTCCGCGTCGACCAGGTCGCACTTGTTCAGCAGGATCATGTCGCCGTAGACCACCTGGGAGCGGGCGACCTCGCCCTGAAGAATCTCATCGCCGAAGTTTTCGGCGTCCACCAGGGTGATGATCGAATCCAGCCGGGTGAGATCGCGCAGGTCGCTGCCGAGAAAGGTCATCGCCACCGGCAACGGATCGGCCAGGCCGGTGGTTTCCACCACCAGGTAATCCACCTTGTCGGGGCGCTCCAGGATGCGGTAAACGGCGTCGAGCAACTCGCCGTTGATCGTGCAGCAGATGCAACCGTTGCTGAGCTCCACCATCTGATCATCGGTGGCGACGACCAGTTCGTTATCGATGCCGATCTCGCCGAACTCATTGACCAGCACGGCGGTTTTGAGGCCTTCCTGGTTGCTGAGGATGTGATTGAGCAAGGTGGTTTTGCCGGCACCGAGGAAGCCGGTCAGGATCGTCACCGGCAGGGCGGCGTTCTCGGGCTGGGCGGTCTTGCCTGGCTGGGCAGCGCTGACGCGGGAGTCGGGGCTGGGGGAGCTGGAGGTCATCGGCGGGTGAGAGCAGGAGGCGCGAGGGGCACCATCCAAAGGTCATGCTGGCGCGGCGGCAGGCCCGCAGCCGCGGCGACCCAGTCTGGCGAGGCGCGGTTGCGGAGATCCAGCCCTGTGATGGACGGTTGCTGAGATCCAGCCGGCGGGGCCAGGCGGGGGTTCAGGGCGCTTCCCAGATCGGCTCCAGGGCCGCGGCGCGACTCTCGCCAAACCAGCTCGGGTACGCAAGGAACTGGGCAGCGTTGGCGTCGTTCTCGCGGGCTTCCACACGCCAGCAGCAGCAACGCCCCCGGTCGCGCTCCCAGAGCAATGCATTGGCCCAGCCCCACACCAGCTGGGCGGAGGCCTCCATGCCCACGTTGTCCATCACCCGCAGGTCGAGGGCGCCCTGATCGTGCAGCTGGCGCCAGGTGTCGAGCAGGGGATCGTCGGCATTGGCGAGGAACGTGTGGTCAAACTGCTGGCTGAGCTGCTGTTCCAAAGGCCGCAGGCTGGAGAAATCCACCACGAAGCCGTGGGCATCCAGCTCCAGGGCCTGGAACCAGAAGGTGAAGCCGCGGCTGTAGCCATGCACGAAGCGGCAGTGGCCGGAATGGCGCCATTGGCGGTGGCTGCAGGGGTAGCCGCTGAAGCTCTTGCTGCAGCGAAAGGCGGCTGCGGAGGGGGGCATGGCGGGGCGAGGCAGGCGGGCGACCACGGCAGCTGCCTTTGCACCGTACCCACCGCAGGGGAGGACTGCTCGACCCGCATGGGGCACACTGGCGAGAGACCGGCGTTTCCGGATCCGGTTCCCCTTGACGCGTCCAGCCCCGCCCGTGTCGCTCCCCGCCGATCCGATCCAGGCCGCCGCCGCGGCGTCCGCCTCGCCATCCCAGGACGTCACGATTGAGAATCCCCGTGCCGCCCGGGCCGCCCCAGCCCCTGGGGGCCTGCCGGCGCCAGAGGATTTGCTGCAGCTGCTGCGCTTCGATGGCCAGGGGCTGATCCCGGCCATTGCCCAGGATTGGCTGGATGGAGCGGTGTTGATGGTGGCGTGGATGAACCGAGAGGCCTTGCGCTGCACCCTGGAGCTGGGGGAGGTGCATTACTGGAGCCGCTCGCGCCAAACGTTGTGGCACAAAGGCGCCAGCAGCGGCCATCGACAGCGCTTGAAAGAATTGCGGTATGACTGCGACGCCGATGCGTTGCTGTTGAGCGTGGAGCAGCTGGGGGATGTGGCCTGCCACACGGGAGCGCGCAGCTGCTTCTACGACGTCAGCGTGCCGGCGAGCCAGGGAGGACCAACGGCGCTGCCGCCACCGGCCGATGCCTGCACGGAACTGAGCCGCGTGATTGAGCGGCGCCAACGCCAGCCGGAGCCTGGCAGCTACACCAATCGGTTGCTGGAGGGGGGAGACAACCGCATCCTCAAGAAGATCGGAGAGGAGGGTGCCGAGTTTGTGATGGCCTGCAAGGACGACGACGCCGAGGCGATCGCCAATGAGGCGGCTGATCTGATCTTTCACCTCCAGGTGGCGCTCTGCGCCCATGGCGTGCCGTGGCGACGGGTGCAACAGGTGCTGGCGGCACGGCGCGGGGCGCCAAGGCGCGACGCATGAGCCCACAACACCGCCCCTCGCCCCCCCCTTCACCGAGCAGGGGCTCGTCGCGAAACTCAGGTCCACAAGACAGAGGCCCCCGGGAGGTGGGGCTCAGCACCACGGGGTCGGGGAACGGACCCGCAGCCGCAAGGGCTGATCGGAGGCTCACCCCGCGGGAACGACAGGAGCTGGCCTGTCGGCTGCGGCTCTCGGACAGTCGCCCGCAGCGCTGGGTCTGGGCCTTGATGTCGTCACTGCCGCTGGTGGGCTTGCCGGTGCTGGTGTTTCATGGCGTCACCCGCCGCACGGCGGTGCCGGCCCTGTTTGGCATCAGCGCCGTGGCGATGAGCGCCTTCGCATTTCTGACCCTTGTGGCAGCCCTGCGTCAACCCGGCGACCTGCCGGCTCCCCAACAAGAGGCACCGCTGCTGTTGATCCTCGGAGGCATGGCCTGCTTCACCGTTGGCCACCGCCTCGGCCAAGATCGCGCCGCCGATGATGCCTTCAAATGGCTGCAGCTGGATCATTGATGGATCCCTCTGGCATCCGATTGCTAGGCGGATAGTCCAGCTTGATCGGGTCCTCAAGGCATGTCGTTGTGTCCTTGTCCACGGCTGAACCCGCAGCAGGGCTTGCCTTCAGCTGCTGGCACTGGCAGATCGGGATCATCGAGTTCGATCTCAGGGCGGGGCAGGAAGCAGAGCACAAGCAGGTGCGAGGAATCTCTGGGAAGTGATTTAGAGATTCGCAGCGATTTGCCTAGCAGTTGTCAGTCGCTGGGCCTGCCAAGTGGGTTGGGGCCATGGGGGCTAGAGGCTTTCCACACCGGGAGGTGCCTCACGGGCCACCGCCCTCCAGCACTCAGGCCCACCGCAGCCGCAGGCCCTCGATCAACACCACCAGGACCTCACTCATTTGGAGGCGGTTGCGGGCGGCATCAGACAGGAGACATCGGCACTGAGCAACAAACTTTCCAGCCTTGATTCGAGTGAGATGAGTCATTTGTTGTCGGCATTCAGTCGCTCGGTTTCGCTCCTCAGCCGCTCCCAGCGATTGTCGCTGTTGCATATCAGAGTCTCGCTTTCGAGCGATCTGATCCTCAATCTCTCGACATCTGGCTCGATGTCATCAATAGGTCGCCAGTTAAGAATCCCCAGCCAGCGCCGCCAGAGTGGCAAGCAGGAGAGCCATTGCGTTTTGGTGCGCGACCTGGAGGGCACTGAAGCCGAGGAGGTTGGCATCGCCGAAATCGGTTGTGAACGAGATCAGGCGCAGGAGGGTGCCACGACCAATCGTGAACCAGCCCTGCCGATCCAGCCGCAGCGGCCGCGGCGCTGAACCAGGTAGCCCGGCAAGGTCTTCAACGCCTCCCATCGACGTCAGCCGGCCAGAGATCTTGCCGAGGGGAACGGGGGCTGGGGCTGGGGCTGGGAAACCGCCTGGCTTCGACAGCCACCCAGGCGTTGATGCCGATTCACTCCAATCGCCACCGCCACGGATCAGCCAATCAGATATTGTTCTTTTCTCCATGCCATCAACACAAAAACCGATGGCCTAGGCTTAGGGTCAAATGTTTAGATGTGTATTCACGCTCATAGCTCCGGGGTGCGCCAGGCTTGTGCCAAAGGCCTAACAGTTAAGGTTGGCCATCCAGGCGAGCGACCTACATCCCAACCCAGCGCACAGTTGGGTGTCCCAGCTTCAGCGTTCCCCCGGCCTGAACCATGACCCACTCCACTGCCTCACCCATGTCTGTCATCGAGGCCCTGACGGCCCGTGCCTGGGTCGCTTCGCGCGGCGATCGGATCAGCGGTGTGCGCGATCAGGGCATCACTGGCCTCGGCGGTGGCGGCGGTCATCGCCTCGGCGGAGGCTCCGGCGGGAGGGGCTACAGCGCCACCCGCCGTGGCGGACGCATGGAGATCAGCGCTGATCGGAGCTCGGTGTTCAGCGCCGGCAGTGGCCGCGATAGCCAAGGCAGCGGTGGCAAGGGCAGTGATCGGAGCGACAGCGGCCTGGGCGGTCGTTGCAGCCAAGCCCAGTTGGAGGGCCTGTCGCGTGCCCCCGTCGGCGAACGCGGCAGTGCCCCGGCAAGGCCAGCACCGGTGTCCAACGGGGCGGGCGAGGCGGTGGGAGGCAGCCTGGAGGCGGCGCTGGCGTCCGTTCCGAGCAGCCACCAGTTGCTCCAACCCTCCGCCGATGCTCCCTGCCGCTGCTCGGTTTGCAGCCGGTTGGCTGTGGTCGACAGCGCTGCCGACAGCGCCGCGGTCGCGGCGGCAGTGGCGGCAGCACAGACCCTGCCAGCCTCCCCATCCGGCGTGTTGGCGGCCAGCACGTTCGGCAGCCTCACCCTGGCCGACACCTTCTTGCTGCACAGCAATCCCACGGCCAGCAAGCGCATCTTTCTCGATTTCGACGGGTACGAAACAACCAGTTCGATCTGGGAGAACGGCGGTGCCTTGAAGGTGAATCCCTTCTATGCCAGTTTCACGGATTCGGTGAAGCTGGAGATCCAGCGGATCTGGCAGCGGGTGGCGGAGGACTTCGCTCCTTTTAACGTCGATGTCACCACCCAGGATCCAGGTGCGGATCGCCTGATCAATTCCGGCGGCAGCGACAGCGAGTGGGGCATCCGCATGGTGTTCACCGACAACGTCAACGTCCTCAGCGGCGCGGCCATCACCAACGCCGGTGGCGGTGGCACGGCCTACCTCGGCAGCTTCGATTGGAGTGATGGCACCCCCGCGCTCGGCTTCAACCGTGGTGAATATGCCGCCGCCGAAACCGCCAGCCACGAAGTGGGCCATACCCTCAATCTGCTGCACGACGCCACCACCACAAGCTCCTATTACTCCGGTCACGGCACCGGTGACACCGGTTGGGGCGCGATCATGGGGGCGTCCTTCATCGGCAATCTCGAGAACGTCACCACCTGGAGCAACGGGGAGTATTACGCCGCCAATAACAGCGAAGATGATCTGACGATCATTACCACCCAGAACGGCTTTGGGTATCGCAGCGACGATCACGGCAACTCCGCCACGGCCGCCACGGTGCTGAACGGCAGTTCTTTCATCAGGCTCGGCACCATCTCCACCACCGCAGACAGCGACTGGTTCCGTTTCGAGACCGGTGCCGGCAATGTGTCGCTCAGCCTTGTTAACGCCAACCAGGCCTGGGTGGGCAGTGGCGGCGCCGATCCCAACGCCCAGACGTACAGCAGCACCTTGTTGGCCACCCGAGGCCCGAACCTCGACATTGAGGCTCGTCTCTACAACGCTAGTGGTGCACTGTTGGCCATCAGCAATCCCGTCGACCTGTTGACGGCCAACTTCGACATCAGCCTCAGCGCCGGCACCTACTACCTCTCGGTCGATGGGGTTGGCGTGGGCGATCCCTTCTCGAGCACGCCAACGGGCTACACCGATTACGCCAGTCTCGGCCAGTACCTGCTCAGCGGCAGCGTGATCGAACCGATCGCACTGGTGATCACCCCCAGCGGCGATCCGGTCACCAGCGAGGCGGGTGGCAGCGTCAGCTTTGCGGTCCAGCTCTCCAAGCAGCCCAGCGCCGCGGTGACTGTGCTGATCAGCAGTACGAAACCAACGGAGGGCACTGCCAATGTCAGTGCCCTGAGCTTCGATAGCGGCAACTGGAACACGGCCCAGACGATCGTCGTCACCGGCCAGGACGACACGCTGGTGGACGGCACGGTCAGCTATGCGCTTGTGCTCGACACCTCCAGCTCGGCGGCAGCCGAATACGCCGCCCTGCCCGCCACGAACCTGGCCCTCAGCAATCTCGACAACGATCAGCCCCTGCTGACGCTGCAATCAGCGGCGCCAGCGGGCAGTCTGCAAGTGCTGGAGGGGTTCGATCCCTCCCTGGCGTTCATGCTCAACCTCAGCAGCGCCAGCCAGAACAGCGTCAGCGTCACGCTGGCGACGATCAACGGCACGGCCCTCGCCGGCAGCGACTACACCGCCCTCAACCAAACGGTGGTGTTCAACCCCGGCGAAACCCAGAAAACCGTGAGGGTCAACCTGCTCAACGACAACGCGTCCGAGATCGAGGAGACGTTCGACGTGGCGCTCAGCGGTGCTCAGAACGCCAAACTCGGTTCCTCCAACCGCCTCACCATCACGATCAGCGACACCCTCCGCAGTGCCGCGACCACCACCCTGCCCAGCGGCGTGGAGAACCTGACCCTCACGGGCAGTGATCCGATCAATGGCAGCGGCAACAGTGGCGCCAACATCATCACCGGAAATAGCGCCGCCAACCGGCTCAGCGGCGGCGGCGGTTTGGATGTGCTTACGGGCCTCGGTGGCACCGACAGCTTCGATCTGTCCAACATCACCACCGCCGCCAATGCCACCACGCTGACGGATTTCAACAGTGCGGGGGACGCGGACCGGATTCTGCTGTCCGCCGCCTTCACCAGCGTCAGCGGCAGCGGTAGCCCCGCCATCCGGCAGATCACCAGCCTGGCGAACAGCCGACTGACCCTGGACACCAGGACCGGCAGCGGCGGCGATCTGTTTGTGGTGACCCCCTTGATGACGGAAGAGGATGTTAATCTGGCAAATTCCACCATCGGTACAGCTCTGCTCGATGGCCTCAACTCCGCCCGAGGTTCGGTGAAGCTCAGCACCAGCACCGTTGGCGGCAAAGGCTATATCGCAGCCTGCAACAATGGGAACACCTATCTCTATGCATTCAATGCCGGGTCTGACACCAGTGTTGTCGCCAGCGAAATCCAACGCATCGGCATCCTCAATTCGATCGGCTCCAATCCATTCACCACGACCAACATTCAAATGATCTGAGCTGATCGTCAGCAATGACGTCCTGGCGAAGGGCCTGAACGACCGTTCTGCTCAGGCTCCAGCATCAGCCCAGCCAGCCGCGTTCAGCGGCCTGCCGAGCGGCTTCCTGCTCGACGGTGATGCAACGCTTCGCCCCCCGTTTGGCATCATCTTGACCTTCGGCCTGCAGCAGTTCGCACTGCATCGCTGCAGGCGATTCGATCTGGGCTTGCAAACCAGCGCTGCGGGGGCTGATGGAGCCCTCGCTGAGCAGCCGGCTCACCAGGCCTTGGGCCCACGAGCCGCTCCCCCGTGGAGCCGGCCGCGAACAGCTCCTGGCGCAGCAGTGTCAGCAGCGACTGTTTGAGGGCATCAAGCTGACCCGGTCGCAGCCCGCGGCTGTTGGCCGGCTGAGAGCGCGGCGTCCAGGCCTGACCGTCAGAGCCTGATGGGGCTAGGACGTCTGTGGACCCATCAACGCAAGGCCATGGCCGATCGCCCTGCCACACAAGCTGCACCGTCGTCGCAGGCAGTGGCCGTGCTCGGCCACCTCTCCTGGCTGGACCGGCTGCTGCCGGCCTGGATCCTGCTGGCGATGGCGGCTGGACTGCTGCCGGGGCGGCTCGTGCCCGGCCTGCAAACGCTGCTCGGATCGGTGCAGGTGGATCACACCTCCCTTCCCATCGCCCTGGGATTGCTGCTGATGATGTATCCGGTGCTGGCCAAGGTGCGCTACGGCGAACTGGGCTCCATGGCCCGCGATCGGCGCCTGCTGACGCTCACCCTCGGGCTCACCTGGGGGCTGGGCCCATTGCTGATGTTCAGCCTGGCCTGGTTGTTTCTGCCCGATCAACCGGCGTTTCGCACCGGCTTGATCCTGATCGGCATCGCCCCGTGCATCGCCATGGTGCTGATCTGGATCGATCTGGCCCAGGGGAACAGGGAAGCGGCCGCGTTGCTGGTGGCGATCAATTCGATCCTGCAGGTGATGGTGCATGCGGTGCTGGGCACCTTCTAC
>JBKDOR010000073.1:0-12823 GCA_046342775.1 Synechococcaceae cyanobacterium
ATTGAGCCGATCAAGAGCCTGATCCGCCAACTTCCGTATCCGCCTGAGCGGATGGCTGGTCGGGATCCGCTCCTCGATCGAGACGTAGGAGAACAGGGAGCCGCTGCGCTCCTGTTGGCCTCGCATCAACGATTGGGCAGCTGAGCCATTCTCGCAGAGGTGGTCGGGTTTTTCAGCGAACTCATAAAGGACGATATCGCTGGAGAGTGGGGAGCGATCAAGAAAGATGAGGTGGCTAAGGCTTGTGGAGGAAACAGGGATCTGCTGGAGGCGGTTACAGAAGCCTCACCGGCAAGACGGTTGGAGTCGAATCGAATATAATAAAGTTCGATCACCTCACGGCAAGGCCGAGCGTCATGCATCAGTTCGCTGTCGAATCGCCGCTAGATCACCTTTGCAAGCCTTCGCTGATTCGGCTTCAGCCGAACCTGTATGCTGCAAAGTTTGATTTGATGAAGATTGTCCCGGCGCGTTACATCGTTGAGCAGGCTCTAATGAGTGGTGAGTTGAATCCTGGTGGGTTGGTGGTTGAGAGCAGCTCCGGCACCTTCGCCCTCGGCTTGGCGCAGACCTGTGTCGCGTTGGGGCTCAAGCTGACCCTGAAGACAGGCCCAGTCGAGCCGATCGTTGCCTGGCGTTTGCGCCACCTTGGAGCCCATATCGATACGGTTGAGAGCAGCGCCGGTAATCTGCGGGAGATCCAGGAGCAGCGCTTCGAACTTGTTCGGAAAACGTTGCGAGAGGTCCCAGGCTCATTTTGGCCGAGACAACACGATAACCCTCAACATCCACAGGCCTATCACCAACTCGCCAAATCTATAGGAGAGACGCTTGGCAAGGTCGATATCTTGGTGGCAACCATCGGGAGTGGAGGCTCATTATTCGGATTTGCCCGACCTTTACAGGAAGCCAACCCAAACCTCACAGTGGTGGCAGTTGATCACAATCTTTCCGTCATCTTTGGGCCAACCTCAGAACAGGTCTATCCCCTTTGCCAAGAGAATTATGTGCCATTATTGGGCATGGGCTCAGACATCGTCTTCCCTAATGTGGCCCATCCAGAGTGCGACGAAGTGCATTGGGTTCCCGTTGCGCAAATGGTGAATACCGTCCATGAGCTCCACCGGAGCACCGGCCTTTTCGTGGGGCCTACCTCTGGTGCAGCGCTGGCTGTCGCAAATTGGTTCGCCAAGAAGCATCCTAATCGAACGATCCTAACAGTCTTCCCGGATCATGGGATCCGTTATATGAATACGGTGTATAATCCTCAATGGCTGCAAGAACGCACCAATGAGCTAGAGCGCAGTTGGTCAGAACCGGTACTCTGTAGTTCGCCAACGGAAGTTGCGGGAGATTGGACACGTTTCCAATGGAACCGCAGAAGTTATCAAGAGGTATTGGGATATCCCCCTGTTGCCCGTGAGCCGCGCACTGTCGTCTTGAGCAGCTAATGATAAAGTCGTTGCCTGGATAAGTCGCTTCAAGCCAAGATTATTGGCGTTCAAATCATCGAAGAACTGCCAAATAGATTAGATCTGCATACATGCATCGCGCGCCATAGGAGATCTTAAAAACTAAGGCCGTTTACTGCATTCCGTCTTAAAAGTAGATTTATTAGGCTCCATGTCTCTGTCGTGCATATTGCATGTCCAATGCTGGCGACAAAAGTTCAATCTAAGCTTCAATCATACATGGACAGCCGGAGGATCGAGCTGGAAAATGTCGTAAGAAAAAACAACCTTGCCACCAAAATACTCCACCCACGGGGCCGAACTCGTGTTTGCATGGCCGCTTGCGAGGTCGATTCCCAGTTCACGCAAAGTCTGCAGAATCGTCGCAGTGAGTGACAGAAAGACACCGCGGGCCTGAAATTCGGGCAACACTGAGCTGGTCGTGATGTGAGCCGAATCCTCTTTGATGACCATGCCAGCACAGCCAGCAACTTGTCCTTTGTATCGACCCAAAAACAAAATCATTTTTGGATTTGCGCCACGAATCAGCTCACGATAACGGAGGTTACGAAAGGCTTTCTCTGCGGGGAGTAAGTCATATCCGGTGTGGAGAATGTCAATGTAGGCTGCAAATGAATCGCCCGAGTCTGGATCCACGCGTTCAACGTAAATGTCCTCCACAACCTCCAGTTGGAGAGAACTGCTGATGAGCATTGCCTTGACCGGAGAACGACTCGCTCCGCGAACCAACAAGCGCTTTTCCAGGTCCCAGGGTTGCGTCCATGGATATACACACAATGTTATGGGAAGCCCCTGCTCATGGTATTCCGCAATTAGTTGGTCAATCTGTGTATCGGGATCGTCGGTATCGAGATTGGAAAAGAGAACCTCGTTAGCGGAAGGCCATGCACATGACGGTGTGAGAGTTCGGTACCAGCCGTTGTGGTCAATCACAACAGTATCGTCGTGTAATCGCTGAGGGCCAATGGGCCCTTGCAGAACAATTCGCAGCTCACGCGGAATCACCATAAGAGGTTACACGTTGATTGGCCCCATCATGGCAGAAGCTTCTGGGCAAAAATGTGGAGATTACGCAACATTGCGGAGCCCCACAAGGCAGCAGGATTGAACGGAGGTTCGACTTGACGGATTCCGGAAGACGATCTAGAGTGCCTCATGCATTTCGATGAATTCGAAGGTGACTGCACCGTTACACTACATAGATCAAATGTCATTTTGAGAAATACTTCTAAACGCAGTTTTCTGCTTGAGCGATCATCACCCACTACGGCAGCAAACCTTCCATCGAATCTACTAAACTTCAGACCCTTCTTCTAATCACATTCCTTTCCACTTTCCACCCTGCCCAAGAGCCCATCTATTTAACAACCTAACGCTCTGAAATAGTTTTTTATAGCATATACACCATTTCAATTTGAACTCTTTCCTTGAATGGTTACTCCCCAACTATCAATTCCACAATGTAATGGCCAATCAAATGTCGGTCGAGAGGTTTGCTTATCCACTGGCGAAACCCTAATGGTTAGCGATGTCGCCTACTCTGCAGCCACAGTCAAGGGATTGCAGCCATCTATGTTAGGTGCCGTCGTGAGTGGATTGGTTCCGGCGCTTCACATTGAGAATGCCGTGAGCAGGCAATGGTGCGATCTCGTGACTAGCCGATTTACGCGACACCCTGAAACGAGGAAGGAGGACGTCGTACCACCGATTTACTCTCTTGGCGCCCATCTTTATTCTTGTGCCAGGGGAGAAAGTCTTTCATGCTATTTTCAGAAAGTTGAGCAAAGTAATGCCGCGATTGAAGAGATTCTGCCCTATGGTCACGATCCCATGGTCACCTTTCTTAAAGATGCTTGTAAGTTAAATGGTGCAAGTTTTGAGTACTTAACAGCTCAAGAACTTAGTATTCGACACGGCTCATTGCGGATGTGGGGAAAAGATTCAGGCAGCAGAGCGGATGAGCTTTGTTATTTCGCGGTACCACATGAGGACTATGAGGAGACCAACGATAAACATCGTTTACCCCAAATTTATCAATCGAATAATGTCTATAGCATTGTCCTCTGCATTGACGCTGTACAAGGCCGAGAGCCGGAAACTATAATTTGGAACCGCCGCATGACACTGGACGAAATTCGTAATCCCCAAAACAAGCATTCATGGGCTTCCTACGGTTATCGTGAATCATTATTACAAGATGTTGACTCAGTGCTCATACGTTTACGAAAGGGCGATGCTGCTATTATTCCTGCTCATAATGTCCACGCAGTCGTAGGCTATCCTGGATTTCAACGATGCACCTATATGGCTTTCTTCCATCTAATTAACCCAACAAGAAACGGCTTTGAAAAGTTAGTCTTCCGCACCTGATGTACTAAAGTTTCTAAAGACCACACGTCAAGTTCTCCCGCACCCCATCCTTCATGACCGGCAGCACACAGTTGAAGTATTTGTCAGACACCTATCTTGACACTGATGAGGCACTTTTTATGCAGCATGGCCACGACGACAGAGGCTCCTACATACTCCTTGACCAGACAATCTTTTATCCTCAAGGTGGCGGACAGCCCAGCGATGTGGGTTCCATTCAGTTTGGAGAACAGGTGATTGATGTCATCTTTGTTGGGTTTCAAGATGGCCACGTCCGCCACTATATTTCAGATAACCTTGTAAACATCGATAATTTTGTGGGACAACTGTGTGTTCTTCAAATAGATAGGAACCGGCGGCTAAAGCACGCTAAATTGCATACTGCCGGGCACTTGATTGCTGGTCTTATCGACTCCCAGCGAGGCTCAATGCGTGCATCGAAGGGATTTCATTTCGAAGAGGGCCCCTACGTCGAATTTGAAGGGGAGCCAGAAGATGGCGACGCAGATGCTTTTCTTACTGACCTGCAAACAAAGATTGATCTGTTGATAACAGAGTCTCCTCAGGTCCATGGAGCTGAGATAGGCTTTGATGAATTGAATAAACGTTGTTGGAATATTCCTCCGAACCTCCCTCCCGACAAATCCTTGAGAACAATTACCATTCAATCACTGGATCCAGTTCCATGTGGTGGTACTCACGTAGCCTGTCTATCCGAGCTGGGGGCCGTCAATGTGGTAAAGTTGAAAAAAAGGAAGGGTTGCACCAAAGTCAGCTATCGCGTAAGTGATGTCTGCTGATGACATTCCTTCTCATCCATACTTCAATGCAATGTCTCACGCCAAACAAATGATGGATAAAGTCCTTGCGGTCTGGGGAACGCCAAGAACCAGGTCCACAGCCTTCTTGTGGATGATGAAGCAGCGTGGTGACTTTCACACCTTTCACGAACCCTTTGGTAAATCGTTTTATCTCAGCGAAGATCGTCGGAGCGATCGGGCAGCGGACAAACCAGCCCGTGCTGATATGAATTACTCAGCCATCTTGGAAATGCTAGACTCCCATAAGGGCAAAGATGGTTGTTCTGTATTTATCAAAGACTTGACCTATCATCTTGAAGGTTTCTATGATATAGATTTTCTATCCCGCTTTCATAATGTATTTCTGATTCGGGATCCCATCAAAACAATACCGTCACTTTACTCGGTCCTACCAGACTTTACTCCCTCTGAAATTGGATACGATACCCAGTATCACATGTATGAACTGTTGCGTGAACAATCCAATATCCCTTCCCTGATTATTGATGCAGATGACTTGGTACAGCATCCAAGGGCTGTGATCGAAGCATTTTGCGAAGAGGTCGGAATCCCCTTCATCGAGAAATCACTACAGTGGGAAAATATTCCACAAGAGACATCTCTTACCTGGTGGATCGGCGGGGATGAGCACCATGACAATCTCAAAAACAGTACAGGGTTTCACACGAAGCGCTTCAAGGAGTACCCTCAGGTTTCTGAGATTCCGAAGTTGGCCGTAGCTTATGAAAACAGCCTTCCTTACTTTGAAAAACTTTTTGAAAATCGCCTTATTATCTAGCATTGTTTCCCAAGTATATCCTCATTATATCGTGCCCCGTGAGAGATGGTGATTAATGGATTTAATAAGTGTTAAGCCGGAACAGCGTTAGACATTTCACTAAGCTGAGAAAGTCACTTTTTTTGGACCTAAGAGTAGCCCCAAAGACTCACATAAGCACTATAGACTATGTGGGCGGATTATATGTCCAAACGGCTAGTTATACAGAGACATGTAGGAAGAGCACGCGGCACAGTAGGCCATGGATTTGCTTAGGTTTTCATCACAAGGAAGGTGTCGGCAACAAAGTTTCAGTGTTTGCCTGGCGATAAATGACCTGATACGACTAACATTAGTACATGCTTTTTCAATTGTCCCTAAGTCACTAAATCTGCGTTCAAGCCTGTTGATGAAAGTCCTGGTTTCCTTGCTGTCTGCAATTCACTCTCTACGTGCTCTTGCTGACTGGTGACTGAACTTGATGAGACTACCTACATTCATTATATGATTACTGATGGCAGATAGGTGCGTCAGAGCCAACTTGTGTTCGAAGCTGCTCCATCTTCTTGCTGGGATTAGGCCAGCAGAGTCAGAATTATCGCGACCCAGCTAAAATAGATGACGCCGTGGTGGTCTTACATCATATTAGAGCCAATGCGGTGGCTAACGGACTCCAGTATCTACGGGTTGAAGAACGGAAGTGTAAGCTGAGGGGTTAGCAACAGGGAGTATAGTCAGCTGGTTTAGTAATGAGCGCCCAGCATCTATCGGTTCATCATTCCAGCATTCTACCAGAAGGGGCATGATACCACTATATCAATGGCAGACGCCTGTGCTAGGATAAATTTGGCGTATCAATAGGCTTGCCATGTCGGAAATGGTTGACTAAAACGTCCTCTTCCCACAGATTGCGAGGGTTACTTCGCTAATTCGTGAAGCAACGGTTGACGTGCGATCCTGAGCCCCGCGACAATCTGAAGACCCCATAGGAGTTCTACCGACCAGTAGCCCAAGCCAAGGGGGAGGAGCAGCACTCCGATTCCAGCCAGCACACTCATCCGACTCGCTTGGCGAGCATTTGCTGAAAGGCTATTTTCAAACCCTTGCGCTAGCTCCCACAACACGCGCAGTTGGGACAGGTCGTCGTCCATCAGCACCACTTGTGCCGCATCTGTGGCTACAGACGTTGCACCTCGCAAAGAGATCGAAACTTCAGCCTGACGGAGGGCAATGGCATCGTTGATGCCATCACCGATGAAACACACCCGCCTTCCTTGCTCCTTCAAGGTCTTGATCCGGTCAGCCTTCTCTTCCGGCAACGTGTTGGCAAACCATCCATCAATACCCAGCTCAGAGGCGAGGGTCGCGGTTGGGGCTTCCTGATCGCCGGAGATGATATAGATCGAGAAGCATTTGTGCTTCAGCCACGCGACAGTGGCAACCGCTTCCGGCCGCGGTACGGCTGTCAGCTCGATCGCGCCTGCAAGCACACCCTCGACAGCCAAGAACACGAGACCATTTCCCTTGGCATGGGCGGCGGCCTGGATCTCAACAAGTTCCTGAGGAAGCTCCAGGCCTTCCCGAAGCAGAAAGCGCTGGCTGCCAAGGCGCACAGCCTGCCCGTCGATTTGAGCCTTGAGCCCTAAACCCAGCTCAAGCACCGCGAACTCTATGGATGGGAGAGGCACCGAACGCTTCGCAGCCTCGTCGCGAATGGCCTGGGCGATGGGATGGCTCTGGCGTTGCTCAATAGCGGCGGCGAGGGCCAAAACCTGATCTTCGCCGAACAGCGGGTGGTGATGAATCCTGGCCACCTGTTGACGATCGAGCGTGAGGGTGCCGGTTTTGTCAAATACGATCGTGTCAATGGTTGGCAGACGCTCCAAGGCGCGGCCATCCTTGATCAGAACGCCACGCTCGGCTCCAGTGCCCAGCCCGTTGAGCAGAGTTAGCAGCCTCAAAGGTATCTGACTAGTCATAAAGTTTGCACCCAGAATCGTCAGCCCTGTCTGTGGCCCTCTCAACATCAAGCCGAGGCAGCCACCAGCTAAGGTAGGCCAACGATATTTTTCCACGGATTTGAACTGATCCGCGAGGCGGATCTCCTGTTGTTCCACCGTCTGGTTGAGCACTTCACCAATACGTGCGGCTGCAGTCTCGGCGCCGGTCTTGTCGACTCGCACTCCCACCTTTCCGCCAAGCACCAGTGTTGTCGCCAAGACGGGGTCACCCGCCCCCTTCTCCACAGGTTGCGATTCGCCGGTGAGACGATGCTGATCCACAATGGCGGCACCATTCACCACCACGCCGTCCACGGGGGCGAGATGTCCGGCCGTCAGCACAAGGATGTCTCCAAGCAGGAGCTCCTCGAACGGGATGGAGCACTCATTGCCATCACGCAGAACCCACACCCTGGTAGGTAACTCACCGAGCAGATTGGTCAGACTGTGGCGTGTGACGGTTTGGGTCAGCCATTCCACCTTGTGCCCAAGGCTACTCAATAGGATGCCAAGCATGCCAACTAAATAGTATCCACCAAACCACAACGAGGCAAGATAAAGGACCAGAAAGTGCATCAGACTGAGGCGACGCTCAACAACAGCGATTCGCCAACTTTCTCTCAGCCATGGCCAGCCATTATAAAGACCCACGATCAACAGAATCGGAGTGAGTGGCCAGCGGGTGAGGCTCTTAAAACCGAGCAGAGCAAGACCTGCCAGCCCCAAGGCCAGGCGGCGATTGTTAGCCTTTTCCTGATCATTAAGTTTTCGTAGGCCGGAGGAACCGATCTGGCGCATCTGTTCCTCCCGCAGCTCACTGACTAGCAAGGGGTCCAGATGGGTCTGAACGAGGGATTGGTAACGATCATCCAGGCGAGCTAGGCGTCTGCCAAGTCCATCAAGGGCTTCGGTCGGCAAATCCGCCAACTTGTCTTGAGCGGTCGATGGCGATGGATCCAGCAGGTCGACCAGGGTGGAACGTTTCCTCAGTTCTACAAGGCCTGCAAACAAGGCCCCTCCACCAAGCCCAACTAGGAAGAGATGGATCATGGTTGCGGAACCCAGCGAGGCTGGGGGATGGCCTTGGGCGGTGTCAGCATAGAATTGATGCAACTAAAAACGATAGCAGACGGACAACTTCAGACCCACGAGATGGGAACCTCAAGATTCGCGTGTTCTTGTCATCCCTGCTGCGGGGGAGGAGGCCATGAGAGGGGCAGAGTTATCTCTACATTGGGGAGCAAAGGATGAATTCTGCAAGGGCGCTGCTTGCATGTACCAGAAACCATAATTATGGTGCAGATGCGCAAGACGATTTATCGGCTTTTGGAGACCAAGTCGAGACTGTATGGCATTGCTGGCAAAGGAGACAAGTGGTGTGGAACACATGCTACGGACGGGGACTTGATTTCATGAGCAAGAAAAGAACAAAAGGATGTCAGATCGTGCATAGCCTGCATCTTGGGGGCACCTCGAAAAATCGAGACTCTATTACATTTAAGCCGCCCCGGAAAGGCCCCATTCCCCATTGCACTCGGCAGAATATAGAGTAGATTTACCGGATCAGACTTGAGGGCATCCATGGGTCAGCGTGGTTTCTGGGATGAACAACAGAGGGTTGAACGGCTTCATGAGAAGAAGCCGATTCCTAGGCGCCTATCTGAATCAATTCCTAGGGAGGCGTTTCGAGCGCTCCTGGGTCAAGGGTACCCGCAGGAGCGCAACAGCAACGCCGGTCGGAAAAGGATTGATCCCCTCATCCTGGTTAAGATGTTGGTGCTTCAACAGCTGTTTAACCTCAGTGATGAATAGCTTGCATTTCAAGTGAATGACAGACGATCCTTCGAGGAGTTCGTCGGCCTTGGGATGATGAATAATCGTCCAGATGCAAGTACAATCGTTTTCTTCAGGGAACGACTGAGAAAAGCGGGTCTTATCGAGGAGATTTTGAGCTGTTTGAGCAGTACCTCCGATCCCAGGGTCTGCAGGCCCGTGGCGGCCAGATAATCGATGCGACTCTTGGGCCAGTTCCTAAGCAACGAAACACGCACGAGGAGAACAAAGAAATCAAAGCAAAGCGTATGGCTGAGGGCTGGGAGGAAAATCAAAATCGCTTGTGCAAGAGGGACTTGGACGCTCGATTGATTTAATGAGAATAGAATTAACTACTATGGTTCTACATCGATGTTGACCATGGTGCCATTCGAAGATATGTCGTCACCCAAAAAAGTTCACACAATAAACAGATGCTTGCAAGCATATTAGATCCCGAGAATCAACATGGTTATATTTGGGCAAGTTTTGCGTATTCAGGCGAGTGCTTCTAGGAGCTTTTTAATCTGGGTGGCTTCGAAAGCCTGATCCATGAAAAAGGCTCTCGCAATCATCCTCTGAGTGACGCAGCGAAAGAGCCGAATGGCATCAAGTCCGCAATCAGGGCCTGCGTTGAGCATGTCTTCGGTGCCATGACCGTGTCCATGGGCGGAAAGCTTTCACGAAAGATTGGCATTGCAAGAAATGAGGGATGGTAGGGACTGAAAAAACCAGACGATCAATTTCCTCCGCTATCTTCAGCGGGGCAGCCACGTTACAGCCATGTTTCGGTGGGCATCATGAAATCATCGAGTATCGTGCTGCAGCCCAGAGAAGTATTTGAGTGGTCATCATATGGCGAACTGTTGCAGTACCGCGATACGGCGGCACTTTATGGCCGCTTATCCTATGCAGAAAGCATATCTCCAGAAGGTCCCATAAGTATGCCTAGATTTATAATGGTAGTAAGCTATGACTCGTGAGGCAAGAATGAAAGGCTTCGCCTGAGAGACTATGCCATCTTACTCATCAGAGATATCTCATCAATAAGATCAGACCACCAATGTTTCATTGCAGCAATGGCCTGCTGGGCGCCGTCTACAACTTGTGAGGTATCGATTGTTGGACGGTCCGAGTTGCGTTCAACAATCGTGTCAAACTCAAGGCCCTCTAGGAAAATCCCAAGTTCGTTCCGGTGAGACTGCTCAACTCCGCTTAGGTGCATATCATGAAATCCTACTAGATGCTGACCATGGGCCTCAAGGCTTCTGCGGCGAAGAACTTCTTCGCTGATGTCTTTGAATACTTCATGCTCAAAGATTGCTGCTGTTTCAGTCGCAAACATTGTGCCGAGAACAGACGAAGGCGATCCAGAAGAAAGTCGCTCAATGGTCTCCAAAAAAACAGTTGTTGGCTTGAACTCTGTTCGCTCATCGACGTCTAGGCTGATTTGCTTCAACGCTGATTTATAGATCGCTGCATGGTTATTTTCTTCGGCAAGATTTCGAAGTAGCTCAAGGTGGATTGCCTGTGTGTCAAATGATTCTGAAACTGCAGCCGCGATTGCCAGAAACTCTGTATTTCGGAGAGAAAACTGATAATGCTCTAGCATTAGCCATTCCAAAGCTGAAGTTGAGTATGGCCTTAGATCAGCGAATTGAGCCTTGACGCTATTGATAAAATCATAGTTTTGACGATCGATTTCGGTGTGAATAGATGCCTTTGAATCGGCCAAAGCGGTTGAAATGGTTTTAATCATTGGAGACGGCTTTGGTTTGGAGGGGAATCAAGAAGTTTGATCATAGGGCGCTGGTGCTGGGCTGTCAAATCGATTACAACAGATTGTCAGGGAAAACAATCATTGCTTTTTTTGGTGATTTTTGCGTCGCACTGACTCGGGAGTCTCAAAATCATTCAACCTTATGGCAGTGGCTCAAGGTAAAGGCGAAGCCCAGGACCAACCCGTAAGCAAATTTAACTTTTTGGATTTAGGGCTCTTCTGTGGAGATGAGTATATTCCTTTAAACAGCTCAACCACAAGCCAGAGCGGAAGATTGTCTGGTTTATGCCAATGGAGAAGTGTGAGGTGGTCCGATTTTCTGGACAGCTCCGATCGTTAACCTCTAAGGCGGGGCACAACCCCTGAAAGGGTCAGCTACCGAAAGCGCAGCCTTCTCCGCAGGAGTTGAACCAGCGCCGTACCCACAGTCCCGAGTTCAAGGCCCTAACCTAAAGCTTCCGCTTGCGGCAGGTCGCCATGGAGGCGATCAGTGGTCGCAGGTCGATCCAGGAGATCGCAGCAGAGCACGCCTGACTTAGAACGATCAGCGCCCCTTTCGGGGCGACCCCATTCAGGTGAGCCAGTGAAAGCGCCAGCTCCTGGAAAATGCCAGCGAGCTTTTCGTACGGGGCAAGAAAAACAAGGACAAGGAGGCAGAGCTGTTTCAGCAGTACTGCTACGCAGACGTCTAACGGCTACGGCAAGCTGCAGATGGAGCTGGAGTGGCTCAAAAAAAATCTCAGCTGCTCTGATGCCCTTGAACTTTGCAGACTTGTCGATGGCAAACATCCTGAGCTCAGGATCAGCCGCCAATGTGAGCTATTGGGCCTACCACGATCCAGCCTGTACTTCCGCCCGGTCCCGGTACGTGAGGCGACGCTGCGGATCATGGCGAGGCTCGATTCCCTCTACCTGGAAGATCCCTGCAGCGGCAGCCGGCGTATGGTGCACTATCTGGCCAATGAGGGCATCCCGATAGGTCGTGACCGTGGCCGACACCTCATGCGCCGCATGGGGTTAGGCGCGATTTATCAGAAGCCCCGCACCACGATTCCTGGCCAACCATCCGAGCGATTCCCCTGCCTGTTTGCTCTCAAGCAGATCACAGAAGTGGATCAGATATGGGCGACTGACTTCACCTACATCCCCTTGCTGAAAGGCTTTCTCTACCTGGTAGCGATCATGGATCTCCACTCCAGGCACGTGCTCAGCTGGAAACTCACGGGCAGCCTTGACACGGAGTTCTGTCTGGAGGCCTTGGAGATGGCCCTCAGTGCTGGCCGCAAGCCACAGATCTTCGACTCCGACCAGGGCTGTCAGTACACCTCCGCAGAATTCGTGGCTAGGCTCAAAGCAGAAGAGATCAAGATCAGTTGGTCGGGTAGAAAGCGTTGTTACGACAACATCTTGGTGGAAAGACTGTGGAGGACTCTCAAGTATGAGGAGGTTGACCTGCGGGCCTATCCTATGGCGACGGCTGGGAGGCTGAAATCAGCCTGGCCCACTTCCTCTGGAGGTATTGCCATGGTAGGCCCCATAGCTCCTTGGCAGGCAGAACTCCCCAATTGGTCTATACTGAGTTCGAACACTGTCCCACCCGTCCAGAGTTAATGATTTCAGGGGCCCAACCTGTCCAGTAAAGGGCAACCACCACAATCATGATCTTGGTTGCTCCTGATCAGCAAGAAGACTCCGCAGAACGCAGGAGCCGCTCTGGGCATGGTGGGCAGCCCACTGCAGCTATCAGGAGCCGCTGATGCAGTGTCTTCAAATTGAATCGACGGTTGAATCGGTACGCAATTTCCGCAAGG